>DATLKM010000258.1:0-7599 GCA_035538435.1 Binatia bacterium
GTAGTCGAGAAAAATTGCCTTGTCGCGGATTTCCATCTTTCCTCCCGATCGCAGGCGATGAGGTTTTATTCCGTCGGGCAGCGGCCTGCCAGATTAGAGAGGCGGAAATCGTCGAAGATTCATCGACGCCTGACGTTGAAAAACTTTATTGGGCCGGTTGCGGCTTCAACGATTTCACATAGCTCACCAGTTGCCAGCGTTCGGGTTCGGGCAACTTAGACCAGACGGGCATTCCTCTGCGGACGACGCCATTGGTGAGAATCCAGAACAAAGTTCCCGGCGTGGCCTGCTGAATCTGCTGCGCGCGCAAACTCGGGCCCTTGTGGCTGCCTTCGGCCAGTTCGCCGTGACACTCAGAGCAGTGCTGGTCGAAAAGATTCGCGCCAGCGGCAACTGCGTCAGGATCGTTTTCCAGGGGATTGCGTTTTGCCACGGCTTTTTTCGGCGCTTTTTCCAACGCGGCGTAGACCATGCCGTCTTCTTTGTACTTGTAGCGCTCGCTGTCTTTTTGCGCACAAATAGCGCCCGATGATACCGCCAGGAAGGCGAGAGTGGCGAGCCACGCATTCGACTTTCGCCGTCGTCTCATTGCTTCAGGCCTCTCAGAATCCGGGCGGCTCGATCTCCAAAACCGGAAAATTCGCGCGAAGCTCCCCACCGCAACACAAAGCGATGGCTGTTGTCATTCAAGCCCCAGCCGGGCGACAGGCGGAAGGTCCAGTCGGAGGGCAGGTTCCAGGCCACAACTGCCGCGGCGTAATGCGATGTATCGTGCAAGCCAAAGCTGTGGCGGTCGCCCAGGCCGCCATACATTTCCGCGCCCGCGATGAAATTCTCGCGGCAAAGATTGCAGCGGTGGGCGGAAGCCTTCAGCGCGAGCGGCCGGCTTGTGCCGATGGCATAGCCGAACTCCCAGGGATTGCCTCCGGTCATATTTTTTGTGGCCAGAGTGTTCTCGGCGATGTTCCAGCCTTTAAAAGTCGTGGAAAGCAGCAATTTGGTTTCAAGTTCATGGTCGTGCTCTTTGCGTGCAATGGCGTTGGGAACGGCATAGTCAGCTTCTACATCGTGGCCTTCGACTTCTTTCAGAATTTTGTCAGCGCCGCTGGTTTGCTCATACTCGAGGTAGAGGACCGGATTGATGAAGTGTTCTTCCTGGAGCAGGCGAAAACGGTTTTCCCAGCGGAATCCGGTATACAGCGTGCTCTGGCCGAAGGTGGTCTGGCCGTCCAGGTAAAGTTCGGTCGTCCACCAGGCGGCCGCGCCATATTCGAACTCGAGCCAGAAGGCGTGAAAATCATCGCCGGCGCGCTGCGTGCCGAAAGTCGAAAAATATTCCACTTCAAGGCTGCCTGGCTCCTCAAGGTAATGATCGTAGGTGACGATGTAGGGACTCTCTTGTGCCCGGCAGCGATGGAAGCCGCACGCGAGCACAGCAATCGTCATCAGGAAGCGATGGCGCATGAGGGTGTCTGGATTGAACCGACGATAGTTTCAGAGATGCAGCGCAACGACAAGTGAGAGCCATCGAGTGGCCTCTGCTCCCGCTTTTTCGGCAGGTATTCGCATCGCGGCGGGACGTCAGGGAGTTGTGGTGTAAAGATTTGTCAGCAAACTTGCGCCACGATTGCAATCTTCTTCGCAGAGTCTTTGTTCTCAATTGAAGGCCAGGGAGCGTGTGGTTACAATGACAACGCGGTGACCCTCCTGTAGAAAGAAGGAAGTTATGCCCGCCAAATTGCTTCGCTGTCGTGTTGTGCCCGCACTCTTTCTGCTTTGCATTTTCCCTATCGCGGCCATGGCTGGGAGCACTCCGAGTTATGTGGTGACCAATGACGATTCGCCGGGATTTTTTCCCGTGAGCGCGACGTTCTACGGCGTTGGCTCGACCGGACTGTTGACGCTGGACAAATTCGTCACGCTGACCGGCTCGGGCATTGCGGGCGGATATTTCAATGCGAACCGTGTGGTTGCGCTGAACAGCAGCAATAATCAATGCATTTTTGCCTCGGCCGCTGCGAACGGCGAGATCACGGGAATTTCCGTCAGCACTTTGGAAATCGGCGGCAGCGCGACCGGTTCATCCAGCGACACCGGGCTTTCAAACGGCGTCGGCCTGGCGGTGAACAACCAGTATCTTTACGCCGGCTACACTGACTCGAGCAATATTGGAACGTTTCAGGTTCAGTCGGGGTGCAGCCTCACTTTCATTAGCGATGTCGCCACCACCGGTTTGCAGGGCGGATTTATCAGCGGGATGAAGATTCACGGCAACATGATGGTCGTGACCTACGGCGACGGATCCATCGAGTCATTCAACATCGCGAACGGGCCTCCGGTTCCGAACGGCGACCAGCAAAATTCGACTGCCTACAACACATCGCAGGGGGCGAGTTACCCCAACGGAGTCGACATCACGCAGGACGGACACTTCGCGATCTTTGGCGACACCGCGACGTCGAATTCCATTGAAGTCTCCGATATCTCATCGGGCAAACTGGCTGCTACCGTGGCTTACAATGTGGGCGCCCAGATCAACTCCAGCAACATCATGCTCAGCCCAGACGAGACGCTGCTTTACATTGCCAACACCCAAGGGGACGCTTTGACCGCGGCGTTTTTTAACGCCACCACGGGAGCCCTTACTCCAGGGTGTACCTCGAACAATCTCAAAGCCTACGGCACGGCATGGTCGTATCTGGCAGGAATAGCGACTGAAACAAACACCGGCACCGGCGGAATGATTTATGCGGCCGAGTTTGGTTTGAAGTCGAGCATTGCCATGATTCAGGTGGCGTCGGCGAATGGAAAATGCACTTTGACCGAGTCCACCAAGTCGCCGGTATTCGATCCGGACAGCCAGGGGCTGCTTTCGATCACAAGTTTCCCCCCTCGTTCGTTTTAGCAATTCGACATTCGAGTTTTCCTAGCAGGAGCACTTTATGCGGGCGGCATACAAACTTGTTCTCACACTCTTGTTTTGCGGATTTTCTTTTTCGGCGGCCTGGGGACAGTGTCCCGCGCGGCCGGCCTCGGGGACAGTCGTCCAGGACGCTCTGAGCCTGTATTCGCAGAACGGTGTTCTCAACGCAGGGTTGAACCTGGGATATTCGGTCGATCAGTACGGCTATACCCATTATTGCTACCGATATCAAAGCTCGAATGGAGTCGTGGAATCGCCGACGTTGCGGGTGAATCCCGGCGATAAATTGATGTTGAACGTGACCGACAGCATTCCCACCAACAGCCCCGATGGCAGGAATGGAATGCACATGCATGCGGCGGCGCCCGCGGGCACGACCTGCGGGGATGGCGGAACGGCCACCTTGCAGTCGACCAACGTTCACTTTCACGGCCTGAATGTTCCGCCCACCTGTCATCAGGATGACGTGTTGACGACGTTGATCCAGCCGGGAGATGGCCCCTTCCAGTACAGCATTCAGATTCCGACCACGGAGCCGCCGGGTCTTTACTGGTACCATCCGCACGTGCACGGGTTCACCGAGTTTCAAGTGAACGGCGGCGCGGCGGGCGCATTGGTGGTCGAAGGAATGGATAAAGTCCGTCCGGAAGTCTCAGGCCTGCCCGAGCGCGTGTTTGTCATTCGCCAGCAGTATCTGGTTCCGTGGGTCCCCGGTCCCTACCAACTGACGATCAACTACCAGACCACGACCGCCCCGGGTAATCCGCTGACTCCCATCATTCAGATGAAGCCGGGGCAGAAAGAGTTCTGGCGCGTGGCCAACGCCACGCTCCAGGACTTCATGCCGGTGCAGGTGCTGGTGAACGGAGCTCCCGAACAATTGGAGTTAGTCGCGCTGGACGGCTATCCGCTCTCGGCCACGCGCATGGAGAACACGATTCTCATCCCACCCGCGGGCCGCGCCGAATTTATTGTTACGGCTCCTGCGTCGGGGGGGAGCGGAACGTTTCAAACGCTGGCCTACAACACCGGTCTGACGGGGAACGCGGATATTTTACAGGCGTTCGCCACGATTCAACTGGTTGACGACAACAGCGCGGCTAAGGCGCCGGTCAATCCGATCGCACCGGGTCCGAAAATGTCGCTCGACGGCATCAAGTTCGCGGGATTGAAAAATGCCGCCCCCACCGCCTCCCGCAGTCTCTTTTTCTCGGAGGAATTCGGCGGCACCAATGGGCCGATTCAGTTCTATGTAACGGTAGATGGGCAGAAGCAGGTGGTGTTCAATCCCAATGAAGCTCCCGCGATCACGACCAAAGTGGGCGCGGTGGAAGATTGGACCATTGAGAACCGCGCGCTGGAGACGCACGCCTTCCACATCCACCAGATTCACTTCATGATGCTGGAGGTCGATGGCAAAGCGGTTCCGAATGACATGCGCGACACCATTGAAATCCCCTATTGGACGGGTTCGGGGCCTTACCACAGCGTCAAGGTCCGCATGGACTTTACCGACCCCACCATCGCCGGCACTTTTGTGTTTCACTGCCACATCCTGCTGCATGAAGATCTCGGCATGATGCACAAGATCCTGGTGCAGCCGTAACAGGCAGATTCGACAAATCTAAGTAGAAGGGAAGGAAAGATGAGGCGACAGGTTTGGCTCGTCCTGGGTGGGGTTGTGCTTGTGATGGCTGGTTACCTTTGCGGAAGCCGCTCGAATGTGGCGTATGCCAGGTCGCAGCAAGCGAACGCGCCGCAATCCTACGCGGCAATCGAGGGCGCAGTGCCTAAATCATATGGCCGCGTCGCGGCCGCAATCGCCGACCAGATCGGCACGGGACTGGTGTTTGAAGATAAAGACGGCACGATCCGGTTCGTGAGCATGACCGGTATGAAGGAGGGAGAGCTCGCCCGTTACGATCAAACTCCCACCCACGGCGGCATTCCAAGAGCCTACGGTCATCTGGTCGGAGCGGTAGTGAATCCCAAGGGCACGGGTCTGGTGTTTGAGGACGGCCAGGGCGTGATCCGCTTCGTGACCATTACAGGCGTGGTGGAGAGCGAGTTGACGCGGAACTGATTCCGCGATCGATGGATCGATTTCCGAAAGCCGTCAGAAATCCTAATCTGCAACGCCCCACACATTCCAAAATCTGACCTTTGACGGACATTGCGTCCGTCAAAGGACACGATCGCCGCGAAGCCATTCTGTGTTGCCGCCGTAACCTGCTGATCTGCACATTCTTTTCCTGTCAAGAGCCATGGCATTGCGCTTGCGTTCACACGCGAAACCGTCGGGTGTTTCCTTTAGATTCGTCGGTGCAAGGAGGCAGTCATGAGCGATGCTTTGGACAAACCGGAAGAAATGGCAAACCCATCTCGCAGGAATTTCCTCGAGATGAGTTCCGCGGCGCTGGCAACCACGGCTTTGGCCGGCATTGCGGCCGCCCAGCAGACGCAGAACACACGCGAAGCGGAAAAAAATACTTCTGTGAGCAATCCCGGCCAGGAAAACCGGCCGCTGCTGGTGGAAAACCCGAGTTCAAACCTGCCCCCTCCAACCGATCACGGCGACATCGGCCCGGTCTGGTATTCCTTCGACCTGGTCCACAAGCGGGTGCAGAATGGGGGCTGGACGCATGAAGTGAACGCCAAGGTCTTGCCCACCTCCACCGATCTGGCGGGGGTGAACATGCGCCTGACGGCCGGCAGCTTCCGCGAACTGCACTGGCACACGGCCGATGAGTGGGCCATCATGCTCGACGGCAACGCCCGCGTCACCGTGATGAACCCCGATGGAAGCATGTTCATCGACGATGTGGCCAAGGGCGACCTGTGGCTGTTCCCGGCGGGCTTTCCTCATTCCATTCAGGGCCTGAAGCCGGGCGGCTGCGAGTTTCTGCTGGTCTTCGATCAGGGCGACTTCTCTGAGGACGGGACTTTCCTTCTGTCGGAAACCATTGCGCACACGCCGCGCAAAGTCCTGGCACAAAATCTTTGCCTGAGTGACGATGTCATCGACAAAATCGCGCGCGGCCAGTCGCTCTACATTTTCCCCTGCGACCTGCCTTTATCTCTGGCGCAAGACAAGGCGTCGATCGGAGGATTGCGGGTGGCGTCACCGCTTCAATACACGTTCCGATTGTTCGACATGACTCCCACCGTCAAAACATCCGGAGGGGAAGTGCGCGTGGTGGACTCCCACAATTTCCCCGTGTCCCAGCATATTGCGGCCGCGCTCATTACTCTGAGACCGGGGGCCTTGCGCGAATTGCACTGGCATCCCAATGCCAGCGAGTGGCAATTCTGGCTGGCCGGACAAGGACGCATGACCATCATGATGAACGGGGGAAGAGCCCGAACCATGGACTTCCACGCCAACGACGTGGGTTTCGTTCCCCGGGTGGCCGGCCATTATTTTGAAAACACCGGCAAGACCGATGTCATGGCGCTGGAAATGTTCAAGGCGAATGAGTTCATGGACGTGTCCTTGAACAACTGGCTCAGGCGGCTGCCGCCGGAGGCCGTGAGCGCCCACCTTAACCTCACCGCAGAACAAATCTCCAAGATTCCCGCAGAAAAGGACTACATCATCGCCGGATAGGAAGCTCGTGGAGGCGTTCACCTGGCTCAGCAACCTTGCGGAAATATCCATACACGGCCAACCCATCGTGCTCTGCCACTATGCGATGCGTGTTTGGAATCGTTCTAGCCACGGGGCGTGGCATCTCTACGCGCACTCCCATGGGAAGCTCCCCGATCTACCGGGTTCACTCTCCATGGATGTCGGTGTGGAAACCCATGATTTTCACCCTTGGCACTTCGATGAAGTGACTGCCCGGATGGCCGAGAGAATGAAAGAACGGACCGCCGCGGTGAACACGCCTCGAAATTGATTCTTGAGTTTCTCGAGTAAGGCCGCCAGATGCGGGGCTTTCTCGGCACATACCAATTTGCTGCAAGGCGTAGACTATTTTCTTTGAGATGCCAAGAACAGTATTGAGAAATCTAAACTATCGCTTTAGATTTCTCATGCCAGTCTTCCGTCCGTCGAAATCCCTCGTTGTGCTCGAAGCGACAACTCACTGGGGCCAACCTGCCTGAGCAGAATGCGTCCTAGCAGGCTGCGGAAAAACCCGGCTCGAAGACTTGGCGCAGGGAGGCTGCCCACGCTCACCTACAGTTTTCAGAAATCGTTACAATGTTGCATGGCCGAAGGGGTGAAGCATTTCTACGACCGACTCGCCAGCAACTACCACCTCATCTTCGAAGATTGGGACGCTTCCATGAAACGCCAAGCCGCGGCTCTCGCGCCAATCCTTGAGCGCGAGTGCGGCGCGCCAGGTGTCTTACGGATTCTAGATTGTGCCTGCGGAATCGGAACACAAACGCTAGGCTTGGCCAGCCTTGGACTCACAGTTACCGCCTGTGACCTTAGTCCTGCGTCAGTTGAACGGACCCGCGTGGAAGCGGCAAAGAGAGGTTTGAATGTTCAGCTGTTCGTCGCGGACATGTTGGATTTGACTGAAATTCCGGTCGGGAATTTCGACGCTGTCATGTGCATCGACAACGCCCTTCCGCACCTTGGGAGTGACGAGGAATTGTTTCAAGCCGCAAGGCAGATTCGGCGAAAACTGCGGGCTGGCGCGACATTTATGGGCAGCATCAGAGAT
>DATLKM010000259.1:0-4646 GCA_035538435.1 Binatia bacterium
TGATGGCCAATCCCTGGTAGCTGCGCAGCCGGGACAATTCGTGGTTCTGCGCCTGTATGTGCAGCCCGGCGGGCCGCCGGTATTGCGTAGCTATTCGCTGTCAGACCTGCCCAGCACCGAGGAATATCGCGTAAGCATTAAGCAAGAAGAAAACGGAATAGCCAGCACATATCTGCTCACTCGAATAAAACCCGGCAGCATTTTGGAGGTAAGCGCTCCCCGAGGCAGCTTCACACTGCATTCCCGAAGCGAGCCGGTCGTGCTTCTGAGCGCGGGGGTTGGGGTGACACCGGTGTTAGCTATGCTGCATGTTTTGGCCGCCGAAAAGTCACGCCACCCAGTTTGGTGGCTCCACGGAGCACGAAATCGTGAGGAACACCCATTCAGGGAGGAGTCGCGTGCTCTGCTGGAGAAATTGCCGGACGCCCACAGCTATATCCAGTACAGCAGGCCGGGGCCAGCCGACAAAAAGGGCATCGATTTCGATGCCCCGGGGCGTCTGACTGCTTCCATAATCGCGAAAATTGGCGTTCCGCGGAAGGGCCAATTTTATCTATGCGGCCCTCCGGTGTTTTTGCGAGAGCTTGCTGCTGGCTTAACGGCTTGGGGTGTGACACAGGAACGTATTCACATAGAGATTTTCGGCGCACTGGATTCGATCACACCGGGAATGAAAGCCGTGACTCATTCTCCGCATTTGCCTGCGGAACCGGTGGGCCTCGGACCGCAAGTCTCGTTCGCGCGGAGCGGACTCACGTTGCCTTGGAATGCAAAATACGGGAGCCTGCTCGAACTTGCAGAAGCATGCGATGTGCAAGTAAGGTGGTCCTGTCGAACCGGTGTCTGCCACACCTGTGAAACGGCGCTGATTGCTGGCGACGTGGAATACGACCCTGAGCCGCTGGAGCCGCCCGCCAAGGAAGATGCGCTCATTTGCTGCTGCCGACCTCGGGGCGAGGTGGTCCTGGACTTATGAGGAACGTTGATATCCAACTTCATGCCACCGATCGTTTCTGGTGAAACGAAAACGATCGAATCGCGAACGTGGCCATCAGCGTCTTTCAACCTTCCAGGCCCGGACTAGAATACGCTTGTCCGGGGAACACCTTTTAACGCGAAGAATCTTGCGGCGAGCGCGGACAAACTTCCGCGAGTCGAATTCTGGTCGAGTGACGGGCAACTCTGACAGTGAAGGATTGGGGAAGAGTTGCCGACCATCCTGGAGTTAGGTAAAGCAAAGCGCGCCTTTGTCGTACTTAAATCCGTTTAGCGGCTGCTGTAGTGATCCGGGTCGAGCTTAGTTGTATTTACTTAAGGGCCTGCTCGATATAATCCCTGCATGTACACGCCTCAGGCTGGAATCTTCGCTCTTGGAACCTCCTCTCATGTGTACCTGGAATTTGACATTCTGGACGCGAAGAAGCGTAAAGAGTTCGCCGGTACTATTTCCGCTGTCCGAGAACCACGGACCACTACGGGGGGAGTGAACTTTGTCATCGGCTTCCGGCCTGAACTCTGGCGCGACATAGTTCCAGATGGCATGCCCCCGGGCGTCGAGGGCTTCAACAAAGAGATCCAGGGCGCAGACGGATTCGTGATGCCAGCCACGCAACACGACGCACTGGTGTGGCTTTCCGGCAGTGCGTATGACGTTATCTTCGATATGGCCCGCTCGGTGATTCATGATCTCGCAGGCCTGGCGTCGTTAGCCGAGGAAACCTCGAGTTGGCCGTACCGGCATGATCGTGATCTTAGCGGCTTCATCGACGGCTCTGAGAATCCAACACTGCTCGACGCTCCCATCGCAGCGCTGTTGCCCGAAGGAGTCCCCGGCGCGGCCGGTTCCGTGCTGTTGCTTCAAAAATGGAAGCACAAGGTGGCTGAGTGGGAAGCCTTGCCGGTGGATCAGCAGGAGCGCGTCATGGGGCGCACCAAGCTCGACAGCATCGAACTCGAAAACAAGCCATTGGACTCGCATGTCGCTCGTACCGACCAGGACGAGTTCGGGCACATTTTTCGCCGCAACATGCCCTACGGAAAGGTTGACGACCATGGCACCGTGTTCGTCGGGTTTAGCGCAGACCAGAAACGGCTTTCCAGAATGCTCGATAGTATGGCTGGCCTAGTTCACGGCACGCGCGACGCCCTTACCCGCTTTACGCAGCCGCTGACCGGCTCCTATTACTTCGTGCCTTCCGTGGACAGCCTTCGCCGCTTACGGTAAGACGACCGCGCAAACACACCGTTGGGATTGGCGATTCCATTCATTCCCTATCCATTTAGGTGCTCAGCCCAGCCTCGCAAACTGCCTGAATTTGTTGACTCACCTCCGTTCGCATCCTAAGATGGCGGCACTATGACGGACTCCGATGCGTTCATCGGACAGACCGTTTCCCACTATCGCATCCTCGAAAGACTCAGCGGCGGTGGGATGGGTGTGGTTTACAAGGCAGAGGATGCGCGTCTGCAGCGCTTCGTGGCTTTGAATAACCAGTTCGGTAAGGAGGAATGCGATGAAGGAGATCACCAAAACTCTGCTCGCGGCAATTGTCGCGGGCGTTCTATTCCTGGGTTCAAGCGCTGTTGCACAAACTGGGGATTCTGTGAACAAGAAACCTACGATTGTTTTTGTCCACGGGCTTTGGGCCGACGGTTCTTGCTGGAGCAAGATAATCAATCCGCTTGTCGATAAGGAGTACAAGGTAATTTCGGTACAGAATCCCACCACGTCCCTTGAAGACGATGTGGCGGCGACCAAAAGAGCGATTGACCGCGCCGACGGCGACGTGGTTCTCGTCGGGCATTCTTGGGGTGGATCTGTCATCACCGAAGCGGGCGCGGATCCGCGTGTCAAGGCCCTGGTATATATCGCGGCATTCGCACAGGATAAAGGCGAGACCGCGGGTTCGCTGGGCGAGAGCGTTTCTCCGACAATCCTTCCGGGTTTCATTCAGAATGCAAACGGGTACTTAACGCTTTCGAGAGAAGGAGTCGCCAAAGGGTTTGCTGGGGATTTGAGTCCGAAAGAGCAGGATCTGGTGTACGCCGTTCAGCAACCAGCTTTCCAGAAGGTATTTAGTGATGTCGGCGTCAATGCCGCATGGAAAACCAAACCATCGTGGTATGTGGTTGCTTCCGAAGACAATGCCATCAATCCTGAGCTTGAAAAAAGAATGGCAAAACGAGCGAATGCAAAAACGACGATCCTAAAGAGCAGTCATGTTGCGATGCTCTCCAAACCGAATGAAGTGTTGAATGTGATATTGGATGCCGCAAAAAGCGTCAGTAAATAGTTCCCGGGCGATACGAGTAGAAAGCCTGTTTATCCGTTCATTTGCATGAAAAGTCGCAGAGTTGCCAAAGACCCCATCGTTAGAGTTGGTCACTCAAACATCCTGGGCGACTGCAATGAAATAGCGCAAATGACGAAATTTCATTGTGAGCCACCCATACTTTCGAGGCATATCTGCAGCACACAAAGTATTTGCTAACCACTGTGAGACAGGCGCATCGTATAGCGACAGTGGATAACGCTAGTTGTCCCAACTTAAACTCAGGAGGTTTCCATGTCCTTGCAACGTAAACCTAGCATCGTATTCGTTCACGGGTTATGGGCCGACGGTTCATGCTTCAGCAAACTGATCCCAACTCTCCAGAAGGAAGGATTTGAAGTGATCGCTTCTCAGCACGGACTTGACTCACACGCCGGCGATGTAGATTGCGTGAAGAGAACCTTGGGCCGTGTCAGCAGCCCCGCGATCCTGGTTGGTCATTCCTACGGTGGCTCGGTCATCACGGCGGCCGGAACGGATTCCCGCGTAGCCGCGCTCGTCTACGTGGCTGCGTTCGCCCCAGATGATGATGAGACCACACAGAAGCTGCAGGAAAAGTTTCCACACACAGATATTTTCTCGCATGTAGAAGTGACAGACGGACGTGTTTGGCTCAAACGAGATGGTGTTCCTTCCTTCGCGGGCGATCTGCCCGCGCATGAGCAGGATCTCGTCTGGGCAACACAAGGCGCTCCTGTTGCGGATCTCTTCAATCAAAAGGTTGAAGGGACCGCTTGGAAATCGAAGCCGAGTTGGTACATCGTAGCTACAAAGGACCATACTATCCAGCCCGAGTTGGAGCGTTTCGTCGCGAAGCGTATGGGAGCAACTGTCGTCGAGACCGATAGCAGCCACGTACCGATGTTGTCCCAGCCTGACTTCGTGCTAGATGTGATCCGAAAAGCCGCGACTGCGGTTCAAAAGAGTAAGGCGGCGACAGCGTAGCGAAGACCGCGAACTTCTCTATTCTCGACAGACCGCCGCGAGGCGGTCTGTCCTTTATAAGGCGTCCGCACGATTTTTCAAGCCACTTCGGAGGTGATCGCGATTGCTCCCGGATGACGGGCAAACAAGAAGTTGAGGCTGTCATAAGTCGCAGGCGAGACTCACCAGGACCAAGGCTCGTTTCGCGAGGGCCTCGTCTGCCGTTTCGTCCAAAGGCCGTGCTTGTTTTCGGTCCGTTCTTCTTTGTTTGCAATTCTCACTCAAGCTCTACCAACTCTGTACGAACTGGTTCCTCCGCAAGTCTGTCTTGAAAGGCGGCGTAGGTTCTTTTTGCATGTTCCTGTCGAACATGGGAATCGTATGCGTCTT
>DATLKM010000260.1:0-36581 GCA_035538435.1 Binatia bacterium
GCAAGGCCAACTCCGAAATTCCCGGCCTCGAAAAAACGCAGGTGCAAGTCGGCCCGCGCGGCTTCATCGAAGTAAACAAGCAGCTTCAAACCGCCGATCCTTCCATCTCTGCCGTCGGCGACGTCGTCGGCGAACCCATGCTGGCGCACAAAGCCATGCACGAGGGTCGCACTGCCGTCGAAGCCATTGCCGGACACAAAGTCGCCTTTGAGCCGCATGCCATTCCCGCGGTTGTTTTCACCGATCCCGAAGTTGCCTGGGCTGGGCTTACCGAAACCCGGGCGCAAGAGGAGGGGCGCGAAGTCAGAGTCGTCAAGTTCCCGTGGGCAGCCTCGGGACGCGCTGTTACGCTTGATCGCCCGGAAGGCCTCACGAAACTCATCATCGATCCTCAGACCGAGCGCGTGCTCGGAGTGGGAATTACGGGCGCAGGCGCCGGTGAACTGATCGCCGAAGGCGTTCTCGCCATCGAGATGGCCGCCAACGCGCACGATGTCGCCATGACCATCCATCCGCACCCCACGCTTTCGGAAACGGTCATGGAGTCGGCCGAAGTTTTCTTCGGCACCAGCACCGATTTGTACCGTCCTAGACGCTAGCGCGAGCTTTCGTCGCCATATTCGATACAATGAAATCTCATTCGCAATTGGTCCGCCCGCTCTCGTCCGCGCCGGAATGGCCCTATGTTTACTCGATATAAACATCTTGTAATCATTTTTCTTCTTTGCATTCCGCTCTTGGCGCAGAGTCCGCTCACGCAACTCTTGCAGGGCTCTCCCCCGGCCAGCGCGAAAGCCGCCGATCGCCTGGGGCGTGATACTCCCTACGGTACGGTTTATGGATTTCTCGCCGCCGCCCAGGGCGGGGATTACAGTCTGGCCGCGCAGTATCTGCAAATGAGCCCGGCGCGCCGTCTCTCCGAGGGTGACGCCGACGCCATGAAGCTGAAGTTCGTCATGGATCGCGCGTTCACCGGCAGTTTGCGCCCCAGCCGCGCACCGGAAGGAACTCCACAGGAAGATGTTCCGCTCGACCGGCAAAAGCTCGGAACCATGTCAGCCGGGGATGTGGAAGACGAACTTGAACTCGTTCGTGTCCCGGATCCCGCCTCCGGCAAGATCTGGCTGATCTCCGCGGACTCGCTCGCCAAAGTGGCCGAGCTTTACAACCAGGTCAAGGGCCGTCAGGTGGAAACTCACCTTCCCGCATGGCTGGTCCGGAACGAAATCGGTGGAGTGGCCTTCTGGCAGTGGTTTGCTCTTATCCTGCTGCTGCCCATCGCCGCCGCCGCGGGCTGGGTTGTATTGATGGTTTTTCAATTGCCTTTGCGCTGGTGGGCGCGCCGGCGCGGTCAGGCGGAGCTGGAACAGTCGCGCGCGCTCTCCCCTCCGCTATGGCTTCTGCTGGGCGCCATCACTCACCGCATTCTGGCCAGTTATCTCGGGCTGGCTCTGCTTCCCCGGCATTATTACAACCAGATCACCGCCATCGCGGTGATCATAGGCGCGAACTGGATTCTCTGGCGCGCCATCCGCTGGTCTCTGCGGCGCGTACGGAATCGCGCCCTCGCTCTGGGCCATGGCGGCACGGGATCGCTCATGTTGCTGGGCGAGCGCATGATCAAAGCCTGCATCGTGGTGGTCGGAGTATTTCTTATTCTCGGCATCCTCGGCGTTAATCTCACTACCGCGCTTGCCGGCCTTGGCATTGGCGGCCTGGCCATCGGTTTCGGCGCCCAACAGACAATCGCAAACCTGTTTGGCGGTGTTTCTGTCCTTGGGGACGAGGTCATTCACGTCGGCGATGTTTGCAAGTTCGGAGATCGCACCGGCACTGTCGAAGATATCGGATTGCGTTCCACGCGTGTGCGCACGGAAGAGCGCACCCTGCTCGCCATTCCCAACGGAACTGTCGCCACCATCAACGTGGAAAATCTGAGCCGCCGCGAGAAAATTCTTTTCAAGACCGTTCTGCCTTTCCATTTGGATACGACTTCCGACCAACTCCGTTCCGCGATGGACGAGATCGAGCGCGTGTTAAAAAACAACCCCAAGATCGAGGCGTCAAGCATTCGCGTCCGCCTGGTTGAAATTTCGCCGTCCGCGCTGAACATTGAGCTGGTCTGCTACGTCCTGACCCAGGATTACAACACTTACGCCGAAGTCCGCGAAGACGCCTTGCTCAAGATCATGCGCCTGGTCGAGGATTCCGGCGCCAGCCTCGCCAAACCCTCGCAGACGCTGTACTTGAGTTCCGACGATTCTGCCGCGAAAAATAAACTGGCGAATATCGAGAAACCGGCCGCGCCCAAAAGCTCAAGCCGCCCGTCCTGACTCCCGCGCCCACTTGCGCGAAAGCCAGCTCAGGAATTTATGGGTTGGATAGTAGACCAGCACAGGGACAGCGGCCAGATAGATCAGCAGGTAGACCGTTCCCGGAACCACATGCTGCTCACGGAAGAAAGGCCCGCGCGCCCAATTGACATCAGCCTCGGGCCGCCAGAAATAATTAATCGGAATCACAAGCCACGCGGTAAGCGTTTGCAGCTTCCATCCGCGCCGGTCATAGCCCAGCCGCCAAATCCCCCACAGCAGCAGCGCTGGAGCCACTACATGAAACAGCGCAAACATCCGAATCCATAAGCGAATGTGGGGATCGAACACGTACTCCGATCCGCCAATGAAGTGCTTTCCCGCGAGCGCCGCACCCAGTAAATCCAGGTCGAACAGAATTTGAAACAACAGCAGCCCGCACGCCTGCCAGGAAAAAATCAGCGGGCTTTCCAGCCATAGCGCGATCCCAATCAAAATATTCCCCAGATCGCAAAAGAAAAGGAAATTCTGCGCTCCGTACTGCCGCCAATACACAGGAGCCCACAGCAGCAGCCACGCCGTCCACAGGCATTTCAGCCACGCCGGAATTCGCACGCCCGTATTGTATCCACACCGCGAAAGCCTTCAATTTATGCCGGTTTCCCAATTACCAGCGTAACTTGATGCCCCTTACGCCTGTACCTACGATGACTTCAGTATGGGTTACCAAGCGCTCTTATTCTGCCCCGATGAGAAAACCGCTCGTACCGTGACGCAAGTCCTTTCCGAGC
The DNA here is from genome assembly GCA_035538435.1 of Binatia bacterium. Classification (GTDB taxonomy): domain Bacteria; phylum Acidobacteriota; class Terriglobia; order Terriglobales; family Acidobacteriaceae; genus Sulfotelmatobacter. Next base: position 3,104 of record DATLKM010000260.1, read on the forward strand.
TGGATTTTGAGGTCACCCCCTGCACCGAGCCGTTTGCCGCCGTCAAAAAGTTGATGGCCGAGCGTTTCGACGCGGTTGTGGTGGATTGCGATAACGAGCAGAACGCCACACTGTTGTTCAAGAGCGCGCGCAACACCGCCAATAACCAGGCTGCACTCGCCGTCGCAGTCGTAGAAGGCCAGGCCGGAGTGGCCAAAGCTTTCCGCATCGGCGCAAACCTGGTTCTGACCAAACCCATCAATATCGAGCAGGCCAAAGGCACGTTACGGGTAGCCCGCGGATTGCTGCGCAAGAATGACGGGGCAAAGCCCGTCGCAGAGTCTGCTGCCGGCGCTACACAGAACCCGTCGGCGGCGCCCAAGCCAGCTGCGTCTGCGCCGACTTCTTCGCCCCGGCCGGTAGTTCCAACAGCAGTTGCAGCGAAAACTCCGATTTCATCGCCTGCTGTTCCCAAAGCTCCGGCGCCGCCGGTGATGGCCGCCTCAGCTGCATCGCATAGCGAGGAAGATAACGATCCCCTCATCGACATTCTTGATGACGGCACCGAGCCCCAGCCATTCGAAGCGGCAAAGCCGCAGATTTCCAAGCCAGTATTTCCTTCGCCCGCTGTAGCAGAGGCCAGGCCCGCGGCCGCGAAAGCGCCGGAGCCCGCAAAGCCATTTCCGGCATCGGCACCTTCTTTCAGCGGCGCAGCCAGCGGTCCCGCTCCCGCACGCGAACCCGTCGCGCCAAAGCCCCAGGAATCTTCAATGCCGGTGGAAGTTCCGCTGGAGCCGCGCGTAGACGGTCAGGCACCGGCTTCCCCGGACACGCCTGCGCCTTCGTTCACCTTTGGCGGCAACGTTGGCGGAGAAGAAAAACCGGCCCCGGGCGGAAGTAAGAAGATTCTGCTCGCCGTTGCGGTAATCGTTGTGCTGGCGGCAGGAGGTTATGCCGCCTGGTCGTACTTCTCGAAGCCCGGTATCGCCACTCCGAGCAGCTCACAGCCGCCCGCCAGTGCGCCAAAGATGTCTCAGCCTGCGCCGGCAACGAGTCCCGCAGTGGCAACACCCATACCCGCGCCGGTTGCGACTGCCCCGTCAGCCAATCCGGCGCCGCCGCAAACCGCAACCGAGGTGAACGACTTTTCCGAACCAGCGCCCGCAACAACCGAAACTGCGCCCAACCACAAGTCCAAAGCCGGCGCCGATTCTCCCAAAGCCGTGGCAAACAAACCTGCGCCGGTAGATTCGGGCAATGCGGAAGGCCCGGCGCCGATCGTTCTTAGGAGCGGAAATTCTCCAGCCACGAAGAAATCCGCCAACGTTGACGCCCCGGCAGCGCCGAGCCTGAATGCACTAGCTTCGGACGGCAGCGCGCCCATGCCCGGCCTGATGCCCAAAGCCAGCGCGCCAACGCCTGTGTTACAAACCTTGCACGTATCGCAAGGCGTTTCCCGCGGGCTGCTGATCAAAGAAACGCCGCCTGCCTATCCGCCTGCGGCATTGCGCACGCACGTTGAAGGCAACGTCGAACTTATGGCCACCATTTCGAAGAACGGCGAGATCACTGCCATTAAGATTCTCAGCGGGGACTCGACTCTTTCCCATGCCGCCGCCGACGCCGTAAAACAATGGAAGTACAAGCCGTATCTCCTGAACGGCGAACCCGTCGAAATTCAGACCCAAATCACTGTGAAGTTCAAACTGCCCGGCTAAACGCTTTCTGCGGGTGTTTCGTTTCTCGCCCTTTTGCGTGAGGTGAGTTTCACTCTCAGCATTGAGATAACCAGACAGCTTTCCAGACATCATCCCGTCATCGCTCTTTCTTCTGCCGCTTCCTCCACCACGCTCTTCATCTCTTGTAATTTTCCCGCCCGCCGCAATTCTGGAAATTTCCACGCCCAGATCGCAATCACGACCAGTGTGCCGACGCCCCCCAGCAGAACGGCCGGAACCGTGCCAAACCATTGCGCCGTCAATCCCGATTCGAACTGGCCCAATTCATTTGAAGTGCCAATAAAAACCATGTCGACCGCCATCACGCGCCCGCGCATCTGATCGGGCGTGCGCAACTGCACCAGAGTGGCGCGGATGATCACGCTCACCATATCGGCCGCGCCCAGGCAAATAAGCGAAGCCAGCGACAAAGTCAGGCTCCGTGAAATGCCGAAAAGAATGGTGCAAACGCCGAATCCTGCCACCGCCCAGAACAGCGTTGGCCCTGACCGCCCCTTCAATGGACGATGTGCTACCGCCATCGCCATCAGCGCCGCCCCCACGCCCGGCGCGGTGCGCAACAGTCCCAGTCCCCAGGGGCCGGTGTGCAGAATTTCCCGCGCGTAAACCGGCAGCAAAGCCGTCGCTCCGCCCAGCAGCACGGCAAACAAATCCAGCGAGATCGCGCCCAGAACCATTTTTTCCCGCCAGATAAAATGCAGTCCGGCGAGAATTGTTTTCGCGCTCACCGGTTCCCGTTTGCGCACCTGCGGCCGCGTCTGGATGCGGAACATGGAAGCCAGCGCCCCGAAGGCCGTGATCATGGCCATCGCATACACTGCCGCCGGCCCGCGAAACGCCGCGTAGAGAATGCCCCCCAGCGACGGCCCCAGAATCGTGGCTGACTGAAACGTAGTCGCATTCCACGCGACAGCATTGGTGAAATGCTCGTCCGGAACCAGTTGCGGCAGAATCGAGCGGCTGGCTGTGCCGTTGAACGACCGCACCACGCCCAGCATCCCCAGCACGGCATAAATCGCATGCACGGACGGAACGCCGCGCAGCGTGATCGCCAGCAGCAAGCCTGAGCACAAAGCATACCCGGCGTAGCATGAACCCAAAACTTTTCGCCGGTCGAATCGATCGGAAGCATGCCCCGAAACCAGGAACAACAGAATCCCCGGCAAAAACTGCGCCAGCCCGACCAGCCCTAGATCGAGCGCGCGATGCGTAATGTCATAAACCTGCCAGCCAACGGCGACCGCCTGCATTTCAACGGCGGCAACAATCAGAAAACGCGCAATCTGGAAGAGGACGAAATCGGGATTCGTGAAGGCAATGCGTCCAGCTTTGGGGTCGACAGTAGCAGGCATTGATTAATAATGCTAAGTTTACTTCTCACCAGGATGACTTGAGCGAATTGCCCAGACCTTCGCGGTCCGCACATCAAATAGTATCCCTGCTGATCGCGTTGAGGAGAACTGATGAAATCCAAAATGAATTTCTTCGCTTGTTTTCTCCTGTTCTGTACGACGGGGCAGCTCTACGCTCAGTCCGCTTCTGAATCGCCTAAAAGCCAGACGAGTGTAGCAGCGGTCAGTCCTTCAAGCCAACAAAGCGTCGTTGATCCTGGCAAGGCAGCCGACATTCGGAAACTGCTGGAAGTTAGCGGCGTCAAAGGGATCATGGCGCAAACAATGGTCAGCATGGGAGACACATTGAGGCCGCTTATGGCCAAGGCTCTTCCGGCAGGAGACTATCGCGACAAACTGGTTGATCTCTTCTTTGCCAAGTTTCAGTCCAAGGCCGATCCACAGCAACTTGTGGAGCTTATCGTCCCCATTTATGACAAGTACTTGACCAACGAAGAGATCAAAGGATTGATTCAGTTCTATCAAACACCCCTCGGCCAGAAGGCGGTTAATGTTCTGCCCCGGATTGTGGCAGAGTCACAGCAAAGAGGAGAAAAATGGGGAGAGCAGCTGGGGCAAGACAGCATGCTGGAAGTGCTTTCGGAACATCCAGAGTTAAAGAAGGCACTGGAAGAGGCCAAGGGGAATCCTTCACCGCAGTGAGCGGCCGAGCAAGCACGGCAGAACACCGAGTCGAATCGATCTATCGCTCGAATCCCGTCGGGCAGAAGGAGGCCTAATCGTTATAATCCGACTTGGCTGAAAGCTGAGAGCTGACAGCTCCAAGCTCCGATGCGCTTCGAACTCTTCATTGCCACTCGCTATCTGCGCGCCAAACGCAGGCAGGCCTTCATCGGCGTAATCACGGGGATTTCCGTGGCCGGAGTGGCCGCCGGCGTCGCTTCTCTCATCATCGCCCTTGCCATCAACAACGGATTTCGCCAGGACTTGCAGGAGCGCCTCATCGGCTCGACTTCGCATATCAGCCTGCTGCGCATCGCCGACGACGGCATCAAAGACTGGCCCACGCTGCTAGCGCGCCTTTCCAAAGAACCGCATGTCATTGCCGCCGCGCCCGCCATCTTTGAGCAGGTCCTGATTTCTCGCGGCCCCCGAGCCCGCGGCGCAGTGCTCAAAGGCATGATTCCAGCCGACGAGCGCCGCGTCGGCGATCTGCTGAACTCGATTAAAGAAGGCTCCGCTGCCGAACTGGAAGCGCCGCCAAACTCCGCTAACGCTCCCGCCGGCAACTCGCCCGACTCGCTTGCCGACGTGCAGGCCCGCATCGCCGCCATGCCTCCCATCATCCTCGGTAAAGACATGGCCGACAACCTCGGTGCAACCGTCGGTTCCGTCGTTCTGGTGACGAGCCCCCAAGGCGAGCTCACGCCCTTCGGCATGGTGCCGAAATACAGCCGTTTCCGCGTGGTCGGAATTTTCAACTCCGGCTTCTACGATTACGACTCTTCCTGGGCCTTCACCCGCCTGTCAGACGCGCAGAAATTATTCGGCCTCGGCGATCTCATCTCGGTGATCGAATTCAAAGTCGACGACATTGACAAAGCCGATACCATCGCGGCGCAAGTCGAGCAGGCGGCAGGGAAGGGCTTCATGACCACAAACTGGAAGGAGCAAAACAAAGCCCTGTTTCACGCGCTCAACATGGAGCGGCTGGTCACCTACGTCACGGTGGGACTGATCGTCTTCGTGGCCGCGCTGAATATTCTGATCTCTCTGGTCATGATGGTGATGGAAAAAACCAAAGACATCGCCGTGCTCATGTCGATGGGAACGCGGGCGGCGCAGGTGCGCAACATTTTCATTGCCCAGGGAGTTCTGATCGGCGTGATTGGCACGCTGCTCGGCTTGCTCGTTGGTTACGCCATTTCGTACGCGGGAGGGCACTACCACATGATCTCGCTCTCCCCCGAGGTCTACTCGATCGATTACGTGCCCTTCGCGCCGCGCCTGGGCGATGGCCTCTGGGTCGCCGCAGTGGCCATCGGCACATCATTCATCGCCACCTTGTATCCTTCATGGTCCGCAGGCAGAACTCTGCCCGTGGAGGCGCTACGTTACGAGTGATTAAACAGCTGCCATTCCGGCAATTGTCGCCCCGGCAATTGTCATTCTGATCGAGCCCCGGCACTTGTCATCCTGAGCGAGGATTTTGCTTCGCGAAGCGAAGCAAAACCGCAGTCGAAGGACCCCTATCCCTGCCGAACAACCGGCGCCCCCGGAAGGAATTCGTCCCACGGAACTTTCCCGCTGCACGCACCGTACATTCAATCGGGAAAGGAGGTCTCATGTTCACTTTCCTCCTGTGGTGCCTTTTGTTTGTGATTTGCTGGCCGCTGGCGATTCTGGCCCTGATCGCCTATCCATTCGTGTGGCTGTTCCTGCTGCCGTTCCGCATCATCGGCGTGGCTGTTCATGGCGTCCTTGAGATCGTCTTTCTCGCCATCACGCTCCCCTTCCGCCTCCTGGCCGCCCCTTTTCGGATTTGAGGGCAGGCCGCTCGTTTCGGGCAGAGTGAACACAGATCAGGCCAATGCTGACGCCTAGCCCTCCATCACCTTCAAACTCTCGCTGACCTTCAGCCTTGCCCCCGTCGCCTTCTGCACATCGTCGGCGGTCAATCCCGGAGCAACTTCCTCGAGCAGCAACCCATCCTTCGTCACGCGAATATAGGCCATCTCGGTCACAATGGTATCCACCACCCCCACGCCCGTCAGAGGAAGCGTGCACTTCCTCAAAATTTTCGGTTCGCCTTCGCGAGTGGTGTGCTCCATGGCAATAATTACCCTCCGCGCTCCGGCCACCAAGTCCATCGCCCCGCCCATCCCTTTCACCATTTTCCCCGGGATCATCCAGTTCGCCAGGTTCCCCGCTTCATCCACTTCCATCGCGCCGAGCACGCTCAAATCCACATGAGCGCCGCGAATCATGGCGAACGAATCCGCGGACGAAAAATACGACGTCCCCGCCATCTCGCTGACGGTTTCTTTGCCCGCATTGATCAGATCGGCATCCACCTCTTCCTCAGCGGGATACGGCCCAATGCCCAGCATCCCGTTCTCGGACTGAAGCACCACCTCCATGCCCGCCGGCACGCAATTCGCCACCAGCGTTGGCATGCCGATGCCCAGATTCACATAAAATCCATCGCGCAACTCACGCGCAATGCGTTTCACGATCCGTTCGCGTTTCTCAACATCTTTGCCGGGTTTGTTCGAAGTGGTTGTGGTCATGATGTTATTGAATTCGTCGTCGGTCGTCGGTCGTTGGCCGTCGGCGGCGCGAAGCACAAGGAAGCCCCAAGCTGAAAGCTGAAAGCTATCTGCTCGCTGCTGCCTTCCTTACCGTCCGCTTCTCAATCCTTTTCTCATACAACTCGCCCTGAAAAATTCGCTGCACATAGACCGAGGGTGTATGGATCGAGTCGCCATCCAACTCTCCCGCGTCCACCAGATGCTCCACTTCGGCAATCGTGACCTTCGCCGCCGTCGCCATAATCGGATTAAAATTTCGCGCCGTCTTGCGATAGACGAGGTTCCCCATCCGGTCGCCCTTCCACGCCTTCACAAACGCAAAGTCCGCTTTGAGCCAGCGCTCCATCACGTAGGCGCGCCCATCAAAATCCCGCGTCTCTTTTCCATCGGCAACTATGGTGCCCACACCGGTCGGAGTAAAGAACGCGGGAATGCCCGCGCCGCCGGCGCGAATGCGCTCGGCGAACGTCCCCTGAGGAACCAGGTCGAGTTGCACTTGCCCGGCCAGCACCATCGACTCCAGCAGTTTGTTTTCGCCCACATACGTTCCAATATGCCGCCGAATCTGGCCCGCCGCCAGCAACAGTCCCACGCCAAAACCATCTACGCCGGCGTTGTTGCTGATTGTGGTCAGATTTTTCGTCCCCTCACGCACCAAAGCCCGAATCAGGTTTTCAGGAATGCCGCACAGCCCAAATCCGCCCAACATGATCGTCGCGCCATCGGCCACGTCATGAATGGCCTCTTCGGCGTTGGCCACAACTTTGTTCATAGCGTAAGCATTGTAACGGATGGCAAGGGGAGAATTTGGTGATCTCTCAGACTGACGCGCTTGGGCACTGATTCAGAGCCAGGTCCAAGAGAAACGGCGACTTCGACGGCAACCCCTTTTTCAAGACAGCATCCAAGTAGGCGGCAGAACTGCAGCGCCCTACCCCCGGCCTCACTGAGCGGAGAGGGGTCGGGGGAGGGTCGCCGCGGTCCCTGCCCTTTTTTCGTTTTCTTAAAATGCCTTCGTTTCCAGCGTGACCGTCGATTTCGATAAAATAGGCGTATGAAGCGGGATTCGTACCGTCGTGTGTTTTTCCTCGCCCTGGCCATTGCTTTTTACGCTTTGCCATTATTCGCCCAGGAGGGCCCCCTCGAGAACACCCAACCCAGCGGCATTACCTCGGATGAAATCGTCAAGCGCTTTGCCGCGCAGGAAAAAGGCTTCAAGGAAGCGCGCGACCATTACACCTACCGCCAGGACATCAAGGTGCAGACCCGGGATGGCGAAACGGTCACCGGCGAATATCACGAAGTTTTCGACGTGCTTTACGACGATAAGGGCCATCGCATCGAAAACGTAGTCTTCGCCCCCCAGTCGAGCCTGGAGCAGGGCGGTCTGTCGCTCGACGAAGGCGATGTGCAGGACTTCCGCAACCGCCTGCCCTTCGTGCTCACCACCGACGAAATTCCCGAGTACAACATTCTCTACGTCGGGCAGCAGCAGGAAGACCAAGTCCATACCTACGTTTTTGACATTGCGCCAAAAGAGATAGTCGGCAAGAAAAGATATTTTCAAGGACGCATCTGGGTCGATGACCACGATTTTCAGATCGTCAAAACTTACGGCCAGGCCGTGCCCGAGATTCGCGACACTAAAAAGAAGGGCAAAACCGAGCATCTCTATCCGAAATTCACCACCTGGAGGGAGCAGGTCGACGGCCAGTTTTGGTTCCCCACCTACACCCGCGCCGATGACACGCTACACTTCAACACCGGCGACATTCACATCCGGGAGATCGTGAAGTACGAAGACTACAAGCGCTTCGGCTCGAGCGTGAGGATTCTGTCTAACGGAAGGGAAGTGGAAAAAGGCGACCAGAAGAAGCAGAAACCGGAAGACCAGAAACCAGACGCGCCACCATCTAACCCGCCACAACCGCAGAAGTGAAGTAATGATGCGGCGGAGCAGCCACGATCAACTTTGAAGGCGTCATCCGAACGCCCCGCGTTTTCTCCAGCGGGGCGGAGGGACCTCACAGTAAACGAAGCCAGCCCGAGCCATTCATTGTCCCTGATCAGCCGATGAAGCCGCAGAGGGCTGACGCCCCGAATGCCGCCTACCGCGCCGCGGGCGCCGCGTAGTACCCATCCTTGGCGTAAATCTTCAGGCCTGGCCGATCCACCAGCACTTCGATATTCCGATAAGCGGCGGTCGGCACTTTCGGCTTGGCCGGCGTATATCCCAGCGTGTACTGGTTGCGGCTTTCACTCATCGCCTGCGCATAGATGTCTTCGATCGCGCTGCGGGTCAACTCGCTATAGGGTGTTCCTCCGCCCGTTGCCGACGTGTACTTGGGCAGGATGTCCCCGATTTCTTCATGCGGCAAGTGGAAGCGCTCAATCCTTCGATAAACCGGAATCGCGGCATCTTCCACCGCCACCGCCTTCACCTGGATTTCATTCGAGAGCAGCAGGCGCAAAACATCTTTGTAGCCGGCTTTGCTTCCATACTCCCGTCCATCGCTGATCACTAAAATCATTTTGCGTCGGGTGCGCGGGCGCTTGCTCAAATCCAGCGCCGCTTTCAGAATGGCGTCGTTTAAGACATGCGATTCCTTGGGCGGAGTGTAAACTGGTTCCGTCGGACTGCCCACCGGCATCCCATTGACGATCGGCCCATTGGGCGCGAGCGGGCCGCTCAGCACCGCCGGCCCATTATTTTCCCCGCGAATGTTCCGCATCTGGTTCAACAGGGCCAGCATTTTCTGATTGGCCGCCGCAAAATCCTGCACCTCGCTCACCGTGCTGCTATAGGTGTAAAGAGCAACTTCGTCATAGGGAGCGAATGAGCCCACCAGGGCGGAAAAAGTCTGGTTCACCCGTTGAACCGCGTCGTCGCTCATCCCCAGATCAAGAACAATGGCCACCGAAAGTGCGAACGGGTCGGAACTGAAGAACGTGAGCTTCTGCTTGACCCCGTTTTCCATGACCGTGAAATCGGAAGGCTCCAACCCGTCGACCATGCGGCCGTCGTGATATTTCACCGTTACCGGGACCTGCACAAAATTCGTGTGAACCACCAGTGTGTATAGCTGTTCTTCCGATTTCGGGTTCGGCTTTTTCACCGATCCGGGCGGCAGAGTTTTCACCGGAGGCATGGGCGGAGGCGGAGTGCTGTCGTCCGCCGCCGGAACCGGGTTTGGCGGAATCTTGTTGATGGGCTGGTTCGTCCACGGGTCCCGCTCTACCGGCTTTTTCTCCTCGGGCTTCGCGGGCACAGCCGGTTCCGGCGCTTCCGTTGGCGGCTGCACCGTGGAAGGAGCGTCGGGAATGCCCTGCTGAGTCTGCGCCGGCTGCTGCGATTGTTCCTGGCCCGCTTGACTGGCCGACTGGGCCCATGAAACTTCGCTAAAAGTCAGCGCCGCGCCCAAAATCGAAAACAGCACGACCCACATCTTCGGCTTCCCCGCCCGGCGTGTGCCGTTTTTCGTAGTCATACGCACCTGTTCTGGTCTTTGCCCGGCCGCGAGCTTCAACCTCGAATTTGTGATCAAATCCGTCGCTCCAGCCGTGGGCGTCCCATTTCCTGCATCTAACGGCTAAGATTTAGACTAACAAAAACCCTCTGAGGGATTCCTCGTATGGCGAAATTGTCGAGTCTAACCAAACTCTGGACGCCTGCCTCTATTTTATTCCTGTTCGGTGCCGTCGCTTTTTCTCCCTCGCCTGGCCGGGTCCAGAATCCTCCCGCTGCGGCAAACCAGCAGACCCCATCTTCTCAGTCCGGGCAAAAAGATCAGTCCGGGCAAAAGAACGCCGGCAACCAGCAGCCGGACAATCAAAATCCGGAAGAGACCCTCAAGGTCAACGTCAATGTCGTGGGAATTTTTTTCAACGTAAAAGACAAGCACGGCGCCTTGATCCCCAACCTGACCAAAGACGATTTTTCGGTGCTTGAAGACGGCAAACCGCAGGCCATCAAATATTTTGCCGCGGAGTCCAATCTGCCCCTCACCCTGGGCATTCTCATCGATTCTTCCGGCAGCCAGATCAACGTGCTCGATATGGAAAAACAAGTCGGCGGCGCTTTCCTGCGGCAGATTCTGACCGACAAAGACGAAGCTTTCGTCATCGACTTCAACGTCGACGCTTCTCTCATGCAGGATTACACGCGCGACGTGCGCCGCCTGCAAGCCGCCCTCAACAAAGTAAGAGTGAACACCGGGTTCACCACCGGCCCGATTCCCGGCTCCGGCGGAGGGCCGGTCCCTACCGCCCCCGCTCGCGGCACCGTCCTCTACGACGCGGTTTACCTTTCAGCCCACGACATGCTCTCCAAAGAAGTTGGACGGAAAGCCATGATCCTGTTGACGGACGGTGAAGACGAAGGCAGCCAGCTGAAGATCAAAGACGCCATCGAAGCGTCGCAGAAGGCCGACGCCATTGTGTACGTTTTATTGTGCGCCGATCGCGGGTTCTACGGAACCTTCCAGATGGGATATTCCGGCGAAGCGGAAATGCGCAAGCTGACCGAAGCCACCGGCGGCCGCGTGATCAATGTGGGCAACAAGTTCGACAAGCTGAAAGAGGCCTTCGACCAGATCTCCGCCGAGCTGCGCAGCCAGTACAATTTGGGCTACACTCCGACAAATCCCGCCATGGATGGAAGCTACCGCAAGCTGGAAATCAAGACCAAAGAAAACTACAAAGTCCAGGCTCGCGCCGGTTATTACGCGACTCCGCGCGAACCCCTGCCGCAATGACGCAGTAAACAAAACGAATGATGCTCGCCTTTGGGTACTCTGCCCGCACGCTGAGCATCGCGCTTTACCCTGTGCACCTCTGTGCCCCCTGTGGTTTTGTTTTCCCCGCACTTTCTCTTTGCCACTCCGCCCGCGCAAAGTTAATCTAGAGTGCGCAAGCTCGAACCAGCGGAGGCTGCAATGTCCTCTCAAAATCTGCTTACTTCCCGACGGTCTTTTCTTCAGATGTCGGCAGCAGCGGCTGCCATTCCTTGGATCACCGAACCAATGCTGGCCGCGGCGGCCGCAGCGCACCGGCAGTACACGCCCGACGGGGTATTCATCGACTCAAACGAAAATCCGCTCGGTCCCTGCTCTGCTGCGCGCGAGGCCATGTCGGCCATCATCCCGCAGGGTGGGCGATATTCCGACCATCTCACCGAAGAAGTCATCCAGACTTTCGCCGCCAGTGAAGGCTTGCGCAAGGAAAACATCCGCATATTTGCCGGATCGACCCCGGCGCTGCACTTCGGCGTCAAAACCTTTACCTCGCCGCAAAGGAGCTACGTTACCGCCGATCCCGGTTATGAGGCGGGAATGTTCGCCGCCCAGAGCGTTCATGCGCGCGTGGTAAAAGTTCCTCTCACCAACAACTACTCCCACGACATTCGGGCCATGCTTGCAGCGGCTCCTGATGCCGGATTGTTCTACATCTGCACGCCGAACAACCCGACAGGAACGTTGACCTCTCACTCGGATGTCGAATTCCTGGTCGAGAACAAGCCCAAAGATTCCGTAGTGATGGTCGACGAAGCCTACCTTCACTTCACGGAAGCCCGTTCGACCGTCGATCTGGTGAAAGCGGGCAAAGATGTAATCGTTTTGCGTACGTTCTCGAAAGCCTATGGCATGGCGGGCCTGCGCTGCGGATTCGCTATAGCTCGTCCCGACCTTCTCGATAAACTCATGGACGCCGCAGGCTGGAATTTTATGCCCGTCACAGCCGTAGTCGCGGCTTCCGCCAGCCTGAAAGACGCGAACGTCGTTCCCGAGCGGCGCCGCATTAACGCCGAAATCCGCCGCCAGACCTTCGAATGGCTCGACCGCAACGGCTACCCTTACATCCCGTCGGAATCGAATTGTTTCCTGCTCAACGTGAAGCGCCCCGGAAAAGAAGTAATCGATGCCATGGCCAAGCAGAACGTATTTATCGGCCGGATTTGGCCGGTCATGCCGACATGCGTCCGCATCACAGTGGGAACGCACGATGAAATGCAGCAGTTCCAGGCGGCGCTGCAAAAAATAACGCACGGTACGGCAGCATTTTCGCTGCCGCCCGCGCGGCCGACTCCGGCTTTTCGGCGGAACCAGCTCGCCGGTTTATGACTGAATGAGGGTCTTGCATCGGCGGCGCTTTAGCAGGACAATCATAACTGTAGTGGGGGTGACCGGTGCAGCTAAAGGGGCCATTCAAGCTGAGCGAACGGAACTTATACTTTGTGCCTTCGAAGCCGGGTGTTTACGTCATTGGCAATCCTGAGGGCCGGGTTATCTATGTTGGAGAATCTGATGGCGACCTCGCGGACCGATTGAGGGCCCACGTGAGCGGCTCTGCCGCGCAAGGCAGTCAGTTTTGGTATTGGGATACGTGGAGCAAACAAGAAGCTGCGGATCTTTCCGAGGATCTGAAGAGGAAGTACATTACCTCGGCCGACGCTGTAGCTCGTTGATCTGTGCACGAACTGTACGTTGTCCTTATCTTCGGCGCCCTCGGCGGCCTGATCAACGCTCTTATTCAGGACGGCGGCTTTAAGCTGCCGGGATTCCAGACGCTCGTCGACGGTCAGAAAATTCTCCGACCTGGTTTTCTTGGCAACGTCCTAATTGGACTGGTCACCGCACTCGTTATGTGGGGTCTTTACGGAGCTCCGGCTCCTCCCGCAAGCGTGCATTGGCAATGGGCTGGCCACGCAGCTGCCTCCCTTCTGGCGGGCGTCGGAGGGAGCCGGGTCCTAACTGATCAGATAGACAAGAAGTTGATTTCTAGCCCGCCGAAGTTGCCGTAGCGAGTCTTACTGTGGCGTCAACAAAAACCCCCGCCCTTCGCCGTTCAGTTCTCCCGAACCCACAATCTGCCCGGCGTTATTAATGGCGAAAGCTTGATAGAGCACCCACCCTGATCCCGAGGGAATCAGCTTATTCAGGTCCTTCATCGTTCCGTTGCTATAAACAAAAGCGTGCTCGCCCTGCGCCATGTTGCAAAATCCCACGACAACGCCTGCGTCGTTAATACCGAATCCCCAACTTGTGTTGAGCGGAGTTTCCAGCGCACCCAGGTCCTGCATCTTGGAACCGGTGCCAATATAGGCGTGCGCCTCGCCATCAGCCAGATAAGCAATTCCTGTGGTTTGATTCTTATTGTTAATGCCATAGGCCTCGCTCATAAATCCGCCGAGGTTCCCCACCGGAGTCATCACCCCGTTCTTCCACACGAAACCACGAAACCCATTTCTCGGCGTGTAGGAAACGCCGGCCACCACCCCCGCCTCATTCACCGCCTCGGCGCTGTTCCACCACATATTTCCCTGCGGCGATCCCAGCGTCCCCAAATCGATCATCGTCCCGTTCGAGTACAGGAACGGATGATTGCTTCCTTTCGACGTTACCGCCGATCCCACCACCTGCCCGGAATCGTTGATTGCATAGGCAGTTGCCGAGCCGCCGCCCAGATCGCCAATGTCCACCAGTTTCCCGTTCTCCGAAATAAACGCATGGTATGTGCCGTTGGCGTCGGTCGAGTATCCGGCGATCTGGCCGAGAGAGTTAATGCCATTTCCGATGCCACTGTCGCCGCCGAGTGTGCCCAGGCTCGTCCACTGGCCAGCGCTGTAAAGTCCCACGTCGCCAATATTGTTTCTGTCATTGCCGATCCCGCCGGCGATCTGTCCAGAGGCATTGATGGCGTGCGCCACGCTGTAATCGTCGCCCGAGGGCGGCCCGAGATCGGTGATGGTGTAGGTTTGCGCTGAAATCAACGACGCCGAGGCCGCCATCAGCGCGAGCCCGGCAATTTTCGAAAATCCGGCAACGAATCTCATGACCGCTCCTGTTTGCAGGGGAAAGCAAAGTTCGAACGCCCAGATGCTGCCATAATGCCCGGACAAAATTGTCACCAGAGTGTCAAAAAACCGCAGGCGGTTGCTGCGTTTTCCTTGGGTGGCCTTTTTGACTTCGGCAGGGCGCAGGCAGGCTGCCCCGCCGCTATACCGCCTCGTTCCACCCTACCGTCCTGCGCTCGCGGCTGCTCTTGTGCGCCAGCACAATCGCGCGCATCGCGTTCAGCGCCTGCTGTGGAGTCACCTCCAATGGCACATTCGTCTCAACCGCATCGCGGACATTCGCATAAAAGCCGCGGTAATCGCCGCGCTCGGTGCGGACTTTCACGCTGGCTTCACCAACCACGCTTAAAGTTCCCCATCGATCTTCCGGTTCCAGTCCCCAGTCCGCGCCCCAATCCAGCCCATCCGGCGGATGGGGCCCGCGCAAGATCGGCTCCTGTGGATCCATTCCGCATTTCAAAAACGACCCTTTCGTGCCATGAATCAGCACATGCGGCCCAGGAGCGTACGCGACAATTCGTGCGCTGACTGTCGCACGCATTCGCGGATATTCCAAACCAACGTCGAAGGCGTCATCCACCTGTGAAGTCGCGCGCTGGCAAAATGCCGATGCGGTGATCGCTTCCGGTTCGCCGAACAGCACCAGCGCCTGATCGATTACATGCGGCCCCAGATCGAACAGCACACCCGCGCCGGGAAAATCGGCCCGCTCGCGCCATGCGCCAGGCTTGGGATCAAGCCGGAAGCGATCGAAGCGGCATTCATATTCCGCGATCTCACCGAGTTTGCCGGACTGCACAATCTTTTTTACGGTATGGAAAATGCCATCCCAGCGCCGGTCGTGATAGACCGTGATGAGCCGGCCTTTTTCCACCGCCAGGTGCACCAGTTCTTGCGATTCCCCGAGCGTCGGCGCGAACGGTTTATCCACCACCACGTGCCTGCCCGCCAGCAAACACGCTCGCGCCAACTCAAAGTGCGAGTCGTTCGGCGTAGCTACCACACACAACTGAATCTGTTTGTCCGCCAGCAAGTCATCCAGAGTTCGCGCCACCCGGATCTCCGGATATCGTTCCCGCGCCCGCGATCCGCGCCGCTCGAGTATGCAAGCTAGTTCCATCCCCGCCACTCCCCGGATGACGGGGGCGTGAAATGCCTGTCCGGCAAGGCCAAATCCGATCAGCCCTACTTTCACCATCATTTCTCCCTAGTCCTTTCCTACCCTCAGGAGGCTTAAGTATTACAGGTTTTTTCCGATACTTCCTTTTAGCCGCTCCGGCTACTAATAGAGTGTCAGGCGAAGGTGCTAACGAGTCCACGCAGCGAGGAGGCAGGATGAGATTGGGATCATTTCTGGCGATTTCGTTTCTCTTGCTTCTTGTGTGGGCCGAAAGCGTCCTGCTCTACCAGGCGGGGGGCATTCTGGTGCATCTGCTCCTGATGATGGCAGTCTTTTTCTTCGTCGGGCATCTGGTGCGGAACACGAGTTTGGTTTGAAATAAGAGGATTTCTACAAAGGAAGCGGCGTCCCCTCGGCGCAGCCCGGTTAACCAGCCGGGTCAGGTTGAGGAAGCCGCTTTTTCATTTCTTGCGGTCTTTTACGCGGCGCACAAATTTCAACCCCGACCACACTTCTGTAATCGCACAAACTTTCACATCCACCAGGCCCGCCTTCAGTCCGATTTCGCGAATCACGTTTTCGTCCAGATCGGTGGCGACGCCGGAGCTTTTCTTGGGCCAGCCGATCCACAACGTTCCGGCTGGAGCAAGCATCTTGGCGGCGCAGCTGAATTCCGTAGACAGGTCCGCGCGCGACTTGGTGAAGACCATAGCGAAGTCGGCGGGGGTTGAATCAGCCAATTCACATTGCGAGAGTTCGAAACGCAATTCCCGCAATACTTCCGCGGGAGCATTTCGCAATCGAACCCGCAGCCCGGGTTTGATTCCCAGCTTTTTTGGAAGCGGCGTGCCGGAGTAACCCGCCATGACGACATCAGTGCCTGAAAACAAGAAACCTACTGCGTGGGTGCATAATATCCGCGGCGAGATCGAACGCGGAAGCTCTTGGGATTATTGGCCACAATTTCGATCGTGCGGAAATGCCCGTCCGCGCGGAAGTCCGCAGGCTTGTAAGACACGGCGTACTGGCTGCGCAGTTCGTCCTGGATATCGGCGAAGGCGTTGGCCACTTCGCGAATCTGGAAGGGAAAGAAGGCGCGCCCGCCGGTCGCGTCGGCAATGCGCTCAAGAACTTTGTCGCCCGCTCCCTTCGTGCCGCTCACATTGGTGCTGATTACGTAAACAATGGCCTCAGCCCGCTGCGCCATTTCAATGGCTTCTTCGCGCGTAACGTGGCTCTGATTGTCCTCGCCGTCGCTCAGTAAAATGATGGCGCGCCGGGTCGGGCCGTTCTCCGCCTTCTTCAGCAGTTTGTCGCGGCAGGCGTAATACAAGGCGTCGAACATCGCCGTGCCGCCGCCCGGGCGCAATTCGTTGACTCCATGCGCCAGTTTTTCCGTATCGTCGGTAAAATCCTGGGTCACCTCCGGAGTGACATCAAAGCCCACAACGAAGGCCTGATCGTAACCGCGCCGCACACTCTGGTTCAGAAATTCCACCGCCGCTTCCTGCTCAAATTTAAACCGGTCCCGCACCGAACTGCTGGCATCGATCAACAAGCCGACCTGCAAGGGTAAGTTTGTTTCGGCGTGGAAACTGCGAATTTCCGAGGGGGCTTTGTTGTCGTCGACAAAACGAAAATCGGCCTGCTTCAGGTCCGTCACCCGCTTGCCGTGTTTGTCGGTGACGGTGAAAACCACATTCACCTCGTTGGTTCCAACGCGAATTCGCGGCAAATCTTGACTGCCGGACGGGGGAGTATCGGAGCCGCTGGGAGTGGCGGAGGTGGCCTGCGAACTCGACTGGGCCGGTGGCTGCGAACCGCTTTGCGCCCCGGCGAATGCCACCAGCAGCGTAAACATCAACATCGCGGGCAGAACGCGTTTACTGGGAATGCCCCTCATTTGCCCTCATTATATATCCGGTTTCTGCCCGGCCGGATTAAGCGATCCGGTTACCCTTGCTGCCTCGCCCCCGGGAGGAAAGCGTACAAATCTTGTTATTGCGAAACCTTTCCTGCCAGGCTGATTCACCTTCATTTAACAATCACGCAATGGTTGTGAAACATCGCGCAGCTATATTTTTTTAACCCCGGATCAAAGATTTCCACGAGCCTCGTCCGCCTTGTGCGGGCGCAGGCATGATTTTCCGAGGGCGGAGGAACAGTATGTTCGAAATGCTGAAGGCTTCACATGCCCCCAGGAGGACAACGGCGCTTTTGTTGGCCTTGGCCACCGCCCTGGGACCGACCGTCACCCCCGCATTCGCCGCCTCGCCGGCAGAAAAATCCCCGCACGCTACACCCGCTACAGCCACTCCCATTCAGCACCTGGTCGTAATTTTCCAGGAAAATGTTTCCTTCGACCACTATTTTGGAACCTATCCCAACGCCACCAATCCTAAGGGTGAACCTCCATTCCACGCGGTGGCGAACACGCCCACGGTAAATGGCCTCACCTACGCGCTGCTCAACAACAATCCCAACCTCAATCCCGCCAATGGCACCGGAGCTTCCAACCCTTTCCGCATCGACCGTAGCGGCGCCGTCACCGCCGACCAGGACCACAACTATCTCAACGAGCAGGAAGCCTTCGACTCCGGCCTGATGGATCTGTTTCCTCTCTACACCGGCTCGGGCGGCGTCGGCGGCAATCAGGTTATGGGCTATTTCGACGGCAACACCGTCACCGCCATCTGGAACTACGCCCAGTTCTTTGCCATGAGCGACAATTCTTACGGTACTACCTTCGGCCCGTCGACTCCGGGCGTGATCAATCTGATTTCCGGCCAGACCAACGGCGTCGTCAATACGCTGAACGGAACCGGCGACGAAGTCAGCGGTGGCAGCGACGGTTCGCTCACCATGATCGGTGACGCCGATCCCATCGGCGACGTCTGTGCCTCTCCCACCCGCGCCCAGGGAACCATGGGCACGCAGACCATCGGCGACCTGCTCACCGCCGCCGGTGTGAGCTGGGGAGGATTCATGGGCGGATTCAACCTGTCGATTGTGAATCCGAACGGAACCACCGGCTGCAACCGCAGTTCCACCGGACTCGCGGGCACTACGGCCGACTATGTTCCCCACCACTCGTTCTTCAACTATTACACTTCGACTGCCAACCCGGCGCACACTCGTCCGGCTTCGATCTCAGAGATCGGCAACGCCGGCCCCGCCAACCACCAATATGACGTGGAAGATTTCTACGCCGCGCTTGCCGAAGGGAACTTCCCGGCGGTCAACTTCATCAAGGCCCCAGCGTATCAGGACGGTCACGCCGGCTATTCCGATCCGATCGACGAGCAGACCTTCATTGTCGATTTGATCAACTACCTGCAAACCACTCCCTTCTGGAGCAGCACCGCAGTCGTCATCGCTTACGACGACTCCGACGGCTGGTACGACCACCAGATGGGCCCGATCGTGAACACCTCCACCGGCGTTGACGACGCGCTGACCGGCTCGCAAGCTTGCGGCACGGCGGCGACCTCGCTCCCCGGCCTCAATCCCGCCGATACGCATGCGCTCGGCCGCTGCGGTTACGGCCCGCGCCTGCCACTGCTCGTGATCTCTCCGTGGGCGCGGCAGAATTTTGTTGACCATGAAGTGACCGACCAGAGTTCGATCATTCACTTCATCGAAGACAACTGGCTCAGCGGGCAGCGCATCGGCAACGGATCATTCGACACCATCGCCAACTCCATCGCGCAGATGTTCAACTTCAACGCGATTCGCTCCAACGGCATGTTGTTCCTGAACCCCAACACCGGCGAGAGATAAATTCGCCGGCAAAAATAGCTCCCTGGCTGATCAGAGAAGGGTTGCCCCATCCTTCCCGCGCCTTTTGCGGGAGGGTGGGGCTTTCGATTTTTAGTCGCGGCCGAACAGGCAGCCCCAAACCTAAATCGAAATGAATGCATCTGGCCGCGCTATAATCCCTCGGACGTGAAACCCAGACGGGAAGCGGGAACTCACGCGAAGGGGCATCTCATGCGAAAACAATTTTCCATCGGTGGACTTTTGCTGCTGATGTTATCGAACGCGCTCTGGCTACATGCCGCTGCACCGCCCGGAAGCATGGCTCAACTCGCCGAACTCACGCCTTCCACCCGCGTCACTGCGGATTGGTTCGGAATTTCCGTCGCCATGAGCGGCAATACGGTGGTGGTGGGTGATTTCGATCTCAATATCGAAGCTTACGGAGCGGCCTACGTTTACGTGAAACCTGCCGGCGGATGGAAGAACATGACCCAAGTCGCCAGGCTGACCTCTTCCGACAATGGCGAGGGATTTGGAACGTCGGTGGCGATTTACGGGAACACGATTGTGGTGGGAGCGGCGAACACGTCAAATTTTGCGGCGCCGCAGTCGAGTCCGGGGGCGGCCTACGTTTTTGTCGAGCCGTCCGGCGGATGGACCGACATGACCGAAACCGCGAAGCTGACGGCCTCCGACGGCAAGCCCGGAGACGCTTTCGGCGACAGCGTAAGCATCAGCGGAAACACGATTGCCGTAGGGGCATTTTTCGCGACCGATAACTCCGGCAACAGCTTTGCGGGACGAGCCTATGTGTTCGAGAGGCCAAGCGGAGGCTGGAGCGGCGACTTGACCCAGACGGCTGAATTGACGGCCACGGACAGCCAGTTATTGAACTACATGGGAGCGTCAGTGGCAATCGCGGGCAATGTGGTGATCGCCGGAGCGTATGGTCACAACAATTTTCAGGGAGCGGGCTACATTTTCGTTGAGCCGTCGGGGGGCTGGAAAAACATTACCCAGACCGGGGAATTGACCTCTTCTGACGGTAAAGCCAGTGATTTTTTTTCGTTCTCCGCGGCCATCAGCGGGGACACGGTTGTGCTTGGAGCGCCCAGCGCGGCGAATGGGTACGGAGCGGCGTACGTTTTCGTCAAGCCTTCTTCGGGATGGGCGAGCGCGACTCAGACGGGAGAACTTCGCGCTGGAAACTCCCTACAGGGAGCCGGTTTCGGCCAGTCAGTGGGCATCAGCGGCAATTTGATCGCGGCAGGGGCGCCCGGATTCGACTCAGGGCTGGGGGCGGCTTACTTTTTTGTGAAGCCGCACGGCGGATGGAAAAATATGGTCAGCGGAAATCAACTTACCGCCTCCGATGGTGCGTCCAATCACAGCTTCGGGGCGTCGACAGCCGTCAGCGCGGCGACGATTGTGGCGGGGGCGCCGGCCGGCTCGGCCCCCGGATCCGCGTACGTATTCGGCCCCTAACCAAACAATGGAGCCGGATCTGAAACGGCTGCCCCGCTCTTTTCCCCGCGCCGCGTTTTTGCGGAAGACGGAGATGTGGTTCTTACTGTCCCGTTCCGCTCAAACTCACCGTCTGCGGGCTGCTGAGCGCGTTGTCGGTGAACGTCAATGTGCCCGTGCGCATTCCTCCCGTGGTGGGCGAGAACACAACGTTGATCGCGCACGAGCCGCCGATGCCTACGCTCGATCCGCAATTGTTGGTTTGAGAGAAATCGCCGCTGATCGCGACGCTCGTAAAGTTCAGCGCCAGGGCGCCCGTGTTGGTCAAGGTGATTGTTTCGGCAGCGCTGGAGGTCCCCACCGGCTGATTCGGAAAACTCAGGCTCGTCGGCGAAAGCCCAACCAGCGGCTCGGCGATGCCGGTTCCATTTATCGTGGCCGTGATGGGGCTGGTAGTGGGATCGGTGTCGAGGACCAGCAGCGATCCGTTCCGGTTTCCCGAGGTCACCGGCGAGAACGTAATCGTGAACTTGCAGCTCGCACCGGCGGCCAGACTCGATCCGCAGGTGTTGGTTTGCGAATAATCAGGATAGTTATGGAAAGCGCCATCCTGAATGTCGATGTCGGTTATGCCCAGCGCCGCTGCCCCGTTATTGGTGATGGTCACAGTTTTCGGTGAGCTGCTGGCTCCCATCTTGATCTGCCCAAAGTTCACTTTCGCGGGATTGACCGTTACCGAGGTGCCCATTCCCGTCAAGGTAAGCGTCTGGGGTGAGGATCCGTCGCTATCGTTAACAGTGATCGACCCATAGCGAACGCCGGTGGTCGTGGGAACAAACGAGACTGTAACGGTACAACTGCCGTTGGCGGGTACGCTGCTGCCGCAGGTATTGGTCTGTGAGAAATCACCGGTCACGCCGATGTTAGAGATGCTCACAGCGCTCGAGCCAGCGTTGGTGAGTGTGGCATTCAGCGTGGTTCCACCGTTCTGCACCTGCCGTGCACCGAACTTGAGAACCGACGGGGCAAATGTAACTTCCGCTCCGGTTCCGTTCAATGTGATCACCTGCGGGCTGTTCGGGCCGCTGTCGGTCACAGTCAAAGTGCCGGATTGAGGCCCGCTCGCGGTCGGAGAGAACGAGACGCTGACCGTGCAGCCGGCGTTGCCGGGGCCATACTTGGCCCCGCAATTATTCGTTTGCGTAAAAGGCCCGCTCACCGCCACGCTGGAAATCGTCATGGCGGTCGCGCTCCAGTTGCTGACCTGCACTTTTTGCGCGGCGCTGCTGGTGCCCACTTGCTGCGCGACAAAGTTCAATTCGGTGGGCGACACTACGGGGCACTGGCGCTGCGGCAAAATCATGGGTGACAGAGGAGTCTGGCTGAAATTGAAGCTGTCGAGCAGATCATTGGCCTCGGCGTCACGATCGGTCAGCGCCGGAAGGCCGAAGCGCTCCTCCACCGTCTTCAGGAAAGATGAGAATTCGTAGAGCGTATGCGAAACATATCCCGGCCGCGCGTAGGGAGAAATAATCAGCATGGGCACGCGCGCCCCGAGCCCGAACAGGTCAACCGTGGGCGGCGCCACGTGATCGTAGTACCCTCCGTAATCGTCCCAGGTGATGACAATGGCGGTCGAGTTCCACTGCGGCCCCTGCATGACGGCGTTGATCAGATTCACCGTCCAGTTCTCGCCATAGCAGGTGCTTTTTCCCTTCGGATGTTCGCTATCAATGCCCGGCGGATCGACCCATGCGAGCGAGGGAAGATTGCCGCTGCTGGCATCGCTCATGAACTGGGCGCTGGGAACAACGTTGTTCCATAGCGACGTATTGCGAATGCTGTCGATGGTGCTCAGAATCGACCACTCCGATCCAACCTGTTCGGCGTAGTATCGCCAGGTCAGGCCCGCGTTTTGTGCGCTGTTGGCCAGAGTAGAAAATTCAAAGCAGGGAAAGACATAGCTGATGTATCCCTGATTGTTCAGCATGGCGACGGTCGTGCCCGGAGGCGACTCGCATCCCACATTGATGTTTGAAGAGGGATTCTCGATCACCCCGCCCGCCTGCGCCGCCACCGTATACAGGTGGTTGGGCATGCTGTCGCTGTGGATGGAGCTGAAGGCATTGTCGGCCAGTACAAAATTATTGGCGTAGGTCCAATAATTGGGAATGTCCTGCTGCGTCATCTGCGTCATGCACAGATAGTCGCCGTTGATGTTGCAGCCGCCGGGGACGTCAAACTTGTCCATCCTGCCGTAATCGATGCTTTCATTCGCGTTGGCCCAACTGTGGGGCAGGTCGCGGGGCATGAAATCGGGAGTGTGGCCGAGCGGCACGACCTGTCCCGTGGAAAGCGCGGCGCTGGTCGCGCCGTTCGCTCCGGGATACGTTCCGAAGTAAGAATCAAACGTGCGGTTTTCCTTGATCACGAAAACCCAATGCTGAATTTGTGTCAGATCCTGGGCTCGCGCATGGTTTACAAGGGAAACGGAATCCAGGCAAAGAAAAATGACGATCAGCAGCACCCGGTGCCTGCTCATTTATGTCTCGGCTCCTCAATTGTTTGATCCCTGCTGGGGTGGGAGTGCGGGCAGATTAACGGCGCCGGGGGGAAATGGGCCAGCGGGATGGCTCGGATTGAGATTCTAGCACGGCATCCGGCGGGCGCAGCCACAAAAAGGAAAAAAACGGCAAGTGAAACCCGGAACCCGATCTCTTGAAACGGCGCGCCCCGCACGCCTTCCAGCGGTTCCGTGCAACAAGCTCTTGCCGTTGGACTTAGGTTTACTTGCTGTCGCCGTCGTGGTCCACATCGCCCGCGCTTTTCAACTGCACTGTGTCGCTTTGCTGTGCAGGTTTTTGCAACTGTGGCGTGGGTTGAGACTGCGCTGCGGGTCGCGTGGTTTCAGCGGCATTGTTGTGATACGAACTGCTGATGGGATTGATCATGAGGAATATATCGGCAGGCCTGAAGCAAACTTTAGGGGTCGTTCAGCCGGCAGACCGGAAATCGTTTTGCCGGTTGATCTGCTACTCGAGCACACTGTCGTCCAGCTTTTTTCTTCCCCAATCCGCCGCCGCCTGAACGAACGCCAGAACGACCGGATGGGGGCTTTTCTCCGTAGAAGACAGTTGCGGCTGGAACAACGTGGCCACGAAGAAGCGATGCGTAGGAGATTCGATGGCGCGAATTTCACCCTTTTCCCCTCGCGCCACCACGGGAAAGCCCGCTTCCATCGTCGCCCATTCATATTCCGGATTCACTTCAAAGTTGCAGAAGAACTCCTCGCTCACCACTTCTTTATCTTTTCCATAAAACGATTGCAGATAAGAACCCGGTCGCAGCCGGATTTCAGGCACAACCCCCGAAAGTTTCGGCGCGTCGCCTTTGCGGCCGGTCACGGCGCAGGCCACCGGATAGATCACAATGTTTTTCGATCCAGAATTGTTCTCCGCGCTGTCGGCGTCCGCAATGCCAAGGACATTGCGCGCGAATTCGATCAGCGCGTATTGAAATCCGCCGCAGGTGCCGAGATATGGCCAGTCGCGACGCCGCGCGAACTCGATCCCCTTCAGCATTCCGTTGAAACTTTTATACGGGCTGCCGGGCGAGCCCCAGATGCCGTCAAACGATTCCAGGAGCTTTTCGTAGCCGGGATCTGTCAGCGCAGCAGTCGGAATCCACTGCGGCTCCAGCTTGATTTCCAGCTTGCGGGCGGCGTGTTGCAGAGACTCAGTGGTGGCGGGGTGCGAGCGAAATTCAGGATTGAAGTCGCCGAGAATTCCGATGCGGACGGCGTGGCTCACGTCGCCATTGTACTAGACGGGCTTACCCGGTTCGCCTCGGGTCGCATCACGCCGGTAGTGCATCTTTCGATATCTCTGTTGTCGCGGTGGAAGGCGCCATTCCGAACTCCAGCGTTTTCACCAGCGGGACGAGGAATCTCACGGCCAGATCCATTTCTTTCTTGAAGCACACCCATTGTAAGAACGTTCTCAGAACCGGTCCTTCGCAGCCGCTCCCTTGCCTTCAATACATTCATAGCATCTTCCGGCAGAGAGATTTGTGAATTCTTCGGTCCTTCCGCTCGGCCACAGAATCACTGCACGCTCAATCCGGTCGTGCTTTTCCAAGCCGAACGTCAGCGGCAGTTCCGACTGTGACAAATAGCTCGATCCGCTCTTGACCATCCGCGTCTGGCTCATGCCGCCGTAGAAAATGCGCACCGTCGCCCCGATTGCGTCGCGATTCGATTTTGTCCCCGCCAACTGAAATCGGACGCTGCGATTTCCCGCCAACTGATCGTTGCGATAGAGATACGCGGGCCCATTGTTCGTGGTGATCAGCAGATCGAGATCGCCATCGCGATCGAAATCGCCGCAGGCGAGCCCGCGCCCCACTTTGGGTTGGGCGAATCCTCCTCCCACCTCGCCGGCCACATCGGAGAAATTGCCTTTGCCGTTGTTCAGAAATAATTGGGGTGGCTGGGCGTATCCCACATTGCCGCGAATGTTGCGCACCGTCTCGTCGATGTGTCCGTTGGCCACGGCGAGGTCGAGCCATCCGTCGAGATTGGCGTCGAGAAAGACGCAGCCGAATCCCAGACTGTTGCGCGAAGCCAGCCCTACTCCGGCGCGGGCGGCAATGTCTTCGTATCCCTTTCCCGTGAACTGGTAAAGCCCGGTCATTTCATTGTCGAAATTCGTGATGGCCACGCCCGCATGTCCAGAATTTGTGAAATCACCGGCGTCCACGCCCATGCCCGCCCGCGCACGGCCCTCATTGCTGAAAGCCAGGCCGGCCTCGACCGCCGCGTCCTTGAAGGTCCCGTTGCGCTGATTGCGGTAAAGCTTGTTCGGCTGCGTGTCGTTGGCCACAAGCAGATCGGGCCATCCGCTTCCATCTTCATCGAGCATGGCGACGCCCAGCGATTTCGAACTGGTATCGAAAACTCCGCTGGCCGCCGTCACATCCTCAAAGGTTCCGTTCCCGCGGTTGTGAAACAGCCAGCAGGTTTCGCCGCGATACGCTTCCGGGGTGCAATACGATTTGTGCTTGCCGTCCAGGCTGCAAAATACATCCTGCTCCGGCGACCAGCGCACATAATTGCATACAAAAAGATCCAGCAGACCGTCGCGGTCGTAATCGAACCACAAGGCCGACGTGCTGAATCCCATCCGCTTGCCCAGTCCGCTCTTTTCCGTCACCTCAACAAAACTGCCCTTGCCGGTGTTGTGAAAAAGCCGGTTCTGGCCAACGCAGGTAACCAGGACGTCGGGAAATCCGTCGTTATCGTAATCACCGACGGCTACGCCCATCCCGTACATCTCAACCTCGAGTCCGGCGCTGGAAGTCACATCTCTGAACGTGCCGTCGCGGTTGTTATGGTAGAGGCGCAGCGTCGAGCGGCGCTGCTTGTGCCCCGGCCAGTCCATTCCGTTTACCAGCAGCATGTCCTGCCAGCCGTCGCGATCGTAATCGAGAAAGGCGCAGCCCGAGCCGAGCGTTTCAGGCAAGAGTTTGCCGCCAAACGCGCCGTTGTTGTGCTGGAAGCGAATACCCGCGCCGGAAGTAACGTCGGTAAAACGGAATCCTGGATCGGCTCCCGCGGCGGCCCACAGGTCGATAAGAGAGAACTGCGAAAGCGCCGCAACTCCCGCCATGCCTTGCAGGAACGATCTTCGATTCAAGAAATGGGGATTCACCGAACATTCACCAGCCCGGCGCGTATGGCGTAAACCACCAGTTCGGCCGTCTTGTGAATACCCAGCGCATTCATAATATTGGCGCGATGGACTGCGATCGTATTCGCGCTGAGTTCGAGCGCGGCGGCGATCTCTTTGTTCGACTTGCCCTCGACGATCATTTGCAGTACTTCCAATTCGCGCGGCGTCAGGCTGTTACTGCGTTCACCCTTCAGCGTCGATTGCTGTTCCACCTGCGGATCGAAAACGGTTTCGCCCTGGGCCACCCGGCGCACTGCCGGACCAAGTTCCAGGTTCATCGCATTTTTCAGGATGTAGCCTTTCGCCCCGGCGTCGATCGCCTGCTGCACCCAGGTGGGTTCCGAGTGCATGCTCAGCATAAGAATCGCGATCTCAGGATTTTCCTCCAGGATTTCGCGAGTGGCATCGAGCCCGTTTTGCTTCGGCAAGGCGCAGTCCATCACCACAACATGTGGCTTTAGTTCCCGCGCCAGCCGCGCAGCTTCCTCTCCATCTCCCGCTTCGCCCACCACGCTCATGTCCGGTTCATCCTCCAGCATCCGGCGGAAGCCGCGGCGAACCAGGCTATGATCGTCGACCAGCAGGACCGTGATTTTTTTGCCTGACATGGCTGCTTCTTAACTTCCCGAATCTTGCGCCTCAATTTTCATCCGCGGCACGGCGAGATGCAATAGCGTCCCGCCCGTGGGAGGAGTCGCGAAATTGATCCTTCCGCCCAGCAGTTCCGACCGCTCCCGCATGGCCACCAGGCCAATCCCCCGCCGCGCCTCGCGCTGGTTGAATCCGCTTCCGCGATCTTCCACTTCCAGTTCGAGCACATCCGGCAGGAACCGCAGCCGCACCCAAGCCTGTTTCGCCCCGGAATGCCGCGCCACGTTATTCAGCGCTTCTTGCAGAATGCGATAAATCTGCACGGCTGCGCCGCCGGTCAGCGTAAACGGCTGGCCCATTTTTTCATACGAAATGACAATCCCGTTCTGCTTTTCGATCGTCGGAATGTACCAATCGAGAGTTGCTTCCAGCCCTGCTTCGTCGAGCATAACCGGATGCAGCGCCTGCGAAAGGCTGCGCACGTGCTCCAGCGTATCCTGCGCAATCTGCCGGACTTCCTGCAAATCACTCCGCAGCGCCGATCCCTCTGGAGCGTGGCTGCCGGCGCGGCCCAACATCGATCCCATGGCCGTCAGGATTTGCCCGAATTCGTCGTGCAGTTCGCGGGAAATATAACGCAGCGTCGATTCCTGCGTGGCGATCAGCTTCTGCGCCAGTTCGCTGCGCCGCTCCGAGAGATCGGCCATCTGCGCAAACAGCCGCCGGTTCCAGCGGATCACTGACCATCCAGCCAGCAGAATTGCTGCCAAAGTGGCCGCCAGAAAAAAATAAACCTGCCTCTGCACCCGATCGTAAATCTCTATGGTGCGTTGCGCCGCCAGTTCCTGCGCTTCGCTGTTCTCCACCAGGAGACGGGCTACGGTGGTGGTCAACGCCGATTGCCGCGCTTGCAGCGAAAGCCGAATCTGCTGGCGCGCATTTTTTTCGTCCCCCCGCCCGGCCAGCGTAAAAATACGCGTGGCCGCGTCCCAGAATTGCGCCAGAGAATTGTTCAGAGCGGCAACCTGGTCCGGCGTGCGGTCCACCGGCGCCAGCGCAGCTTCCAAACGCACCGCATCGTCCAGATCGCCGTGAATGCGATCGAACTGCGTGGACCACGCCGTGAGCGGATAAGGCTCGTCATTATCGATCATGTCGCGCATGGCGACGGCCAGCAGGTTCAGATCGTTCTGGATGCGCAGCAGTTGCAGCGAATCGCGCCGGTTGCGCTCGATCAGTTCGCCCTGCAATCGGCGCAGTCCGCTAATCTGCCAGGTAATATAAGCGGAATAGGCCACCACCGCGGCAAGCGTGATCGTCAGGCCCAGCAGCAGGCCCAGAGTGGGTGAGCGTTCCGGCGCGGGCGGCGAAGCCACGCTTCGAGCATACAACGCAAGCGCGAACGTGTCACAATGCAAGGTTGCGCGGCGCGCCGCCTGCTATTAAATGAAGCGAACCGGTGCCGTCCGGAGTCCAATTATCACTTGAGTTCCGACCCGAAATCTCCGCCCAAACCGCCGAAAGTGCAAAGGCTCAGGGCAGTTCTTCCAGAAGTATGGAAGCTGATGCGCCCGCGCCGCGCACTGCTGGCCCTCGGCTTCGCCTTGATGCTGATCAATCGCGTGGCCGCGCTGGTCCTGCCTTATTCGACCAAATTCTTTATCGACACCGTCATCACCAAACACCACATGGACCGCCTGCGGCCGCTCGTACTGTTAGTGCTGGCCGCCACGCTGGTGCAGGGCGCAACTTCTTTTTCCCTGACGCAACTGCTCTCCAAGGCGGCCCAACGCCTGATCACCGACCTGCGCAAGCAGGTGCAGATGCATGTTTCGCGCCTTCCCGTGGCTTTTTACGACGGCAACAAAACCGGCGTTCTCGTGGCCAGAATCATGAGCGACGTGGAAGGCGTGCGCAATCTGCTCGGCACCGGCCTGGTCGACTTTGCCGGCGGCCTGGTCACGGCGGGTATCGCACTGGTTTTGCTCTTCCGCACCAGCGCGCAAATGACTTTGATTGCCGTCGGCTCCCTCGCCTGCTTTGCCGTTGCTCTCAACAAAGCCTTTGCCACCATCCGCCCCATCTTCCGCGAGCGCAGCAAGATCAACGCCGAAGTTACGGGAAGGCTGACCGAATCCCTGGGCGGCGTGCGCGTGATCAAGGGCTACCACGCCGAAGAACGCGAGGAGAAAGTCTTCGCAACGGGCGTTCATCGCCTGCTCGAAAACGTCATGCGCACGCTCACGGCAACTTCCGTCATGAGTCTTTCCGCCAGTGTGCTGCTCGGCTGCGTAGGCGCAGTAACCATGTACGTGGGCGCGCACCAGATCGCCGCCGGCACGCTCACCATTGGAGGATTTTTCTCCTACACTTTACTGCTCGGCTTCCTGGTTGCGCCGATCATGCAGATTGTCCAGATCGGCACTCAACTCACCGAAGCCCTCGCCGGTCTCGAGCGCACGCAGGAAATCATGCGCGAGCGCCCGGAAGACCAGGACCCCCAGCGCTCGATCGCCCTTACCGACATTGTGGGTGAAATCGAATTCGAGGATGTGAGCTTCAGTTACGACGGCATTCACGAAGTCCTGCGCGATATCTCTTTTCGCGCCGACCCCGGCACGGTAACTGCGCTGGTGGGTTCGTCAGGCTCGGGGAAGTCGACCACCATAGGGCTGATCTCCGCTTTCTATGTCCCGACCAAAGGCCGGATTCTGGTGGATGGCAACGATCTGAGCCACGTCCGCCTCGATTCCTACCGCACGCGCCTGGGCGTGGTTTTGCAGGAATCGTTCTTGTTCGATGGGAGCATCCGCGAGAACGTCATGTTTTCCCGGCCCGACGCCACGGAAGAAGAAATGCTGCGCGCCTGCCGCATTGCCCGCGTCGATGAGTTCGCCGAATCTTTCGCCGACAAATACGACACCATCGTAGGCGAGCGCGGCGTCAAGCTCTCGGGAGGACAGCGGCAGAGAATTTCCATTGCCCGGGCAATTTTGGCCGAACCGCGCATCTTAATACTGGATGAGGCCACCTCCAGCCTCGATTCCGAATCCGAGCACATGATCCAGCAGGGGCTTTCTTATCTCATGCAGGGCCGTACCACTTTCGTGATCGCTCACCGCCTCTCCACTATCCGCCGCGCCGATCAGATTCTGGTCATGGAGCAGGGAAGAATCCTCGAACGCGGCACCCATGAACAGCTGTACGCCGCGCAAGGCCGCTATTATGACCTTTACACCCGCCAGCAGGGAGTCGAGCACAATTTATTTCTTGCTCCCGGGGAAGGCGACAAGCCTGACGGGGAAGAAGCCGCAGCCGGCGCCTCGCGGAACGCCGCCGGGGCGGACGCGATTGGCGTGCTGCGCGGAGAGGTGAGGTAGGTTCGTGTCCCAATCATCCGTGGCATTAGGAAATTTCACTGCGGGGCCCCCCGCCGCTGCGTCAGCCATTCGACTCGAAGAACTGCGCCGTCACTATTCCATGGGATCGAGCGTCATTCGCGCCGTCGACGGCGTAAGTCTTTCCATCCCTGCGGGAGAATTTGCGGCCCTGCTGGGCAGTTCGGGCTCGGGCAAATCTTCGGTTCTGAATCTCATGGCCGGCCTTGATCGCCCGACGTCGGGCAGCGTGATCGTGCACGGCCGTGACCTCGCCAGGCTTACGCGCCAGGAACTGGCGGATTACCGCTTGCGAACCGTCGGCATGGTCTTTCAATCGTTCAATCTGATCGCCAGCATGTCGATCGCGGAAAATGTCGAGCTGCCCATGCGCTTCGCCGAAGTCGACCGCAACCGCCGCGACGCATTGGCGCGCGAGGCCCTGTGCCGCGTCGGCCTGGAAGCCCGCATGAAGCACCGCCCCAGCGAACTCTCCGGCGGCGAACAACAACGCGCGGCTCTGGCGCGGGCCTTGATCAACCGTCCCAAGATTCTCCTCGCCGATGAGCCCACCGGCAACCTCGACAGCCATACCGGCACCGAGATCATGAACCTCATTCGCGAGTTCAATGGGCAAATGGGAATGACCGTCGTCATGGTCACTCACGAGCGCGCCCTGGCTGAACGGTATGCGCAGCGGCTGATTTTCCTGGCCGACGGAAAATTGGCGGGTGACGAACCTAATAGCGCGGCCGAGGTGCGGAAAGAAACGCCATGAAGCTCCCCGATCTTACAGAACTTGCGCTGCGTAATCTTCGCGAGTCGGTGCTGCGCAATTCGCTCACGACCATCGGCATCTCGGTTGGAGTGGCCTCGCTCGTCGCCATGCTCTCGCTGGGCATCGGCCTGCAACAGCTTGCCTCCCGGCGGCTTATGAAATCGGGCCTGTTCGATACTGTCGTGGTCACTTCACGCCGCGATCTCCGCAACTTGGGCCGCGATGAAGACCAGACCGCTCCACCTCCCGGTGAAAGCCGCATCCTCGACGAACCCACGCGCCAGGAAATCGAGCGCTTGCCTAATGTCCTCGAAGCCTATCCCGACATTCGCTTCATCACCGAACTGCGCTACGACGATAAGCCGCACATGACCATGGTGGCGGCGCTGCCCGAGTCCGCGAAGTCCAATGATGCTTTTGAAAATGTTCAGGGACATTTCTTTTCTTCCGATTCCGCGCCCGAAGTAATTATTCAGAAAGCGTTTGCCGAGGAATTGCTGGGCACAACGCCAAAGCCGGGACTCGACGAAACCGACGTTAAATCCCTGGCGCCGCCGCTTCTGGGGAAAGAACTGGTCATGCATTACGCCCAGCGCGCGCCCGCCTCTGCGCCGGGTCAGCCCTCATCGGGCGCTTCCTATTCCGTCATTTCCCGTGAACAAAAGCTAACCATCGTCGGCGTGGCTGATCTCGATCCGGAAAGCATGCGGGGCCCCACTCGCGCCAGAGTTTTTCTGCCGCTCAAGCTGGCCGAAAGCTTGAACGTGATGCAGCCCACGGACCTGCGCGAGATTACCCGCGCCACCACTGATCAGCCCGTTTACTCCTCGGTGAGCGTGCGCGTAAAAAAGCCGGCCGAAGTGCAGACGGTCGAAAGCGCCATTAAAAAGATGGGATTCAACACCTACTCGATCCTCGACGCCAGCCGCAGCATCCAGCAGTTTTTCAAAGTGCTCGACGTTTTTCTCGGGATCTTCGGCAGCCTCGCCCTCGCCGTGGCATTTGTCGGCATCGTGAATACGCTGGTGATGGCAATCCTTGAGCGCCGGCGGGAAATCGGAATCATGAAAGCCATTGGTGCAAGCGACGCCGATGTAAAGCGGCTTTTCTTTGCCGAGGCCGGAGCCATGGGCATTCTCGGCGGCGTTGTCGGCGTGGCGCTGGGATGGGCCATCGGCCAGGTGATCAACGCCGGTACCAATGTCTACCTGCGCCGCCAATCTTTTCCTCCCGAGCATTTTTGGTCAGTGCCGTGGTGGCTGGTGGCATTCGCGGTGGTCTTTTCTTTTGTCGTGAGCCTTGCCGCCGGCTTGTATCCGGCCGGCCGCGCCGCCCGCCTCGATCCCGTCCAGGCCCTGCGCTACGAGTAGACTTGAGAACAATGTCCTACGGCGCGCGACTTTTTTTCTTACCCATTCTTCTGATCTCTGCACTTCTCCTTCACGCCCAAAGCCGCATCGAATGCGACGCCCTCGACAGCAAAATCCTCAAACGGCCCATCCACTACTGCGTCTACCTTCCTGCCGGCTATAGCGCGGCCGCGTCGCGAAAAACATATCCCCTGCTCTATTTCCTCCACGGCCTGGGTGACAACGAACGCACGCTGTTCAACAGCGGTGGATTTACCTTCCTCGAAGAAATGGAGCAGCGGCACAAGATCGGCGAGTTCCTGATCGCAGCTCCCGAAGGCGGACGCTCGTTTTACATCAATTCCGCCGACGGCAACTTCCGCTACAACGATTTTTTCCTCCAGGAATTCATGCCGCTGATCGAAAAAAAATACCGCGCCGCGCCCGGACGCAAGAATCGCGCGATCACCGGCATTTCCATGGGCGGCTATGGCGCCTTGCGGCTGGCCTTTGCCCATCCCGAGCTGTTTTCCGCGGTAAGCGCACAAAGCGCAGCCTTGATCACCGAAACTCCAGAGGAACTCGATCTCGCCGTTCGCTCCGGCGCACCCCTGGGCCGCTTGCTGGGAACCGTGTTCGGCACCCCGATCGCCCCCGAACATTGGAAGGAGAACAGCCCTTTTGTTCTGGCCCCAAAAAACGCCGCCGCCCTGCGCGGAATGACAATCTATTTCAACTGCGGCAAAGACGATAATTATGGTTTCGAAAAAGGCGCAGCCGCACTGCACGAAGAACTGGAAAAGCTCGGCATAAAACACGAATACCATCTCTACCCCGGCGATCACA
Source organism: Binatia bacterium (assembly GCA_035538435.1). Lineage (GTDB taxonomy): Bacteria > Acidobacteriota > Terriglobia > Terriglobales > Acidobacteriaceae > Sulfotelmatobacter. The sequence goes on from DATLKM010000260.1 coordinate 36,350, forward strand.
GCTTCGGCTACTTCCTGGCACACTTCGACGAAGTCATCGAATTTCACTCGCATGCTTTCGGGTTACATTAGTTCTCCCGGGCGGCTCGCGAACTGATCTCAGCCTTTGGTCGCGCTGTTGTAAACTAACAATCGTCACTCGCGGAGGGATGTGTGAGTGGTTGAAACAGTCGGTCTTGAAAACCGATGTACGGGAAACCGTACCGGGGGTTCGAATCCCTCTCCCTCCGCCA
>DATLKM010000261.1:0-9011 GCA_035538435.1 Binatia bacterium
TCGCCATGGTGAAAAAGATGGCGAGTTCGAAGTAAGCAAACGAGCTTTCAGCTATCAACTCTCCGCCGTTAGTCCTCAGGAACTCCTAATACCCCGCCATCTGGAACTTTGTCATTCCTCAGAGCGGAGCTATAAGGAACCTGCTTATTCTCGTCAGGCGCCGTTCCTTTTAAGACACCACCCGGCGGGGTTGAGACCTGACAGCTGAAAGCTTGTACTTACTTTCGTACTATGCCCGTTGGTGACCAGCGGGTACCTCGTATCGGCTCGCCTGCGTCAATACACTATTGTCGTGACTACCGAAGAAGAACTGACAGTGCTGGAGTCGCAACTGCGGCGGCTGAAGATCGAGTATGAGATTTACTTCAGCAATCCGCAGAAAAGGCCGCCCACCGATATCGAGTGGAAGGTGCTGTCGTTGCTGCGCAAGTTTTCTGACGGCGGCCGGATGAATTTTGCCCAGCGCTACCGCTATAACGAAATGGCGCAGCGCTATGCGGTCTACAGCGACCTGTGGCGGAAGAAGTCGCGCATTCGAGAAGAAGGCTACCGGCGCCCGCAGGATGCGATCCTTTCCGTGCAGGGCGTGCGCGACGAAGAACACCAGTCGCAGCATCATCAGGTTTACGGTGTGAGCAAAGCCGCGGCGGAGGCGGCGGGAGCGGATTCAGCGGCCAAGACTTTTACCATGCACGAGAGTGAAGCCGGGCGCGAACAGCTCGAACGGCTCTACAACACGCTGGTGACGGCGAAGAAGAAGGCGGGAGAAAATGTGTCGGGCAATCTGGACTCGTTTTCCAGCTTCGTGCAAAAAAAGACCGACCAGATTCGCAAGCAGTACAAGTGCCAGGACGTGGAATTCTCCGTGGAAGTGGCTGATGGGCAGGTGAAGCTGAAGGCCAAGGCGAAAGCGTAAGAGCCGTCGTTGGCCGTTGGCCGTTCGTCATTGGCCATTGGCTGTTCATCGTTCGTCGTTGGCAACCCCGCGCTGTTCGCACTTCCTGCGATCGGACAATAGCCGGCCGGCCTTTTTCGAAACCCGCGCGGGAAGACCGCTTCGACCTGGACTTGCTCCAGGCCCCCGACTTGCCGCAAGATCCAGACTCGTTCCAGTTTCACTGACCGCGCCAGCGGCCAGCGACCCTTTGTTGATAGAATCTCCGGTCGCTCTGCATTCATCCTTACGAACAAGAGGTTTGATGGCTTTCCCTCATTCCAAAGTGCGTCGCGCAATTCTCAGTGTCACCGACAAGACCGGGCTGGCTGAATTTGCCCGTCAGCTCGTGAGTCTTGGCATTGAACTCGTTTCCACGGGAGGCACGGCCAGGCTGCTGCGCGAGTCCGGTATTACCGTGAAAGATATTTCCGAACTCACCGGTTTTCCGGAGATGCTGGATGGGCGGGTGAAGACGCTGCATCCCAAGGTGCATGGCGGAATTCTGCACCGCCGCGACGATCCTGCGCACGCAGCCGCTGTCGCCGAGCACGGCATCCAGCCGATCGATATGGTGGTGGTGAATCTGTATGCGTTTGAGAAAACTGCGGCCAGGCCAGGGGTGGCGCTGGATGAGTTGATTGAAAATATCGACATTGGCGGGCCGTCGATGATCCGGTCGGCGGCGAAGAATTTTCGCGACGTGGCGGTGGTGACTTCGCCGGAGGATTACAAATCGATCGCCGAAGAATTGAAGACGGACAACGGCGCGCTTTCGCTGGAGACGAAGTGGCGGCTGGCGCAGAAAGCGTTTGCCACGACGGCGGCTTATGATTCGGCCATCGCGACGACGCTGGAACGCATCTCTGAGCCCGGCACTGCGGGACTGGGCTCCGCTGGACAGCCGGAGCCGGCTGTCCCTGCATGGTCTGAGGGGTTCCCGTCGACGCTGCGGTTGTCGTTTCATAAAGTGCTTGATCTGCGCTACGGCGAGAATCCGCACCAGAAAGCGGCGATGTATTCCGATGGCTCTGGAACGGGGGTTGCCAATGCGCGTCAGCTTCAGGGAAAGGAGCCTTCCTACAACAATATTGTCGACCTGCAAGCGGCGTGGGACCTGGCGCAGGAATTCGACGAGCCGATGTGCGCCATCATCAAGCATACAAATCCGTGCGGGGCGGCCACAGGGAGGACGCTGGTAGAGGCGTACAAAAAGGCGCTGGAGACTGATCCGGTTTCGGCGTTTGGCGGAGTGATTGGAGTGAACCGGGCGATTGACGCCGAGGCAGCGGAAGAGATGCACAAGCTGTTTCTGGAGGTGATCGCCGCGCCGGGCTACGAGGAAGCGGCGAAAGCGAAGTTTGCCGGGAAGAAAAATCTGCGGCTGGTAGAAGTGAAAGCCGCTCCCCAGAAATGGGTGCTCAAGAATATTTCTGGAGGGATGCTGCTGCAGGATGTGGACGTTCGTCCGCTGGCGGATGCTGACTTGAAAGTTGTCAGCCAGCGGGCGCCGACGCCGCAGGAAATACGCGGGCTACTTTTCGCATGGAAAGTCTGCAAGCATGTGAAGTCGAATGCCATTGTTTACGCGCGCGACGGGCAGACGGTGGGAGTGGGAGCGGGGCAGATGAGCCGCGTGGATGCGGCGAAAATCGGGGCGATAAAGGCGCAGATTCCCCTGCAAGGCACGGTTGCGGCTTCGGACGCGTTCTTTCCGTTTCCCGACGGTGTGGAAGAGATTGCGCGAGTGGGGGCAACGGCAGTGATTCAGCCCGGAGGGTCGCAGCGGGATGCGGAAGTAATTGCCGCCGCGGACCGGCTGCGGCTGGCGATGATCTTTACCGGGGTGAGGCATTTCCGGCATTAGAGTGCAGACCGCGTGCGAGCTTTCTGCCGGGAACCAATGTATTCACGTACTTTTTGCTTGCATCTGCGGGCAGAAATGGGCTAAATATTGCCCATGGCAAAGAAGACCGGTATGAGCGATTCTTCGCTTTGGATCATCGCGGTTGTGCTGTTTGCGCTGGCCGCGTGGACCTACTTTAAGCACTAGCCTCACCTCCCTCGCGAGTCCGCGCCGAGACGAATGTACTTGTTCGCCTCGCGGAATGGTTTGTTCCATTTCCCGGGTTTTTTCTGCCGCCAGATAAATTTCCCGCCTACCCTTGAGTCATCCCGCAGAATTCAGGGTTTGATCTATTGGCTGGTCCCAAATCGCCAGGCCGAAACAGCGGGGTCTTCCATGCTCATTCCGGTGCGGAAAGGAATCTTGTTTCTCTTCGGGTCGGAGGTTGTTCTGCTGACAGCCGGGGCTGTTGGCCAAATCACCCTCAGCGCCAGAAGCGCAGAGCAGTTTGTCGATTCCATGGGCATCAACGTGCATATGGAATATGCGGGCACTCCATACTCAGACTATCCGGCGATCAATGGGCAACTGCGCGCGCTCGGCATGAAGCACATCCGCGACGAAATCAATGACACGGATCCGGAGTTCGTCCGTGAACTGCTGAAAATCGGAACGCTCGGCTACGGCGTCTGCGGCCTGATCGAAGGCGGGAACGACTATCCGCCATTGGGAGCCAGGCTTCAGGCGTCGGCGGTGGTTCCGATGATTCAGAATCTTCGCCCTGCCATCGACGCAATCGAAGGCCCGAACGAACCGGATGATGGCGGCTTTGTCTACGACGGCGTTGCTTACCCGCAGGGCGCGATCGAGGAGTCGGAAGATTTGTGGAACACCGTAAAGAGCAGTTCAGAGATTTCTGACTTGCCGGTGTTGGTCATGTCGGAGGGCAACGCGCAGGATTACATGCAGCTGGCGGCCATCACTCCACCGCCCATCGGCTACGCCAATTTCGGCAATATGCACGCCTACCAGGGAGGGCGCATGGGCAACTATGCGCTCCGCGACTGGTACATTCGATATTCGCGCGATCTTACAGGCGATGCGCCTCTGTGGACGACCGAAATGGGCTATCACAACAACACGCATTACTTAAGCGATGGCGAACAGCAGGGAGTTTCCGAACGCGCGTCCGCGATTTACCTGCCCATCGCTTTTCTGAGCGGCTTTGACCTGGGAGTGGCGCGCACTTTTTCTTATGAACTGATGGACGAAGTGAATGACCCTGAACTGACCAGCGGCTCAGGCGAGGGGCATTATGGCTTGCTTCACTATGACGGCTCGCCCAAGCCGGCTTACACAGCTTTGCAAAGCCTGATTGCTGTGCTGCGCGATTCGGGGCCAAATTTTGAGCCGGGTTCTTTGCGGGTGACGTTTGCTGGCGCCCCAAAGTCCCTGCAGGCTGTGCTCCTGGAAAAGTCGGACGGAGCATACTATTTGGCGTTGTGGAATGACGTTCCGGTTTACCGCCCGGCAACGACGCAGGCGCGGGGCGAAGACTTGTATCCGCCGAATGTGCCGGTAAAGATCACCGTTTCAGAAACACGCCAGTTCACGGTGTATGCGCCAAATGACCGCAGCGGGGCGAATCCGACGGGGCAGTACACAATTGCGACCAAGTTCGATTCGATTGAACTGGCGCTGCCGGCAGAAGTTTTGCTGGTAAGAATTGCGGCAAGATAGCACGCGGCAGGCAGGTATTTCTGCAGTCTGCTCTGCTTTGAATTAGGCAGTCCACTTCCGGAACAGCAGGGCGCCGTTGGTCCCCCCAAAGCCGAAGGAGTTCGACATGGCGTATTCCAGCCTTGCCTTGCGGGCGTGGTTGGGAACGAAATCCATGCCTGCGGTTTCCGGATCCTGGTTCTCAAGATTGATAGTGGGCGGCAGAATTTGATCGCGCAGAGCGAGCACGGTGATGCCGGCTTCAAGCCCGCCGGCGCCGCCGAGCAAATGGCCGGTCATCGATTTGGTGGAACTGATGGCGATTTTGCGGTCGCCGAAAAAATTGCGAATGGCATGGGCTTCGAGGGTGTCACCGATCGGCGTGGAAGTTCCGTGGGCGTTGACATAATCGACGACATCGGGGGTTACGCCGGCGTCGCGGACAGCGTTGCGCATGACTCGGTAGCCGCCTTCGTGTTCGGGCGCGGGCTGGGTGATGTGATAGGCGTCGCCAGACATGCCGTAGCCGGCCACTTCGGCGAGAATGGTCGCGCCGCGGCGTTTGGCGTGTTCCAATTCTTCCAAGACCAGAATGCCTGCGCCTTCGCCCATGACAAAACCGTCGCGGTCGCGGTCCCAGGGGCGGCTGGCTTTTTCCGGTTCGTGGTTGCGGGTGGAGAGTGCGCGCATGGCGGCAAATCCCCCCACGCCCATGGGAGTGATGGCCGCTTCCGAGCCGCCGGCAATCATCACATCCGCGTCATTATGCTGAATGATGCGGAAGGAATCGCCGATGGAATGGGCGCTGGTGGTGCAGGCGGTCGCCGTGGCCTCGTTGGGGCCTTTGGCGCCGACGCGCATGGAAACCTGGCCGGCAGCGAGATTGACGATGGCCGAGGGAATGAAGAAGGGCGAGATTTTGCGCGGGCCGCCTTCGATGAGAGCCGAGTGCTCGCGCTCAATGATGTCGAACCCGCCGATCCCGCTGCCGATGTGGACGCCGACGCGCTCGGCGTTTTCGGGCGTGATCTGGAGGGCGGACATTTTAAACGCTTCATCCGCCGCGGCAATGGCCAGGTGGATGAAGCGGGCCATCTTCTTTACTTCTTTTTTTTCGATGAAGGTGAGGGGGTCGAAGTGGCGGACTTCGGCGGCGATCTGGCAGGCGAAATTGCTTGCGTCAAATTGCGTGATGCGGCCGACGCCGCTTTTGCCGGCAAGAAGGGACTGCCATACTTCCGGGGTGGTGTTGCCCACGCCGCAGATCAGGCCAATCCCCGTGACTACAACTCTGCGTCCCAAAATTTATTTTCCCGCCTTGGCGTGCTTGCCGATGTAGTCGACGGCATCCTGAACGTTGCGGATTTTTTCCGCGTCCTCATCGGGGATCTCGATATCGAAGGCCTCTTCGAAGGCCATGACCAATTCGACGGTGTCAAGGGAATCCGCGCCCAGGTCGTCGACAAACGAGGCACTGGAGGTGACTTCGCCCTCATCCACGCCCAACTGCTCCACAATAATCTGCTTTACCTTCTCGTCCACTGCTGCCATGATTTTTCCTCGCTTGACTGAATTTGATATGAAATTGCCGGGCCGGATGCAAAACCGCCCGTCGCGCCCAACCGAGAACGATGGCCAAACCGCCGGTAACCGTCCTGCTTACGATCGCCATAAACGCGCGGCGGCTGGAATCTGCCGGGCCGCAGTCACGGAAAAAGGGCGAACGTGTAGTGTAACGGCCCGATAGACGGCTGTAAAGGAATCGCGAGCCTTCGGAACGGGCGCCTGTGGTATACCAACAGCATCCTAAACGTGGCCGCTTGCGGCGGTCAATCGAAGCGGATTTCTATGCGAGCGGTGGTCCAACGGGTGAGCCGTGCCCAGGTTTCGGTGGACGCAGAGGTCACGGGGAAGATCGGGGCGGGGTTACTTGTGCTGCTGGGGGTTGGGCGTGAGGATACGGAAGCCGATGCCCGGTACCTAGCCGAGAAAATCTGCGGGCTGCGCGTATTTGAAGACGAGGCGGGCAAGATGAATCGCAGCGTGCGGGAGGCTGGAGGCGCAGTCTTGGCGGTGTCGCAGTTTACACTTTATGGCGACGTGCGCCGGGGCAAGCGGCCTTCGTTCGATGCGGCCGCCGCTCCGGAAAAAGCGCGGGAGTTATATGAGTTTTTTGTCCAGCAGATTCGGGCTGCCGGGCTGCGGTGCGAGACGGGGCGCTTCCAGGCGATGATGCAGGTGGAACTGGTGAACGAGGGACCCGTGACGATTCTGCTGGATTCGGGGAAAATGTTCTGACCGCGCGGATGCGGATGAATGACATTCGTTTGTGTTTCACGTCTAAAGTTCCGTATCATCGCTTTCCGTACGACGCCAATCCCATGAAAACTATCTTCCTTGCCGTTACGGTTTCGCTTTCTCTCTGCGCCCTCGCTTCCGACAAACCCAAGGCTCCCGCCGCGCAGCCTCAACCTGCGGTTGAAACGCTGGATCTGGAGGCGATCGCCCGCATCCGGAATGAAGGGTTGAATCATTCCCACATCATGGAGTACGCGAGCGGCCTGTTCGACGGCATAGGCCCGCGGCTCACGGCCTCGCCGGAGTTCAACCGGGCGACGGCGTGGTCGGTGGATCAGTTGAAGCGCATGGGCGCTGCGAACGCTCATCTTGAGCCGTGGGGCGAATTTGGCATGGGATGGACGCAGATCGGCACGTCGGTACTGATGACCGCGCCCGCGAATGCGGTGTTTATTGCGCAGGCGACACCGTGGTCCCCCGCGACCAATGGAGAAGTCAGCGGAGATGTGATCGCGGTGCCGAAGCTCAAAGAGGAGAAAGATTTCGACGCGTGGAAAGGCAAGCTGGCGGGAAAAATCATTCTTTACGGCGACGCGCCGAAAATCAAAGCGGATTTGTCGCGGGACGTCGAGCATTACGATCAGGCCAAGCTCGATCACTTCAAGTCGTATCCGCTGGACGGAGATCAGGGTGACAGCCATGTGCTGCCCGACGATCCCGCTTTATGGGAGAAAGTTTTTGGCGAGATGGCGTTTTTAGAAAAGGTCGGACACTTTTTTGCCGACGAACACGCCGTGGCGGTGCTGCGTCCGAGCGGTTGGAGCGGGGTGATCGGGGACGACACCGGCGACGCGCTCGGCTGGTTCGTCTATTCGCCCGATCATAAGCAGGCAATTCCTTCGGCGGTGATCGCGAACGAAGCGTTTGGCAGGATGCATCGGTTGCTCTCGAATGATGTTCATGTTGCCGTGCGGCTGAACATTGCCACGAAATTCAGCGGGGACCATGAGATCGGCAACGACGTGATTGGGGAAATTGCCGGGACCGATCCGGCAGTGAAAGATCAGGTGGTGATGCTGGGCGGGCATCTCGACAGTTGGATTGCCGGGACCGGCGCGACGGATGATGGCGCGGGCGCAATTGTCGCGCTGGAGGCGATGCGTATTTTGCGCGCGCTGAATATTCAGCCGCGGAGGACGATTCGTGTTGCTCTGTGGGGCGGGGAAGAGCAGGGGCTGTTTGGCTCGGCGCGGTACGTGGCGAACCATTTTGCCACCCTGACGTATTCCACCAAGCCGGAAGAACTGCTGGTTCCCGAGTTCCTGCGTCAACAGACCGGCCCGGTCACCATAAAACCCGATCACGCCAAACTTGACGCCTACTTCAACACCGACAACGGCGGCGGGAAATTTCTCGGAATTTTTACCGAAGGCAACTCTGCGGTGGCGCAGATTTTTCAGCAGTGGGCTGCGCCGATTGAAGATCTGGGGTTCACCACCATCACGATGCGCAACACCGGCTCGACCGATCATGTTGCGTTCGATCAGGTGGGGCTGCCGGGGTTCCAGTTCATCCAGGACCCGCGCGATTATGAAACGCGCACCGTGCACACCAATCAGGACGTGTACGAGCGGCTGAATGAGCCGGATCTGAAGCAGGCGGCGACGGTGATGGCGATCTTTGTTTACAACACGGCGCAGCGGGAGGCAATGCTGCCGCGCAAGCCGCTGCCGCATCCGGAAACGGAAGACCAGATGAAGAAGCCGCTGGAGGGGATTTATACGAAGTAGGGCCGCGTGCTCCGGGAATCTTCTATTCGAACAGCCGCGCCACCGAATTTTGCCGAATGTACTTCGCGCTGTCGAATTTCTTCCCTGTACTCGCGGCTGACATATACCGAATCTGGCCGAAGATGGGACGTTCGAACCAGGGGCGGTCAAATTTTCCGACGATCGACCAGGCGATTCCGGCGTAACCGTTGGGGTCTCGGCCGTCAAGTTGGTATTTGTCGTTCAGGCGCACGGCGATCCGGTGGGCCTCCGGGGGAGATTTCGTCCACTCCAGAATTTTCTCGCCCCAATACATGCGCATGTAGTTGTGCATCCAGCCGTGGGTGACCATTTGCATTTGCGCGGCGTTCCACAGCGCGTCGTGCGTTTCGGCGTCCTCAAGTTGTTTTTCCGAGTAGATCACCGGGCGGCGGTCTTTGGCGTG
>DATLKM010000262.1:0-8927 GCA_035538435.1 Binatia bacterium
GCGACGAGCGCTCCGCCTATGAACCGCACTCGGCAAAACAGGCGTGGGCGCTCACGCTGGAGTTCTTGCGCTCGTGATGCGATGGATGGCGCTCGCTGCGCTCCTGGCCGCAGGTGCAGCACAAATTGGAGGGTCAAAAGCGGGCTCGCCTGCCGCAAGTCCGCAACCCACCTTTTATCGCGAGGTTCTGCCCATTCTGCAAGACCACTGTCAAAGCTGTCATCGTCCTGGCGAGTCCGGGCCCATGCCGCTGCTGACTTACGATCAAGCCAAACCCTGGGCGGGCAGAATCGGCCACGCTGTCGAGATGAAGATGATGCCGCCCTGGTTCGCCGATCCTCGATTTGGGCATTTCGCCAACGATCCCTCGCTGAGCGATCCGGAAATCGCCACCATCGTGGCATGGGTCAACGCCGGTGCTCCTGCCGGAAATAAAGACGACGCACCGCCCGCGCGGCGATGGAGCGATGGCTGGAGCATTCCCCAACCCGATACCATCATAAAAATGCCGAAGCCGGTGGAGATTCCCGCGCGCGGCGAGATTGAGTACGCCTATGAAATCGTGCCCACGCATTTCACGGGAGATCGCTGGGTGCAGATGACGGAAGTGCGCCCGTCGAGCCCAGCTCACGTGCATCACGCGGTAATCTACATCCGCCCTCCGGATTCAACGTGGCTACGCCACGCGCCGGTGAGCGTGCCATTCACCGCCTCAGATCTTAGCGATCCCAAGGAACGTCGCCAGGCCCACGAAACCACCAGCGACCTCTTGCTGGTTTATGCTCCGGGAAGTTCGCCCGACCGCTGGGCCGACGGCATGGCCAAATTCATTCCCGCCGGTTCCGACCTGGTTTTCCAAATGCACTACACCAGCAACGGCGAAGCCGCGAGCGATCAGTCCAGCGTAGGCATGGTTTTTGCGAAAACGCCGCCCAAGCAGAAAGTCATTACGCTTCAGTTGAACAACCATGCCCTGCTGATTCCACCGGGCGCCGACGATTTTCGCGTTGAGGTCGAAGGTACGCTGCCCAACGACGCGCTCCTGCTCAGCATGTTTCCCCATATGCACCTGCGCGGCAAACGCTTCGAATATGACATTGTGCGCGACGATGGCAGCGTGGAAACTCTGCTGCGCGTGAACTATCACTTCCATTGGCAACTGAGCTACAAGCTGGCCGAGCCCCGCGAGCTCAAGGCCGGTACGCGCCTGCGCGCCGTGGCCTGGTACGACAATTCGAAAAATAATCCCCACAACCCCGATCCCGACAAGATGGTCCGCTGGGGCGACCAGACATCCGACGAAATGATGGTGGGGTTCTTCGATGTTGCGGTTCCGAGGACCATGGATAAATGGCAATTCTTCATCCGCCATAACGAGTCACAAAAGTAGCTTCTGTTGCTGAGCCGCCTGTAAAATTGATCGAGACTTATTCTTGACCGCGAATCCACTTCCTCTGACAGCCTCAGTACAGAAATCTGCAATACGGTCCAGGGTGGCATACTGGGCGCTGGCCGCGCTGTTTCTGGCGGTGTACGTGGGTGCAATGTTCGCCCCTCCGCTGCTGGACGACGCGGACGCCACTCACGCCGAAGCCGCGAGGGAAATGTTCGTCACCGGCGACTACGTAACCTTGCATGTGAACGGTGTGCGATATCTGGAAAAGGCGCCCCTGCCATATTGGCTCGTAGCGTTCAGCTACAGAATTTTCGGGGTAAACGAATTCGCCACCCGCCTGCCCATGGTTCTTTCCATTCTGCTGCTGGGCCTGTTTGGATTTCTCTGGGGCCGCCGCGCCTTTGGCGAGCGCGCGGGTTTGTATGCGGCTTTGTTCGTTTACGCCTGCGCCGGAGTTTTTCTCTTTACCCGAATTTTTATTCCTGAAGTGCTACTGAGCCTGCTGATCGCGGGAGCTCTCTATTGTTTCCTCACGGCGCTGGAACCGGGGACCGCGCCGTGGCGCTGGTATGTTGGATACGCGCTGATGGCACTTGGCGTATTGACTAAAGGCTTGATCGCGCTGGTTTTTCCCTGCGGCGCGGTATTTTTCTTTCTGCTCGCCACCGGCGAATGGCGGCGTTGGCGCGAGTTCCGCATGTTCTCGGGGTTGATTTTATTTCTGGCGGTTGCCGCTCCGTGGCATATTCTTGCCGGACTGCGCAACCCGGGGACGCCTGAGCATCACGGTTTTTTATGGTTCTATTTCGTCAACGAACATTTCTTGAGATTCCTGGGCAAGCGCTATCCCCGCGATTACAACAAACTGCCGGCGGCTCTTTATTGGAGCCTCCATCTGGTGTGGCTTTTCCCCTGGAGCTTCTACCTGCCTGCAGCAATAAGGACCGCGCGCGATGGCTGGAAAAGCCGCGGGGAAGCCGTCGCCAATAACTTCACCGCACGCACTCGCCTGTTGTGCTGGATCTGGGCTGGCGTGGTGCTTCTCTTCTTTTCCATCTCGACCAATCAGGAGTACTACACGTTCCCGGCGTACCTGCCACTGCTCATGCTGCTGGCCGATGGCGTAGCCAACTGCGAGCGCAGCGAATGCAGCACCGCCTCCCGCGCCGGGGGTTTGCGTTTTTCCGCGGCGGCGCTGGCCATTGTGGGAATTGTCGCCAGCCTGGCGCTTGCGGCTGGACTTTGGCAATCGCGCCATCTCGCCTTCGAACCCGACATTGGCAACGTGCTGAGCAGACAGGACAATGGGGCTTACACGCTCTCCACGTCGCACATGCTGGACTTGAGCTACGCGTCGTTCGCTGCGCTGCGCCTGCCCGCCCTGATGGCAGCCGTGGTCCTGCTGCTCGCCCCGTTGGCTTCGTTCATGTTGCGCCTGCGCCGTTTCCATTATGCGGCCACGTGGACTTTGACCGTGGGATTCGCCGTATTCCTGATCGCGGCGCACATTGCGCTGGGCAGATTTGGGCCTTATCTTTCATCCAAGCAACTGGCGCAACAGATCGCCGTGCGCGCGCGGCCGGAAGATAAGGTTATGATCTATGGCGATCAGGCATTTGGCTCGTCGCTGCTGTTTTATCTGCAACGGCCAATCGATCTGGTGGAGGGCCGCACGACCTCCATGTGGTTTGGCTCGACCTTCGCCGACGCGCCGAAAATATATTTGACCGACGCAGATCTGGTAAGCGATTGGTCGGGAAACGGGCGCGTCTTCCTTTTTGTTCCTCCCTATGAGAAAGAAAAAGTCGACCGCCTGCTGCCGCAGAGATTTGTGGTCGCTGAATTGTCGGGGAAGTACGTGTACAGCAATCAGCCGTGAAGTCAAACACGCAGGACGTACTGCATATGAAGTTGGGAATCCTGCAAATTAATCGACCGAGGGAAATGGATGATGGCCAAACGCGCTGTAATCGTTGCTGGAATCGCAGTATTCGGAATTCTGTTAAGCCGTGCGCAAGCCCAGTCCGGCGCGGCCTCTGGGTCCGCTCCTAAAAAGGCGGAGGAGCAGTACAAGAACATTCAGGTGCTGAAAGGCATTCCCGCCGACCAACTGGTTCCCGCCATGCAGTTCATCAGTGCGTCGCTGGGAGTAGAATGCGAGTTTTGCCATGTGCAGGGAGCATTCGAAAAAGATGACAAGAAACCCAAACAGACCGCGCGTTCGATGATGCAGATGATGTTCGCCATCAACGCCGACGATTTCGACAGAAATCGCGAGGTCACCTGCTACACCTGCCACCGCGGCAACGAAAAGCCGGTCAGCATGCCTCCAGTGATGGCCGCGGAAATTAAGCCTACGGCTCCTGTAGAGGTCCGCAAACCGGTGGAAATGCCGGAAGCGGGCGCGGCGGCAGCCCCCAGCGGCCCTCCCGCCGATCAGTTGTTCGACAAGTTCATTCAGGCTTCCGGAGGCGCAGCGGCCATTGACAAAATCACCAGCCGCGAAATGAAAGGCACCATCACTTTCGGCGACAGCAACATCCCCATTGAAATCTTCTCGAAAGACCCGGGCAAGCGTATTTCGTTTTCGCACACGCCTGACGGCGATAACATTACCGCATTCGACGGCCAGTCCGGCTGGCTGCGCGCCCCGAACCGGCCCCCGCGCGACATGCACGGCCCTGACCTCGACGCCGCCGCCATGGATGCGGACTTGCATTTTGCGACACATCTGAGATCGATGTTTTCGCAGGCGCAGGTGGGGGACACGGAAGTGATAGACGGACACGACGTGTATCTGGTCGAAGGCAAACGGCTGGGCAAGACGCCGCTCAGGCTATATTTCGACGAGCGCTCGGGATTGCTGCTCAGGCTCATTCGCTTCGGCGACACGCCGCTGGGAGAACTGCCCACGCAGATCGACTACGCCGACTATCGCGATGCGGGCGGAGTGAAGATTCCATACCGCTGGACGCTGGCGCGGCCCGGCGGGCGCTTCACGATTCAGTTGAGCGAGGTCAAAGAGAACGCTCCCGTGGACGACTCCAAGTTTGCCAAGCCGGCGGTCATTACAAATCCCGATAAGCGCGATAAATAGTTTTTATTTCCTCCTGCCCTCGATTGGCGCTACAGTGGGCGCGTACCGTATTGTGTCCGCTCGAAGGATTTCGGCGACCATTAAACAACCTGCGAAATATGACAAAAGTTGAAGCCGTGATTCAGAACTCGAAGCTGGAGGCGGTGAAAAGCGCGTTGCACGAAATCGGCGTCGAAGGCATGACGGTCATGGAAGTGCGCGGCCACGGCCGTCAGAAAGGCCACACCGAGGTTTATCGGGGCCGCGAGTATAGCGTCGATCTGATTCCCAAGACGAAAATCGAGATGGTGCTGGCCGACGCCATGGTCGACAAAGCGGTCCAGGCAATCCTGGCTTCCGCGCGCACTGGAAAAATCGGCGACGGCAAGATTTTCCTGACGCGGGTGGATGAAGCCATCCGCATTCGCAACGAAGAGCGCGGAGAAGGCGCGCTGTAGCGCCGGAGTACGAGCAAAGATGAATGGTGGCGGTTCATTCGTAGTCTTCTATGCCCCTCGCGACTTCACTGACCGGTGAATTGCGCGCCCTTCTCGCCGAAGGCTCGGCGCAGATGGCGCGCGATTTCTCACTTTCAGGGGATGGACGCGTGGCGGTCGCGCAACGAACGGCCGCAATTGAAAACGTTCTCAAGCGGCTCTGGCAGGAATTCATTTTCCCGGATTCTTCTGCGCCGACTGGCTTCGCCCTTGTCGCCACCGGCGGATTCGGCCGCGGCTGGCTCTTTCCGCACTCCGATATCGACCTGCTTTTTCTTCATTCCGACCGCGCCGGTGAAGAATCGCGCAAAGACGCCGTCCGCCGGTTCTCACAAGAACTATGGGACTTGAAGCTTAAACTCAGCCCGGCGTCGCGTACTTTAAGCGAATGCGAGAAGTACGATCCCGGCAACACGGAATTCACCATCTCCCTGCTCGATTGCCGGTTTCTATCGGGCGATCGCGGGCTCTTCGAACAGCTTCACGGTAAGGTAATCCCGCGCCTCATCACGCGCGAATGGAAATCGCTGTTGCAAGGCCTAGCGGAGGTCACGCGCGAGCGCCACGCCAGATTCGGCGACACGGTTTTTCACCTGGAGCCCAATATCAAAGAAGCGCCGGGAGGGTTGCGCGATGCCAACGTGGCGAGCTGGCTGCCCCTGATTTCCGCCACGGGCAAGCTGGGCGACTGGCCGCAGTCAAGTTCCCTGCGGGCGCCGGTGCGCAGGCAATTGGAGGCCGCACTCGATTTTCTGATGGCCGCGCGCTGTTTTCTTCATGTGCGCTACGGACGCGACGACAATTCTCTGAGTTGGGAGGCACAGGACGAAGCGGCCGCGCGCAAGATCGGAGCACCGTATGGAGGAAATCTAAACGCGGCCGAGTGGATGCGCATCTACTTCGGCCACGCCCGCGCCGTGCAGCGCACGGTCCTGCAATTGCTCGAAGAAATCCCCGAGACAGGGTCTACGTTGCGCCGGCAACTTCAGAACTGGCGCTCGCGTCCGGCCAGCAACGAGTTCTCGGTGGTCGACGGGATGGTTTTCCTGCAACAGTCTTCCTCGTTGCGCGACCCTGAAGTCCTTCTTCGGCTGTTTCACTTCCTGGCCCAACACGGGCTCAAGCTGAGCGCAACCACCGAACATCGTATCGAACAGGCTCTGCCGGCGCTGGCTGTCACTCCGCCGCGCGGCGCAGAGTTGTGGCTTTATCTTCAGGAAACCCTGTTGCAGCCCCATGCCGCGGAAGCCCTGCGCGCCATGCACTCGCTCAAACTGCTGACTCTGCTCCTGCCTGAGCTTCAGGCCATCGACTCGCTGGTGGTGCGCGATTTCTACCACCGCTTCACCGTGGATGAGCATTCCATTCTGGCCATCGATAGCCTGCATCGTTTGAAGCAAGCGCAATCGGAGTGGGACAAACGCTATGGCGAACTTCTCAGCGAGGTCGAAGACCCGCAACTGCTCTATCTGGCCCTGCTGCTACACGACACGGGCAAGGGCGTGCCCGGCGGCGACCACGTCGTAGCCAGCCTTGAAATCGCCGGGCGCTGCCTCGACCGCCTCGATGTCGACGCCGAAGAACGGGCCACGGTGCTGTTCCTTATCGGCAATCACCTGGAAATGTCGGCCCAGTTGCGGCGCGATATTTTCAACCCCGAAACCGTGGCCGCCTTCGCCGACAAAATAGGCACGCCCGAGCGGCTAAAAATGCTGTGCCTGCTCACTTATGCCGATATCAAGGCGGTGAATCCGGAGGCACTGACGCCGTGGAAGGCCGAGAATGTCTGGCAGCTCTATATCGCGGCCGCGAACTATCTGAACCGCAGCGCCGACCAGCGCGTTCAGGGCGACGCTAACGGGGAAAAACTGGCCCGTCTGCGCAGCCTGGCGCCGGTAATGGGCGCCAAGTTCAAAGATTTCGTCGAAGGCTTTCCCCAGCGCTATCTCCGCGTCCATTCCGCGGAAGAAATCATGCGGCATGTGCAGATGGCCGGAGAATTGGGGCGGCAACCCGTGCAATTGGATTTGCGCCGCGGCCGCCACTGGTACGAACTGACGCTGGTCACGAAAGACCGCCCGTCGCTGTTCGCCGCGCTGACCGGCGTTCTGGCCGCATGGGGCATGAACATTGTGAAGGCCAATGCCTTCTCGAACCGGGCCGCGGTGGTCGTCGATACCATGTACTTCACCGACCGTTTCCGCACCCTCGAATTGAATTTGTCGGAATGGGAGCGGTTCAAATCCAGCGTAGCGGCAGTTCTGACTGGCGCGGCCGATCTCGACAAAATGCTGCGCGACCGTCAGCGCGGGGAGAAGCATGCGCCCGTCAAAGTAGTAGTGGAAACCAGAATCGATTTCGACAATCAGTGCTCATCGACCACCACGCTTTTGCAGGTGATCGCGCAGGACCGCCCGCGCCTGTTGCATGGCATCGCATCTTGCCTTTCCCGGCAGAAGTGCAACATTGAAATTGCCCTCATCGACACCGAAGGGCAAATGGCGATTGATACGTTCTATCTGACGACCAGCGGCAAGAAGTTGGACGCCGAACATCGGGCACGAGTTGAGAGAGCGTTGCGCGAGGAATTGACCTCCATGTGAACTAAAGCGCCCTCAGGTAGCCACTCCGGTTCCCAGGTGCTACCATCCCAAACTGACATATGACCTCCCTGCCCAGATTTCTCGTGCTCCTGACTTTGTTGGCCGCAATCCCCGGCTTCTCTGCCGCTCAATCACAGCCAGCGCCGCATCCCATTGTGCTCCATGCAGCGCGCCTGCTCGATATCAAGGCCGGGAAAATCATAAAACCCGGAGAGGTTCTGATTGAAGGCGAGCGGATTTTGGAAGCCGGTCCATCGGTCCAGCGTCCGGCGGGCGCCGAAATCATCGATCTCGGCGACCGCACGCTCATGCCAGGCCTGATCGACGCACACGTCCATTTATTCCTTCACCCTGGGGCCGAGGACCTTCAGACCGTGCAGGAATCCGTGCCGCAACGCACCATCATGGCCGTGCTGGCCGCGCGAGACGATCTTATGGCCGGTTTCACCGCCGAGCGCGACATGGGCACCGAAGGCGCGGGATCAGCCGACACCGCCGTCCGCGACGCCATCAATAGCGGATCCGTCCACGGGCCGCGGCTGCGCATCAGCGGCAACGCCATCAACATTCTCGGCGGACACGAAGATGCCATTGGCTACAATCCCGCGCAGCATGTCCTCTCCAACGCCGATTACGCGAACAATATTGCTGAACTCGTGGCCGTCATGCGGGAGCAATACAAAGAAGGCGCAGACTTCACCAAGATTTACGAAACCGGCCCCGACAGCGTGCGCGACGGCCAGCCCGTCACGGTCTATCAGTACACCGAACCTGAGCTGAAAGCGGCCGTGGAAGAAGCGGCGCGCCTCGGCAGGAAGGTGGCCGTCCACGCTACCGGCGAACCGGGAACGCTCTACGCGGCACAGGCGGGAGTGGTGTCGATTGATCACGCCAACCGCCTGGGCGACGAGACCATGCGGCTCATGCGCGAAAAGCAAATCTTCGCCGTGCCCACTTTCACGATCTTCGAATATTTTGCCGATCACGCGGCAACACCTGCCCAGGCGGCGCGAGAACGCTCCCTGCTGGACCAGAAAATTCAGGATTTCAAGAAGCAGATCGCAGCGGAAGTCCCCATGGCGGTCGGTTCCGATGTCGGTCCTTTCCCGCACGGCACCCAGGCCCGCGAATTCGTGCTCATGGTGCACTACGGTATGAAGCCGTTGGCCGTTCTACAGGCCGGCCTGCTGAATGGAGCGAAGCTGCTTGGGTGGGAAGGGAAGATCGGAGCGCTGGAGCCGGGATACTATGCCGATATCATCGCCGTGGCCGGCGACCCATTGCAGGATATCGGTACGCTAACCTCAGTGTCGTTTGTGATAAAAGGCGGCGTGATCTACAAGAAATGACAGACA
>DATLKM010000263.1:0-13138 GCA_035538435.1 Binatia bacterium
CCGAGGAGATCTTGCGCAGTGCAAGTGCGCGCTCTCCAAGCGCGCCTGGAAAGTTGTGTTTTCCCTTGACAATGGACTTACATGGATGATCGGCCGTCAGCCACAAGATCAGAAGTCGGGGATCGAAAATTGCTTTTGAACCTTCATGGAACATTAACGCGAGCGTTTTCGTGAAAATTACACGCGGAAAAGCAAAGAAAGTCTCTTTCGAGAAAGTCAGTGTGGATTCCGATTGGAAATGCTTCTGGAAAATCAGCGACGCAGGCACCGCCTACAAAATCGACACCATCGATGTAGACGGAAAACCAGAAGTGCAGTGTAAGTCTTTGAAAATATTGGTCGGGGAGAGAGGATTTGAACCTCCGACCCCCTGGTCCCGAACCAGGTGCTCTACCAGGCTGAGCCACTCCCCGACAAATTGGGCGCGCCGCGGAGATGCGCGTGCGCCGTTTCGCGATAGGCATTACGATTATACATCGTATGCTCGTCTTTTCCGCGCACGCGCTGTACACGCCATTAGAAGAAATCTTGCGGCCGCTGCTGTTCGTGGAAGAGGGCCGCGTGGTGGAAATTTCTTCGCGCGCTCACAAGGATGTGCCCGCGAACGCAATGCTGGTTCAGTACGACGAATCCATCCTTGCTCCGGGATTTCTTGATCTTCATCTGCACGGCGGCGTGGGCGTCGATGTCATGCGGGCTTCGGCTGACGAACTGCCGCGGCTGAATCAATTCCTGGCCGGCCATGGCGTCACCGGCTATTTTCCGACTACGGTAGCGGCGCCGCTCGACCGGACCTACGCCGCTCTCAGCCTTCTCGCCGATGCGATTGAGGCGGCCGAGCGGTCACGCCCCGGCGGGGCGCAGGCGGAGCCGCTGGGCATCCATCTGGAGGGGCCGTTTCTCAGCCACAAACGGCGGGGCGTGCATCCTCCGGAATTTCTGCTCGAGCCCACGATCGAAATTTTTGACCGTCTTTGGCAGGCGGCCCATGGCCGGGTCCGCATGATGACCATCGCTCCCGAACTCCCGGGCGCGGTCGAAGTGATTGGGGAAGCCGCGAAGCGCGGGGTTTGCATGAGCCTGGGACACTCCGATGCGACGATTGAGCCGGCGCGCGCGGCCATTGCCGCCGGAGCGCGCCATGCCACGCACACGTTTAACGCCATGCGCCCGTTCGATCATCGCGATCCGGGGCTGCTCGGCGAAGTGCTCACTAACGGCAACTTGAGCGCGGACATCATTGCCGACGGCATCCACACCGCTGCGGAAATCGTGAAACTGTTCTTGCAGGCAAAGGGCAAGGAAAACTCGGTGCTGATTACCGACGCCATTTCGGCCACCGGCATGCCTGACGGAATTTACCAGCTGGGTCCGATTCAGGTGGAAGTGAAAGATGGACGCTGCACTTCAGAGGGAAGGCTTGCGGGAAGCGTGCTCACGATGGACAAAGCAGTGCGAAACGTGACCCAGTTCGCGGGGTGGACTCTGCGGGATGGCGTGCGGGCGGCCAGCTGGAACGCAGCCCGGGTGGCGGGGTTTGACCGCGGCTGCGGGAAGTTGCAAGCGGGCAGCGAAGCTACATTTCTGGTCTTAAGTTCCCAAGGAGAAGTGCGGAAGACGATCGTTCGCGGCCAAGGCTACTGAGCCGGGCGAATGGACAGTCGTAATTGGACAATCGTACTTTGGACAATCCTACTTTGGACAATCCTGATTGGGCTTGCTTAGTTGAGCTTGCTTAATTGGGCTTGCGATCTTTGGCATCGGCCAGGAAGCGCAGCAGCACGGCTTCGTCGCCGTGGGTGAGTTGGTCGAAGATGGAGGCATCGAGGTTGCCGTCTTCGGCTTTGACTCCGGCCTGGCGGAGTTTATCGCCCAACTCAGGCTCGTTGCTCATGACCTGGGTATAAAACCAGAGGAAATGGCGCATCTGGTCGAGGGCTTTGCAGAGCAGCTGAATGGCTTCGGTCTCGGGAAGCGTAGTGAGCGCTTCCATGAGCTCGGGATCGCTGGGCGCCTGCATGGCGGCGCAGTTCAGTTCGCGCTGAATCACGCGCAGGTCTTCGGTCACGCGCATCATGCGCGTGTGCAGATCGTCCATCTGATGATCGATTCCCATGGGCCGGTAAGCGCTGTGTGCGTTCCCCAACATCTCATCGGCAGAGATCAGCGAGTAGATACCCCTTGAACATGCGCTTTGGTAATTCAAGGATTACCTTGGAGCGCGGCCGCCGCCGGAGGTTAGGAGGCGCGGCGAAACCCGCATTTGACGCGGTGTTGGCGGGCCTTCGCCGCGGTTCGGTGAGGCGAAGCTTATAAGCGGGTCACATCTCGCGCCACCGGCAGGTTACTTCTCGAACCTAAAGTCACAAGCGGAATGGGTTCGGCGGCGAATCGATTTCCGCGCGGAAGGTTGCGCATTTGTGATAGAAAACCGCGATGGCATCTTCCTCCACGGCCGCGGCACGAGTCGAACTGGTACGCGCGATTGGCCGCTGGAGCCTGGTGGCGCTGGTGGTGAACTCGATCATCGGCAGCGGAGTGTTCGGGTTGCCTTCCACGGTGGCGGCGCTGATTGGGCGCGCGAGCATTTGGGCGGTGGTGGCTGCGGGCGCAGGCATGTGCGTGATTCTGGCTTGTTTTGCCGAGGTAGCCTCGCGCTTTCACCAGGCCGGCGGGCCTTATCTGTATGCCCGCGCCGCTTTCGGCAGTTTTATGGGAATTCAAACCGCGTGGATGCTGTGGCTGGGCCAGGTGGCGGCGCCGGCGGCGAACGCGAACCTGTTCATCATTTATCTGGGAGAGTTTTTCCCGCACGCCAAAGACACCGTGCCACGCGCCCTACTGCTGACTGCGCTGGTCGGGTTGCTGACTTATATCAACATCCGTGGAGTCCGTGGCGGAGCGCGGGTGAGCAACTTTTTCACGGCCGCGAAGCTGATTCCCTTGTTCGCGGTGATTGTTATGGGAATCGGCGTGCTGGCGAAACATCAATGGACGATTGCCACCGCGTCGATTCCCACGGCGAATGCGAACCAGTGGCTCAAAGCGATTCTTCTGCTGGTATTTGCCTATGGAGGATTCGAAACCGCGCTGGCTCCCATGAGCGAGGCGAAGGACCCGCGACGCGATGCGCCCTTTGCGCTATTCGTTGCGTTGCTGGTATGCACCATGCTTTACGCGCTGATTCAGTGGGTGGTGGTGGGAGTGCTGCCGGACGCCGCCCACAGCACGCGGCCCTTAGCCGACGTCGCCCGCATTGCAGCCGGGCCGGTGGGCGCGGCTTTGGTGGCGATTGGCGCGCTGGTTTCGTTTTACGGATATCTCAGCGCGAAGATTCTGGCCATGCCGCGCGTACCTTTCGCGCTGGCCGAGCAAGGGGATTTTCCCAAGGTTTTCGCCGCCATCCATCCCCGATTTCAAACCCCCTACGTTTCCATTCTTGCCTTCGCCGGATTGGTGTGGATATTTGCCCTGAGTGGAGAATTCAAATGGAACGTAACGCTGTCGGCGGTGGCGCGGCTACTTTACTACGGAGTGGGATGCGCGGCTTTGCCCCTCCTGCGGCGCCGCGAACCCGAAGGCGCCCTGTTCCGATTGCCGGCGGGGAATCTGTTCGCTTTCACGGGCGTTGTTTTGTGCCTGGTGCTTGCCACCCGGGTGGACTTTGGGCAATCGATGATTCTGATCGGGACGGTTGCGCTGGCGACGGCAAATTGGGCCGTGGTTGCGCGAAGCAAGCTCTCCGCTTAACGACAGGTTCCTAAGCGCACTCCTCTGAACTTTTCATTTCGATCACCGCACCCGGGGCCAAAGATTGCCCGGCCCGTTCTCCCCTGCGGACCAGCACAATCGCCGCAAGAATCACGGTGGAGGCGAGCACGATTCGCAGGTTCAAGACTTCGCCCGCCAGCAGCCAGCCCAGCAGCACCGCGACCACGGGATTCACGTAAGTGTGGGTCGCCACCAGCGTTGGAGGAACGCGCTGCAACAACCAAACATAGGCGGTGAAGGCGATCACCGATCCGAAAACAATCAGATATCCCAGGCCCAGGGCCGAACGCAAGGAAATCTGCTCCCAGTGCGTGCGGTGAATTTCCCCGGTGAAGTACGCGGTGACCAGCAGCATGGCTGCGCCGCAAAGAGTCGGGAGCGCGGTGCGGCCCAGGGCATCATCGGGCAGCTTAAGGCGCGGGGCCAGAACGACTCCCACCGACCAGGCCACCGAGCTGATCAATATTGCGGCCACGCCTATCATGCTCGAGCCTTTCATCCCCAGTTCTGCGCCGGTGAGCAGGGCCACGCCGGCAATTCCAAGCATGACTCCGACGCCGCTGTAGCGGTTGATCTTTTCCTGGCCCAGGACCCAACCAAACAGCAGAATGAATATGGCTTCCGTGGCCATCAGCAGCGCCGCCATGCCGGACTCGACGTACCTTTCGGCCCAATGCAGCAGGCCGTGGCTGCAATAGAAGAAGAGAGCGCCCTGCACGGCGCCGGCTACCCATTGCCGGCGCGTGGGACGGAACCCGCGCAGCCACGCCCAGGCGAAAAGAATGGTTCCCGCAACCGAATGCCTGAGGCCGGCGGTCACCAGCGGGGGAATCGTCTGCACCGCGTAGCGAATCGCGAGAAACGTAGACCCCCAAATAATGTAGATGGCGATAAACGCCAGCACCAGCTTGAGGGAAAGAGCGCCAGCGGCGGAATCCGGCTTGGATTTAAGAACGATCACGGGCCTGCCTCCAATATGCATCAATTTTTCGCCGGAGAGCGAACGTCCCCGGGTTGTTCGCTCGCGAAAAGCAGAAAGCATCTGCGCCGTCTGCAATGGGGACATCGACGCTCTTTGTACATAACCTTTGAGATTCCTTTCACTGGTTACACACTACATCGGATTCGCTTAACTTGTCAATTCCATTTTGCAGGTTATAATAGCTAGATATGGCGGCAGAAACAGTCCCGGCGAACACCAAAGCGCGGGAATTTGAACTGGTTGGGGGAAGCCCCTGCCTGGACTTCGTGAATACGCTGGACGACCGCCCCTCTGACCATCAAAAGGAATTGCTCAACAACTACGCTGACCTCGTCGCCTTCGCCGAGCAGAGCGGTTTACTGAAAAGCAAAGAAGCGAAATCGCTGCTGGAGCGCGCCGCGACCTCGCCGCGCGAAGCCCGCGAGTCGCTCAGAAAGACGATCGATCTGCGCGAAGCCATGTACGGAGTTTTCTGGGCCATCGAGCAGAAGAGCAAAGTTCCGGAGGAATCCCTGGCGGCCCTCAACGGCCACATACAGGAATCCGCCGGCCATGCCGAGTTTGTACGGGCGAACGGAACTTTCGAATCGCGGTTTGACGACGCGGGTTCGTTACACCGTCCCCGCTGGGCGCTGGCGCGCTCGGCGGCGGAGTTGTTGTCTTCCGGGGACCGATTGCAGTTTATCCGCGCCTGCTCGTCGCCCACCTGCCAGTGGCTGTTTCTCGATACCAGCAAGAACCATCAGCGGCGCTGGTGCGACATGCGGCTCTGCGGGAACCGCGACAAAGTGAGAAGGTTCTATGCGAGGAAGAGAGAGAACGCCGAGTGATCGCGGCGATTGGAAACCTGGCCGCTGAACGCGACACGGGGGATATTATTGCGTCTGCAAAGTCCCCGCCGCGCTTATTTCGATTTCCACCGATTCGTTCACGCGCAGAAACATTGTGCTGGGGTTTTTCATGCCCCACTTCACGTAAGGCACAGTGAAGTGCAATGTGGCATTCCAGTTCCCGCCGGCGATTTCCACTTCCGCCGGGATGGTAATCTCGCGGTCGACGCCGTGGATGGTGAAGATTCCATGCACCTGCACGGTTGACTTACCCTGCATCGCCACGGTGCCTTGCACCTGATCGGGACGAAAAGCGATTTCGGGGTAGCGGTCGCTTTCCAGCACCTCGCGTTGCATCTTGCGGTCGCGCATGCTGTTGCCGCTGTCGCCGCTCCTGGCATCGACGACGATCCGGCCCTCCAGCTTGCCGGACGCGGCATCGAGCCGCAGCGTGCCGCTCTGCAAGCGAAAAGTACCGTGGACCGTATGCAGCACATCGCCCAGGGTGAATTTCACCGAGGTGTGTTGGGGATCAAGTTGAAATGCCGGATTCTGCGCCGCGGCGCGGGCGCAAGTCAGCGCGGCAAAAAGGACCAGGAAAACGATCGTCAGCCGCTGTGGAAAAGATCCCCTGGTTCTAATCATAGATTGCGCGAAGCTTGCAGGGGAAAGAGTTCAAAGCGAGCAGAGAATGCTGTATCGATGCACGTGACAAAATTAAACAGGCTCCCCATCGCTGCATCCGACGGCGCGGCTCACCACTCCAGCAAAACCAGCTCGGAACAAAATCCCGGGCCCATGGCAGCGAGCAATCCCAGAGTACCCGGCTCAGGGCGCCGGTTCTTCATCACGTCTTCCAACACCACCAAAACCGACGCCGAAGAAAGATTGCCAACTTTCCGCAGGCAATCCCAGGAAGCGTCAAGCTGACCGTTATGCAGCTCGAGCGCCGCCGCCGATGCTTCCAGCACCTTGGGCCCACCGGTATGCAGGACCCAACTCTTCAGGTCGCAGCGGCACAAAGCGTGGTCGCCGAGAAACTTGTCCACATCCCGCCCCAGGTTCTCGCGAATCAGGGTTGGGACCTCGGTAGACAGTAAGATGCGAAATCCCTTCTCCGATATGTTCCAGCCCATCATTTCTTCGGTCTGGGGATAGAAAATCGAGCGCGTAGCGCGGATTTTCGGACCTTTTCGCTCTTGTCCGGTTCCGTTCAGTTCCTCACCGGTAACAATTACGGCGGCCGCTCCATCGGCGAAAAGGCCGGAGGAGATCAGGTTCGCCACCGACAAATCTTCCCGTTGCAGCGTGAGCGAGCACAGCTCGACGGAAACCAGGGCCGCCGCCTGCGAAGGATACGCGCGCACATAGTCGGCGGCACGGGCGATTCCCGCCGCCCCCGCCACGCATCCCAGGCCAAAGATTGGAGTGCGGCGGATGTTGGCCGGCAGCTTCATGCGGTTAATCAGCAGCGCGTCAATCGATGGGCTGCAAATACCCGTCACGCTGGTGAACAGCAAAGCGCCAAGGCTTTCCACAGCGACGCCGGCATTTTGCAAGGCGCGGCACAAAGCCTGTTCGCCCAGTTCCGCCGCCACCCGGATCCAGATGTCGTTGGCCTGGCCCCAGGTCCGTATGTCGACGTACTGTTCGGCAGGAACGGCGAGATATCGACCTTCCACCGTGACATTGCGGTGAAGGCGGGCCAGCATGGCCGGATTGGTGAGTTCCGTGCCCCAGTATTCCTGCAAACGCTCAAGCAGGTACTTCTGGGGATAGTAATGTTGGGGGAAAGCACTTGCCGCACTGGCGATCCTCATGCAAACAACTCCTGAAGTGAGTCTGAGCACGAACCCGGCCCAAAACCGGGACCAAATCGCCAGTGAGAAACGGCGGTTCGTGCCTGCTAATTATTTCCGCAACGATACAAGTTCCTGCTTGTTGTTGGCCAGCAAAAAATACAGCGTGGCGCTGCTTCATTGCAACACGGCAATTGAACTGACTGTATTTCCCACTCCGTAGGTGAAGAGTGGAGTCAAGGTAATACTGCTGTTGGTGTCGATGGAAAACGATTGAATTCCGGCGCCGCCGCCCTGATTGCCCACAAACAGGTATTTGCCGTTGGGATCCATGGCCAGCACGGTCGGGCCTTTTTCCGTGCTGTAAGCGTTCGACGTGGTGGAAGTCGTCAGCGCCGTAGGCAGGCCGTTGGTAATGGTAAAAGCCGCGACATTGTTCGACCCCTGATCGGCCACGTACAAAAATTTTCCCGCCGGATCCAGAATAAGGAAATTCGGCGTGGTATAGCCATCATTCAAAGGCGATCCCGAAACCGGGCCCAACAGACCGGTCGAACTAATCGTGTAGATGGCCACCGAATTCGACGCACTGTTGGCAACGTAGAGATAACTGCTGGTGGGATCGACAGCCAGCGCGTTCGGGTTGGAGCCTCCGCTATCGAAGGTGCCGATCGAGGTCAGCACGCCGGCATTCACGCTGAAACCATAGATGAAGCCGTCGCGGGTTCCGACGCCCCCGATGCCGACATAAAGAAAATTCCCACCCGGCGTCAAGGCAATGCTCAGCGGCGACTGCCCGATCAGAAATGGCGAACCGCTCACGGGGGTCAGGGCTCCGGAACTGCTGTCAATGCTGAAGGAAGAGATGTCATAGGTGCCCGCGTCGGCTGCATACAAAAATGCTCCGCTCGGGTCCATCGCCAGGAACTCGGGCAGTGTAGCGGGTTCGACGGTAGTCCGGGGCGGAATCTCCGTCAAGTATCCGCCATTGCGGTTAATGTCGAAAAGAGAAATATCGTTCTCTTGCTGTCCTGGATTGGCGACATAAGCGAAGTTGCCCGAGGGGTGGAGCACGATCGAATTCGCGCCGTCGCCGACAGCGTAGGGACTGCCTGTAATCTCCGTCAGCACGCCGGAGTTGGGATCTTCGCGATAAGCCAACACCTGGTTCTGATTGGGAACGGTGGCGTACAAATAATGACTGGAAGTAGTGCCGCAGCCGGCGCACACTCCCACAGCGCCCACGGCGAGCAGCAAAGCCATTACCTTCTCAAGCATCCACGACTCCTTAAAAATCACTGCCTGGAAATTTTGCCGGCCTCGAGCCGAAGGACGCCCTTCCGGACAATCCTCTATCATACTGGCGCACACGCCAGGATTGCTGCCAAAGGATAATTTTTTATCATAAGGCAAGGGCCTCTGGAAACTGCCGGTCAATTTTTGAATGCGATGCCGGGCCTCGCAAAGCAGGTTGTATAAGCCGGAACGGTAGACAGTGTTCCGCGATTATCTCAGCATCGGGCAACCTTTACTGCGCGGGGCTTGGCGTGGGCGAAGAAGATGAACTGTGGGCCAGAGACGGATCCGGGCCGCCGCTCAGAGCCATGCGCAAGCGGTCGAGATAAACATAGATCACGGGCGTGGTGAACAACGTGAGCGCCTGGCTGACGATTAATCCGCCCACGATAGTGATGCCCAACGGGCGGTGCAATTCCGATCCCGTACCGGTTCCCAGCGCGAGCGGAAGGCCGCCCAGCAGCGCCGCCATCGTCGTCATCATGATGGGACGGAAGCGAAGCAGGCATGCGTCATAAATGGCCTCTGCCGGTTTCTTGTGCTCGTTGCGCTCCACTTCCAGCGCCACGTCAATCATCATGATGGCGTTTTTCTTCACCAGCCCGATCAGCAGGATGATTCCGATAGTCCCGATGACGTTGAGTTCATTGTGGGTGAGCAGCAAGGCCAGCAGCGCGCCCACGCCCGCGGAAGGCAGTGTGGAAAGAATAGTGATCGGATGGATATAGCTTTCATACAACATACCCAGCACGATGTAAACGGTAACCAGCGCGGTCAGAATCAGAATCGGTTCGCTCGAAAGCGAGCTTTGGAAGGCTGCCGCCGTCCCTTGAAAACTGGCCTCGACAGTGCCCGGCATTCCAATCTCGCGCTGGGCATTTTCGATGGCCTGGGTGGCCTCGCCGAGGGAAACGCCCGGCGCGAGGTTAAATGAAATCGTGACCGAAGGCACCTGACCCTGATGGTTGACGGCCAGGGGCGTATTCGAGGGCTCGTAGCGGGTGAACGCGGAGAGCGGGACAGGCGTTCCGGCGGTCGAACGCAGATAAATATTCTGGAGCGCCTCGGGCGTCTGCTGGAACTGCGGCGCGACCTCCATGACCACGTGATATTGATTCAGCGGCGCATACATGGTCGAGACCTGGCGTTGCCCGAAAGCATCGTACAGCGCATTGTCGAGCGTCGCCGCCGTAATGCCCAGGCGGCTGGCAGTATCGCGATCGACTACCAGATTGGCCTCGAGGCCCTTGTCCTGCTGGTCGGAATTCTGGTCCCGCAACTGGGGCAGGGCTTTCAGCTTTTCCAACAGCCGCGGAGCGAACGCGTTCAAATCGTCCAGATTTGAACTCTGCAGCGTGTATTGATATTGCGCGTTGCCAAAGCGCCCGCCGATGGTCAGGTCCTGATACGACTGCATGATCAGCGTGGCCCCCGGCACCACCGCGAGCTTTCCGCGCAAACGATTGATGACATCGTCGGCGGTGGCATAGTGGCAGGTCTGCCAGAAATGCTGCTTCTTGCAGGAACCGCGCTGCTCGAGCGGCTTCAGCATGATGAAGAACCGTCCCTGATTCAAAGGCGAACCGCCGCCGGCAAACCCGACCACCGTATCGACAGCCGGGTCCTTCATCACGATGGCAACGTACTGGCGCATCTTCCCGCTCATCGAATGGAACGACGTGTCCTCCGCCGCCATGACCGCCCCTCCGATGCGCGAGGTGTCCTGTTGCGGGAAGAACCCTTTGGGCACAATCATGTAGAGGAAAACGCTGAGGACCGCTACCAAAATGGTTACGATCAGGGTCAGCGGCTGGTGCCTGAGGACCCAGCGCAAACAGTGGGTATAGACCGAAAGCATCCCGTCAAAGCACCATTCGCTGGCCCGGTAGAACAGGTTGTGCTTTTCTTCCTTCTTTTCGCCGCGCAGAAACTTCGCGCACATGGTCGGGGTCACGGTCAGGGAAACGATGAGCGACACACCGATGGCCACGCTCAGGGTGACGGCAAACTCGCGGAACAACCGCCCCACGATTCCGCCCATCAAGAGCAACGGAATAAAAACCGCCACCAGCGAAACGCTCATGGAGACGACGGTAAAGCCAATCTCAGCGGCGCCTTTGAACGCCGCCTGCACCGCGTTCATGCCCTGTTCCACGTAGCGGGTAATGTTCTCCAGCACCACGATCGCGTCGTCCACCACGAATCCGGTCGAGATAGCCAGGGCCATCAGCGACAGATTGTCCAGGCTGTAGCCAAGCAGATACATGGCCCCGCAGGTCCCGATCAGCGACATGGGCACGGCGACGCTGGGGATGACCGTGGCCCGCACGGTGCGCAGAAAAACGAACACGACCATGATGACCAGAAAAATCGAAATCAACAGGGTCGTCTCGATGTCTTTTACCGACGCCCGCACCGTGACCGTGCGATCCAGCGCAACCGTGAGCTTGATGGCGGGTGGAATCGACGACTGGAGGAACGGCATGACTTCGCGGACGCGATCGACGGTATCAATAATGTTGGCATTGGGCTGCCGGAAGATGGGGATGAGAATTCCCGGCTTGCCGTTGGCCAGGCCTATGTTGCGCACGTCAGCAACACTATCGAGGACGTCGCCCACGTCGGAAACCCGGACCGCTCCACCGTTGTTATAGGAGACGATCAGCGGCTTGTACTCGCCGGCTTTGAATAATTGGTCATTGTCGGCGAAGGAATATGTTCTGCCGTTGCCTGACACCGAGCCTTTTGCGCCGTTCGAATTGACTTCGTTCAAGGCGTTGCGGACCGTGTCCAGCCCGACGCCCAGCTTGTTCAGCAGCATGGGATTGACGTCGACGCGGACTGCCGGCTGCGCCGAGCCCCAAACAAAAACCTGGCCCACCCCGCTGACCTGCGACAGCTTCTGCGCGAGGATAGAGTCGGCCACGTCATACATCTGCGGTACAGGGACGGTGTCCGATGACAAGGCCAGAATTAAAATCGGCGAATCGGAGGGGTTCACTTTCCGGTACGTGGGATTGCTGGGCAGGTTGGGCGGAAGCTGGCTGCGGGCCGCATTGATGGCGGCCTGCACGTCTCGCGCCGCCGCGTCGATATTGCGGTTCAGATCGAACTGCATGGTGATGCTGGTCGACCCCAGCTGACTCGAGGAAGTCATCTGGTTGACTGCGGCGATGCGGCCGAACTGGCGCTCGAGAGGTGTTGCCACCGCGGACGCCATGGTCCGGGGATCGGCGCCGGGCAGGCTTGCGCCCACGCTGATTACGGGAAAATCGACGCGCGGCAGCGACGCGACTGGAAGGTAGTCGAAGGCAAGTATCCCGGAAAGCAGCAGCGCCGCGGCCAGAAGCGATGTTCCGATGGGACGCCGGATAAATGGAGCCGAGATACTCATGGACTAGTCTCCGGCAGCCTCTCCCGGGTGGGCCTGGCGCGGAATTTCGTTGCCGATGTTGTATTTGGCGAAGCGCTGCGCCAGCCGGTCGAACCACAGATAAACCACGGGCGTGGTGTAAAGCGTCAGCAGCTGGCTGAGCAGCAAGCCGCCCACGATGGTAATGCCCAGCGGCCGCCGCAGTTCGGCACCCGTGCCGGAACCCAGAGCCAGGGGCAATCCGCCCAGCAACGCCGCCATCGTGGTCATCATGATTGGCCGGAAGCGCAGCAAGCAGGCCTGATAAATCGCTTCCTGCGGCGGTTTGTGTTCTTCGCGCTCGGCTTCCAGCGCGAAATCGATCATCATGATGGCGTTCTTCTTGACGATGCCGATCAGCAGGATGATTCCTATCAAAGCCACCACGGTCAGATCGTTTCCCGTAAGTTGCAGCGCGAGAATCGCGCCCACGCCGGCCGAGGGCAGCGTGGAAAGAATCGTGATGGGATGAATGTAGCTTTCATACAAAACGCCCAACACGATGTAAACCGTGATGATGGCGGCAAGAATCAGGAAAGGCTCGCTGGCGAGAGAGTTCTGGAAAGCCGCTGCCGTTCCCTGGAACGAAGCGTGAATGCTGGGGGGAAGTTGAATTTCTTTTTCCACTTCCTGAATGGCGCGGGTTGCGTCTCCCAACGACCCGCCGGGCGCAAGATTGAACGACAGTGTGACCACGGGAAACTGGCCTTGATGATTCACCGCCAGGGGAGTGTTGACGGTGCGCATTCTGGTGAAGGTTGAAATGGGAACGGGATTCCCGCTTGTCGTCGCCGTGGCAGCGTTTGCGGTAGGCGCGCCGGTGGTTGGCGTGGCACTGCCCGGCCGCACATAAATGTTGCTGATCGCGTCGGGTTGCTGCGCGAAGCCGGGGGCGACTTCCAGCACCACGTGATATTGATTCAACTGCGTGAAGATGATCGAGACCAGCCGCTGCCCAAAGGCGTCGTAGAGGGTATTGTCGATGGCCTGCGGCAGAATGCCGAGGCGCGAGGCGGTGTCGCGGTCAATGGAAATGCTGGTGCGCAGC
>DATLKM010000264.1:0-29973 GCA_035538435.1 Binatia bacterium
TTCGATGATTCCCAAAACGGGGTTGCCCCACCCTTCCCGCGTTTTTTGCGGGAGGGTGGGCCTTCGCGCAGACTAGAATCGGCGATGTATGCACGTCAAGCCTGTTCGTTATCAGAATCAAGGCTGTCTGCACTTCATCACCTTCAGTTGCTATCGGCGGATGAATCTGCTTGACTCTCCGCTAGCTAAAGATACTTTTGAGCGCGAGCTGGAACATGTCCGCCGCTGGTATGGCTGCTTCGTTACCGGATACGTGGTCATGCCGGAGCACGTCCACCTGCTGGTCAGCGAACCGGAACGCGGGAAGCTCTCGCTTGTGATTCAGATGCTGAAGCAAATCACTTCACGAAAGTTGAAGCCGACAGCCCACCCTGTCGCACAAAACGCGACAAGGGTGGGAAAACCGGACCGGTTCTGGCAGGTTCGCTATTACGACTTTCCCGTCTGGACCGAGGCGAAGCGAATTGAGAAGCTGCGGTACATTCATCGCAATCCCGTGAGCCGTGGGCTGGCCGAACGTCCCGAGGACTGGAAGTGGAGCAGCTTCGCTCACTATGCCACTGGCGCCGAGGGAGTCGTGGGGATTGAATCACAGTGGACCGCGCGGAAGCGGGAGCGGCTGGAAGTGGCGGCGGCGACGTCAAGGCCCACCCTCCCGCACAAAACGCGGGAAGAGCCTGCCCTGAGCAAGCGAAGCGCGTCGAAGGGGTGGGGCAACCGTTGGTAGGAAAATAGCCACCCGGCCCCGCCGTAGTCCAAACATCCCTAAAAAAAGATTTCCTTCCGCTGTCGATTTTTCCTCTGCACCACGACTATAGGATGAGCGGTCGAGAGCGTAGACGATCCGGCGCGCAAGGAAGCGAGCCAAACGTGCGATTATTGCGTCGCAATAACGCACGGCGCCTCGCGCGGCTCGCCCGGGTTCTTCGACTCGGCAAAAAACGCCTCGCTCACGATGACATTTCATTTTCAGGAGGGAACACAAATGCCAAGAAAGAAATTTGGGGCATGCACAATTCACAGCCTCGCTATGCAAAGCTTCGCACTTCTGGTGGTGCTAGCTACGGCATACTCAGCGATGGCACAACAAGCCGCAACCCCGTATCTGAAAATGGCTCCGCTCGACCAATACCTCATGACGGACCAAGCCGCAGAAATCGCCCTGGCCCGCACCGCCGCGCCCGAATCCATTTCCCGCGACGCCAATGTCATGGTTCTTGGGCCTCATGGTTTCGAAACGGCGGTCAAAGGCAAGAATGGTTTCGTGTGCATCGTGGAGCGTTCGTGGACTTCCGCACCCGACGCTGATTTCTGGAATCCGAAGGTGCGGACGCCGATTTGTTATAACGCGGCCGCCGCGCATTCGCTCCTTCTGCGCAACATAAAGAGGACCGGCTTGATCCTGGCCGGGCGCACGCAAGCTCAGGTGGACGAAGCCATCTTTTCTGCGGTCGGGACCGCCGGCGACAAAAAAGAACTGCCCCCGATGGAAGCCGGGGCGATGTGCTTCATGATGTCAAAGCTGGGATACGGCGGCGACACTATCCCACACTGGCCTTCGCATCTCATGTTTTATTTTTCGCACACCGACCCCGTAATCTGGGGAGCGAACCTTCCGGGTTCTCCCGTCATGGCTATGAGCGACGACCGGGAGCAGTTGACCGAATTCGTAATCGGCGTGCAACGCTGGTCCGACGG
Source organism: Binatia bacterium (assembly GCA_035538435.1). Taxonomy (GTDB): domain Bacteria; phylum Acidobacteriota; class Terriglobia; order Terriglobales; family Acidobacteriaceae; genus Sulfotelmatobacter. The sequence continues at coordinate 1,699 of DATLKM010000264.1, forward strand.
AACCGAAGCCCCGGCAACCCACGCGAAATAAGAAAGCACCATTCAACAACCAACCATTAAGGAGAACTCAATGCGTTTCATGATGATTATCTTTCCCAAAGAATACGGAACCGCAAAAGCCGGTACCGTACCCGACCTCAAAGACATGGACCGAATGGGGAAGTACAACGGCGAGCTACAGAGTGCCGGCGTGCTGCTCGCCCTCGACGGCCTGACCCCGCCCGCGACCATGAGCGCGCGCGTCACCTTCAAAAACGGAAAATCAACCGTTACCGACGGCCCGTTTGCCGAAACCAAAGAGGTGATGGGCGGCTACTGGGTGATTGACGTGAAGTCGCGCGAAGATGCAATCGAGTGGGCCTCGCGCATCCCCGGAAACGACGGCGAAATGATCGAAGTGCGCCGGTTGTTCGACATCAGCGACTTTCCCGCAGAGGTGCAGAAGAAAATCATGGAAAAGTTCGGCGACAAGCAATGAGAAAGATCAAGGCTTCCGCGAGCGCTTGTTGGAGCTCGCGTCTGCCGTTGATCTTTCCCGATGCGCATAGTGAAGATTCCTGCGCTCGATTATGCGGCCCGAGCGGAACGAATCTGCGCCGGCGGCACCACGATCTCAACCAGTCCGGTGGCCACGTCATACATGAGGCCGGAGAGGAGCCAGTCTCCCGGCAATGCGGGAATCGATCGCAGAAAAGCCACGTCGCCGGCAATCGCGGCGCGAGGATCGGTGACGGCTTTTGCTTTGAGGTCGTTATTCTGGATCTGAAAATATTTCGCCAGCATGGCGGGGTCGCCGGCAAGGCGCGTAATGCCGCAGTCGGTGTGTTGCAGCACGATCAGGTGAAACTCCCCGCCGCCTCCGGCCACCGCTTCGGCGACCGCGCCGATTCGCCCGAGCATAGCCAACTGTTCCAGCAAGCCCGGGGTAATTCGGCCGCCGATGTTCCGGATGACAACCGCCTCGCCGGGCTCAATCCCAAGCACGTGGGCCGGATCCACGCGCATGTCGGCGCAGCCGATGATGATCGCTCTTGCGTTCGGCAGCGCCCGCGGAAGCGACGGCATGAGCGCGCCCGCGGCAGCTTGGCGTGCGGCGAAGTCTTTGTTGCGTTCCAGCATGGAGTCGAGTTGGTTCATGGTGCACCTCTATTGCGAGTGATCTTGGGATTCAGGTTTAAGATTCAGTTTTCCCAAAAACAGTTCGCCCCATTTGTCGATTTTTTCCCGGGGCGACGACTATAAGGTGAACGACCGAGAGGACGGGCGACCGGGCGCAGCCCAAGGCCTCGCACTCTCATAAGCAGCGGCATATTACAGGAGAACGGACAATCCAATGAGAAACCTCATCTACGCCATCAACATGACTCTAGACGGCTGCGTTGACCACACCAAACAAGCCGTCGATGAGGAAAAACTTGAATATTTTACCCGCCTCACCCAGGAAGCTGACGTGCAGGTCTTTGGTCGTAAAACCTATCAATTGATGGTCCCTTACTGGCCTGACGTCCTCAAAGATTCCTCTGCTACAAGAGCCGATACCGAATTTGCCCGGGCCTTTGACTCCACCCGCAAAATTGTTTTCTCACGATCGCTGGATCGCGCCGAAAATAAAAACACGAAAATCGTTCGTACCAACCTTCGCGACGAAATCGTGAAATTGAAACAGGAACCGGGCAAGAATATTTTGGTCGGCGGCGTGGACATTTCCTCGCAACTCATACAGCTTGGCCTGGTGGATGAGTTTCGTTTTATGGTTGGGCCCATCATTGCGGGAGAAGGGAGACGGTTGATGGAAGGCGTCAGCCTGCCCCAGAAATTGCAATTAAAACTTGTTGAATCGAAGCTTTTTAAATCGGGTAGCGTCTTGCTTCGTTACTCGAAAGAATGACGGACAAATCTGCGAAGGCTGCGAGGCCTGTTCACGCTCAGAAAAGAACAGCGACGAAAGGCACAAGGAGAAGAAATGAAATACATCTGTCTCGGGTATTACGACAAAGCGAAATTTGAAGCCATGACCGACAGCGAGCGGAACGCCCAGTTCGACGCCTGCTTTGACTATGACGATCATCTTCGCGGCAACGGGCACTGGAGCGGCGGGGAAGCGCTTCAGGGCACGGAAACCGCCTTGACCCTGTCCTGGAAGAACGGCAGGGTCGCCACCACGGACGGTCCCTTCGTAGAAACCAAGGAGCAACTCGGTGGCATTTTAATCCTCGAGGCGCGCGACATGAATCATGCCGTGCAGCTTATCTCGCAGCATCCGGCGCTGAAGTACGGCAACATTTTCGAAATTCGGCCGGCAGGAGACCTGAGCGGGATCATGAAGGCCAGCGAGCAGCGCCGGCGACAGGCTACAACACCGGCAATCTGAGGAAGATCTCCGGTCACGGGGCTCTGGTGGATGCAGCGCCTCATACAAAACCGCAAAGCGGGCTTAACTGCGCCGGGAACAGATCCCTGAAATCTGATCTCGTGCTTTACGCTCGGATCCCCCGTTTCCAACGCCTTCTTCGTTAGATGAGCATGAGCCAGCGCGCGTGAACTAGAACACGAACCGCGTCCCCACCGTGGGCGCGCAATTATTGTTCGAGTTGTAGGGAACGCCGGGACCGTGGGGGATGGCGATGGCCAGGCCGCCGCTCACCCACGAATACGCGATTCCCAGAAAACCGTCCCAGCGCTTGGTGAAGTGATAATCCGCATAAAGCGACCCTTCGTTGAGCGTGCCCGCGCACGAACTCCGCATATTTCCTGGCGCGCAGGCGCTCGCCGGGCTGCGGAAGTCATTTTGCCGCTGTTGATACCAGGAGAAAGTGAAGTCCGTTTTCTTCGCATAGGTGTACTTTGCTCCCGCCCACCAGATGTTTACCAGCTTTTCATTATCAAGATTGTTGTCCTCGACTCCGCTTATGATGTAGCCCCCCTGGTCCGAAGCGCCCACACCCAACGGGTTCTTCGGATTGTTCTGCCAGATGTATTCGTAGCCCACGAAAAACTTGAATGGGTCCCAGGCGTACTTGGCCGCGGCCATAACTCCATAGTTGTCGGTCACAATGCCATACACGGTGCCTTGCGGATCGATCAGATTGGGCCCCAGGCCGGCCCCTCCGTTGATGGGATTGGTATTGATGCTGTCGGTGGTCGATTGATAGGGCGCAGACAGACTCTGCGGCCCCAGCAAAGGGTTCAACACGCTGATCGCCTGATTGTAGTGCTGTGCGACGAGATCAGCCGAAAACTTGCCGGATGTTCCCCCGAGATCGAGTCCATAGGCGTTGTTGTGCGCCGATTCCGGCGTACAGGTGGTGGCCGTCCAGCCTGCGGCGGGTGAGTAGCAACCCGCAGAACCGTCGGCAAACTTGTACATCGCCGCAAAATGGATTGGGCCGTAGGTGACGCGATATTTCACGGCGTCGTCCCAGCGGCTGTTCTCGGTGTCGCCGCCACCGGCCATGGTGCCGTTATAGCCGATGTAGGAAAAGGCATAGCCGCCGCTGACAGGATCGTATTGCAGCATGGCGTCGGTGCCGAGCGAGCGCTGGCGGCCAAACGTCAGTGTGCCGAAATGGGCGGACGATACCCCGGCATAGATTTCGTCATTGAAAGGCTGGCCCGCGCGTGCGCCGTCGATGGCGTACGAATAGCTGGCCCGGGGAAGGCCATTGTTGATGATGTCGGTTTCCGATGCGTTGGCCAGCAGGCCCGACTGCGGATTGATTCCCGTAGAAGCATTGAAGACAACCGCCCATCCTGGCCGAAACTCTTCTTTCCCCCGAATGCCCACGCCCGTCTGCTGCAGGTTGTTCGGCGCGATCAGGAACCGGTGCTGGTAGCCATTGCGGTTCACCAGCGAAGCGCCTTCATAGTTGTAGCCGTTCTCCGGCAAGCCGTGGCTGACCCAACCCACGCCGATGTCATATGCGCCATAAACCGTGATGCCGTGCCAGGTCAGGGTGCAATCGGTAGTGGCCAGTTCGTGTCCGGTCTTGCAGGGGTCGGGTGTTTTTTCCTGAGCAAAGGTCAAAGATGAAAAAAGACAAAAGCCAGCCGCTGCGATAACCAGATAAGCGCCGCGCATTTTCGACCTCGTCAAATCAATGGTTTGGGGACAGAGCCGAAAGTGTACATGAAATACGATTCTGTTGTCCAGAACTGGACGATTTCATATGTTTCCCAATAGGACTGTAGGCTATACTTACGCGGACCCGGCTGCGTTGATTGGGATTTTGTCGTCGATGCGATTGGCTCCAGGGAAACGGCTGAGATCGGCATTGGTCGACTATAGACCGCGATAAGAGGCAACATGAGCAAACGAACACGAAATCTGGCTGCGGCGGTCGCGGTAATCTGCATTGCTGAATTCTGTGCGGCACAATCCATAACCGTTGCCGCCGCTGCCGACCTTCAATTCGCCATGCAAGAGGTTGCAGCTCAATTCCAGAAGGAGACTGGGAAGGAAGTGAAACTGATTTATGGTTCGTCGGGCAACTTCTTCCAGCAGATTCAAAACGGCGCACCTTTCGACATGTTCTTTTCAGCCAATCTCGATTATGCAAAGAAGCTGGAATCCGCCGGGTTGACCGAACCGGGAAGCTATTACGAGTACGCGAAGGGGAAGATTGTGGTCTGGGTTTTGAAAGGCTCGACCCTTGATGTAAGTTCCGGCTTGCGCTCGCTTCTCAGCCCTTCGATCAGGAAAATTGGTGTGGCCAACCCGCAGCATGCCCCCTATGGACAAGCCGCCGTGGCCGCGATGCAGAAGGAAGGAATTTACGACAAGGTAAAAGACAAGTTTGTGCTCGGCGAGAATATCTCACAGACCGCCCTGTTCGTCATGTCGGGATCAGCCGACGTGGGAGTGGTGGCGCTGTCTCTGGCCTTGTCTCCAAACATGAAGGACAAGGGACGCTACTTTGAAGTTCCAGCGGGTGATTATCCTGCCATCCAGCAGGCGTGCGTCATTCTTAGTTCCTCGAAGAACAAAGGGGCTGCCAGGCAGTTCCTGTCATTCATCAAGACCCCTGCTGCGGCAGACGCCATGAAGAGGTACGGCTTCGATGTGCCGCCGGCCCAGCAGTAAACGCGCCGAGACTCCCGATCCTGCGCTTCCCCATCGTGTTTAAGACAGTGCCGCCATGGTATGCGAATTTTATGCATCGCCTTCTATCCGGAGACGCATCCGCTTTCCGGATGACAAACAAACGCGCTCCGGGTTAGGATTCTTGCCCAATGAGAAAAGCAACCCCAGTCCGCGGCGGCGAAGCCATGCTCAAGCCGCGCGATGCCGCCGTACAACTCGGTATCAGCTTCGCCACCATCAAGCAGTGGATTTACAAAAAGAAGCTGAAGAGCGTGCGCACGCCCGGCGGCCACCATCTGATTCCACAGGCCGAGATCGACCGGTTGCTGTTTCGCTCGCGGGGAAAGAATGCCGCCGAACGGAGCGAAGCGCAGCGGCGCGTAAGCGGAAGAAATCAACTGGTGGGTCGAATCGATCAGGTGCGCATCAGCGGATTAATGGCGGAGGTCAAGGTTTCCATCGGCGAACAGCAGATCACTTCCATCATCACGGCAACGTCCGCGCGGGAAATGCACCTGAAAGCCGGCCAGACCGCCATCGCCTTGATCAAAGCGACGGAAGTCATGATTCTGCGGGCGGAGTAGAACGCCGCACCTTTCAGAATTCAAAAAATCCGCCCCGATTCGCGCTGCCGGATGCCCCGTCCGTTCCGGTCGCCGGCAACAGACCCAATATTCCGCTCAGGCCCTCCCACGCTGCCTGGTTCAGCGCGGGATCGGAGCCGACGATGTCGCGAATCATGTCCCAGGCCGCCATGTTCAGCGCGCCTTCTGGCGGCGGGCCCATGGCCAGCGACACGGAACATTGCGGGCAAAATGAAATGCGGTGGGCGGCCGACTTTTGCCGCGGCTTGATTCCCACCGTCTGCGTGAACATGTAAAGCGCGACCGATTTTTGTCCGGGCGCAATTTCGCGGTTACAGCGAAGGCAATGCATCGGGTGCAAGGATGTCTCCTGGACCTCTCCGCAAATGGTCAATGCTGGGAGCAGGCCGGCGCAAGTGAGTAGAAAGATTCTTCCCGCGGCACGCGCCGCAAGAACCAAACTGTGTTCTTGGCAGAAGCTTCCCCGTGTTGCACTCTTTTCCCATGCGTGCCGTGGCAAAGCTGCCGGATTCCCCTTTCAGAAGGCGTACCCCCCGTGTCCAGATAACCAGTCTGCAAAAGCTCTCCGACTGCCAACAGGCGGCCGCGGTTTGCTACCGCCTGCGCGATGGCGAGATTGAATTTCTCCTGGTGCGCACCAGCGCCGGGCGGCGATGGACCTTTCCCAAAGGCCGCGCCGAACGGGGACTGACTCACGCGCAGGCGGCCGCTCTGGAAGCCTTCGAAGAGGCCGGTGTGCACGGCCGCATCGAGGAATCCGCCTTCGCTCGCTACCGCACCCACAAGCGCGCCGGCAATTCCACCGTCGACGTCAGTGCTCACCTGTGCGAGGTACGCCGCCTGGCGCGAGCAGAGGAATCGGGCCGCGATCGCACCTGGTTTGACACGGAACAGACGAAGGTCCGGCTGCGCGAAGGGCGCGACGCGCAATCCGGAAAACAATTCGACCGTCTGCTGGATGCGGCGGTCCAGAGGATTGAAAAGTGTCACTTCGCGGGAAGGCTCCGCCGGCTTGACGGCGCCCGCGGCTCAAACGAAAACCTGCGCAAAGTGCAGTTCGAGGCCTGCGGGGAAGTGAAGCCTGTGCTCTCGACCCGGCTGCACAGCCGCCCGAACCCGCAAAGAAAAAGTTTTAAGCTTCAACTCGACCAGCCCAGGCTGGGGGGAGAACTCCTTGAATTCGACGCCGCGAAAGCCGGTTCCCGCCTGGCAGGGGGCACGAGAAAGAACCGCATCCTCGGTTCAGGGTCATAACCCGATTAAGCCCTACTGAGTGTTTTTGGGCCGCTCGTAAGGTTTCTGCAGGTAGCGGCGCGCTTCTTCCAGAGCGGAAAACGTGTCGTCATTGGTCTGAATGGCCTGCCGGTATTCGTTGATGGCGCGTTCGCGCTGGCCGGTGATATCGAAAATCTTGCCCAGTTGCACGTGGCTCCATACTTCGGTCCAGCGCGGTTCGCCATCGCCATTGATGGCCGCACGATAAGAATTCGCCGAGGACTGGTAATTCCTCTGGAGGAAGAACACTTCCGCAATCCGGTAGTGGGCGAAGGAACTGTTCTTGTTCAGGTCGAGCGCTTTGTTGAATTCCGCCAGCGCCGCCGCCAAATCTCCCTGCTGCTGTAGCGCCTGCCCACGAACAATGGAAGCGCGCAGCTTGATATCGGAAGAATTGGTCAGAACGTGGTGATCGGGATCGATCGAAATCCGTCTCGGCCGCCCGAAGGTTTCCAGACTGAAGGGCGAATTCGTTCCGACTACCTCAATTTTCTTGTCTTCCGTCTGGCCGTCGGTCTCAATGCGCAAGTCCACCGGCATGCGGAACAGATCGAGGTACTGAGAGATCTGGCCGGTCACCCGGAAACCCGGCGGGCGGGGCGTATCTTTGGAAGGGGGCGCGACCGACTGCGGGCCGCCCAGTCGATAGGTGGTGTACTTTACTTTGAACTCAGGCGCGCCGGTGGAATCAAGCCACTGGGAAAAGAACCAGGTGAGTTGCTCCCCGTAATATTTTTCCGCAATGGCCTTGAAATCGTCCATGCTGGCCGATTTTCCGGCGTAAGTTTCGGCAAATTCGCGCATGGTTTTGTTGTACTTGTCCTCGCCCAGAACCCAGCGCAGCATGTGCAGAATCATCGCACCCTTGTCGGTGACAAGAGACTGGAACTCGGTAGAGAACGGATCAAGCTTGCTGGCGCTGGAGAGCGGTACGGTATCGTAGGCGAGGGCTCCGACCGACATCTCTTTAATGAGCTCTTCCAGTCCACCCGCGCCCGCGGCATTCTCTACATACAGCGCCTCCGAATAGCGCGAAAATCCGTCCGTGAGCCACCAATCGTCCTTCGTAGCCGGGCTGACCAAAACTCCCCACCACTGGTGCGCAATGGCCAGCGCCAGCAATTGATAGTTGGTTTTCGGAGTGATGGATGGGCCCGCGAGCGCCGCGATCTCAGGCGCCCAGCTGTAAGGCACGGTATCGGCGGGAAGTTCCACGACGTTCAGTCTCGAAGAAAGCGGAAGACCATACAAGGTGATGAAGTAGGTGAATTCCTGCACCGCCGTGTTCGTATACTCAGGAGCGGACTTTTGATGGTCGGGCTTAAAGTAGACATGCAGATCCATCCCCGCCTCGTCGCTTTTGTACTCCTGAAAAATTCCGGCCACAATGGTGCCGGGGAAGCTGGGCTTGGAGTCGACAAAGGTGAATGTCTTGGTCGCCAGGCCGTTGGAATTCGGCTTGTTAGAAGGCGGATTCTCCACAACCGTCTCTTTTCCACTGCCCACGACCAGCATATGCGCCGGAACGGTTATGTTGATGGTCGAGGTAAAGCGGTTCAGGCCGTATCCGCTGACCGGGAACCAGCGGCCCGCGTAAAGCAGATAGCTGGTATCGTCGCCGATGTATGCCAGCTTTAATCCGGGCACCGGGCTGTCGTCGGCGGTTTCAAGGTTTCCTTCGTAATCGAAAGTGAGCGTCGTGGAAGCATCCCGGGCCAGCCCGCTGGGAAGCTGCACCCGAATGGTCGAATCCTGAGTGACGCGTTCGGCGGATAACGGCTGATTACGCTCGTCGAGCACGCGCGTGACGCGCAGGTCGTTATGAAGTTCGAAAACCGCCGTATTCAAATCTTGCAGGGCGGTGAATTTGACCTTGGCATGGGCCGAAATCTGGTGCAGATGGGGGTTCAGTTCGGCCTGAATCTGGTAATCATCCACGCGCAAGCGGACTTTTTCCGCCGCCCGCGCCTTGAGCCCGGGGTTTAGAAAAAGCAGCAGGAACAGGGAACTCGACAGGACGCTGCCAGCGCGCCGAAGGCCAATCTGCATTCAGGAGAGTCTCCAGAAACCGGCAATCCATTCGCTATGATGTTGATTTTCGCTTAAAAGATGCTGGGAGCACAAGGATTAGACGGAACGCGTGCATCTCGGCAGCAAACTCGCCGCCCGAGCCTGACTAACTCGCCTCAGTCAGACTCAAAATGATACGCGAAGCGAAATCGGCAGGGCTAAGTCCCGCCTGATTTGGGCTGCGAAGGCGCTCTCTTACCCCATCGAGGCCGGCCAGCATTCGTTCCCGCGGAGGGCCGTCCGGCAAAATCTCACGCAGCCTGCCGGCCACGTTCGCCGCCGTGAAATTGCCTTGAACAAGCTCAGGGACGACTTCTTCCTCAGCAATTAAATTCACCATGGCAAACCGCGGAACCTTGATGCGCGGCTTGCCCAGAAAGTAGGTCAGCGGCGAAACCCGGTAGACCATGACGAAAGGCGTCCTCATCATGGCCGCCTCAACGGTCGCCGTGCCGCTGGCAATAATTCCTGCGCGGGAGTGATGTAGCGCCGGAAGAGATTCGGGGACCAGGGTTACACTTCGCGCGCCGATGAATTCCTGTAGAAATTCGCTATCCAGCGTGGGAGCGACGGGCAACAGATAAGCGAAGTCTTTGCCGAGCAAATCTGCCGCCTCAAGAATTGCCGGCAGGTTCATCCGCACCTCCTTCATCCGGCTGCCGGGCATCAGCGTAATCCAGAATTTGAAAGAATCCAGACCGAATTGTGCGGCGTAATTCTCGCGCGAGATGACCGGCTGCGACAGGTCAGCCAGGGGATGCCCGACAAACGTGGCATCGACTCCGCGGTCGCGATAAAACTTTTCTTCAAAAGGAAAAATCACCAGCGCCTTGTCGACATATTCACGCAGCAGCCGCACCCGCCCCTGCCGCCACGCCCAGAACTGCGGCGCGACATAATAAACCACGGGAACCCCGCGCTTTTTCATCTCCCGGGCCACCCGCCAGTTGAAAGCGGGTGAATCGATCACGATGGCAAGATCGGGCTTGCGCCTGTCGGCTTCGGCGATCAGCTTGTGAAAGAGCGAATAAATTTTCGGCAGGTGGCTGAGAATTTCCGTGATGCCGACGACGGAGAGATCTTTTGCGTCGACCACCGTATCGCAACCGGCGGCGCGCATGCGCTCCCCGCCCACGCCGAAGAATGTAGGCACAGCCGCCCCCGGCTGTTCAGCGGGGCGAAGCTCCGCAGTCCGTTCCGCGGCAGCGCGTCGCAGGGCGTCGATGAGCTGCGCCCCATACATTTCCCCGGAAGCTTCGCCGGCGGAGATCAAAATTTGCACGGTGCCATTGTACGAGAGGTTTCTGATGGGACCGGTAAGCTCGACTTAATGCGAAAGTTGGTCGCGCTGAGCGATGACCTGGTCCCGGCACTGCCTGGCGCTGCTAAGCAGTTCCTGGAACTCGGGCGCTCCTCGTAACGAAGCGAGAATGGGATCCTTCTGCAATCCGACATACGCGCAATACTTGCCCTCGATGGCGGATTTCATGATGCGCAGCGCATTTTCCTTGTGCCCGCAAAATGCCAGGTCGCCGGCAAGCAGATAGCGGGTCTCAGCGTCGGGATAAGTCGTAAAATGTTTTTCCAGGTTGTCGGCGTCGCGATTCTCCTCAGCCGAAGGCGGGCCTGAACTGCGTTCTATGCAACTGAGAAACATGCCGCTGTCCGGATCCGTGCGGGTCTCCAGGACAAGCGATCTCGATTCCGCTTTTTTGTTCTCGCGCCACAGGGCGCGGACCATGTTGTTCCGGTACCAATGGGAGCCCGCGTCCGGCCGCAGGAAGTCGATTGCGTGTTCCGGCTGTCCCAATTCCATAAACACGAACGAGCACGACCGGAAGCCAAAGTTGGTTGGATCGAGGGAGAGGGCGGAGTCGCACTCGCGCGCCGCTTCGTCCAGAAACCCCGCATAGCGGAGAACATAGCTCATTGCGAAATGGGCGTTGGCATTGCCGGGCTGGCGTTTCAGCAAATCGTCGGCGGCCCGGTAGGCTTGGGCCAGATCGCCCCTCTCCACGCGATTCGTGATCAGCATTCCCGCGGCGGAGGCCAGGTTCGGATCGAGTGCCAGAGCGCGCTCCAGGGCCGCGTCAGAGCGCTGGCGCATCACTTCTCCGCCGTCCGAGTAGGCAAAATCGTAATACTCGCGGATTCCGAGCTCCAGCCATGCCGGGGCATAATTGGGGTCGAGTCCCACGGCGCGCTCAAGCATGCGCACCGCCTCTTTGTTAGGAGTTGCATCGTGGGGCAGGGAGACGCTGCGGAGATACACGTCGTAGGCTTCCTCATTGGCTGGCCGTGTGCTTGTGTCGGAGGAGCCGGTGGTGTCGCCCAATGCGGGAATGAGTCCCTGCCGTACTTTGGCGGTGATCTGGCTCCGCATGGCGAGCAGGTCAGGGGCGGCGGCGCTGAGCGTATCGCGCCAAAGCGTGCGGTTGTTTTCCACGTCGACGGCTTCAAGCGTGATCTGTAGTTGATTGCCTTCCTTCAGGTAATGCCCGGTGACAATGTCCGCGACGTGCATTTCACGGCCGACTTGCTGTAGATCGAGGCCGGTTTGGGTGTATTTGCTTGTGGTGGCGAAGGGGCGAATGGAGAGCTTGCGGGCGTAACTCAGCGAATTGGCAATTTCGTCGGGCAGGGCGAGGCGGAGAAAATCGGTGTCTTTATCGCCGACGAGGTTTTGGAAGGGAAGGACAGCGATGGTGGTGGATGCGGATTGAGTTGCGGCGGGAACGGCGGACGGTTTGTGTTGCCAGAAGAAAAATGCGACCGCCAGCACGGCGATTGCGGAAGCTGCAATCGCGATCCTGCCCCAGGGAAATATCGCCGGTGCAACCGAGGAGGGTGCGGCCGCGGAACTGATCGCTGCCGGAGAAGCCGCAATTCCGTAACCCGAATGGGATTGCGGGCGAGGCGCATCGGACGCATCGGCCGAAGGCAATGGAGTTCGCCCACTTTCGGTATCGCGCTTCAGGCGTTGTAAATCGCCGCGCATTTCCGAGGCATGCTGGTAGCGGAGGTTGCGATCCTTCTCCAGTGCTTTGTTGATGATGTCTTCCAGGCGCGGCGGGATTTCGCGGTTGAACCGCACCAGTGGAACCGGAGCCCGGTTCATGATCGCTTCGCAGATGACCGCGGAGCTTTCCCCGTGAAAAGGCACCTCGCCGGAGGCCATTTCATAAAGCACCGCGCCGAAGGAGAACAGGTCGGTGCGGGAATCGAGTTCACGGGCGCGCACCTGCTCGGGCGACATGTAGGCGACCGTGCCGACCATGGTGCCGGGGCTGGTGAGGTGCGCGTCGTCCATGGTTTGCATGTTGCCCGCTGAACTGGAGGAGTTGGGCGTGGCGCCGACCTTGGCAAGCCCGAAGTCGAGAATTTTCGCGTGGCCGCGCTTGGTCACGAAAATATTGGCCGGCTTGATGTCGCGGTGAACAATGCCCTCGGTGTGGGCCGCGTCGAGCGCGTCGGCGATTTCGATGGCGAGCGCGAGCGCAGTATCGCCGTCGAGCGGGCGCCCGGCGATGGCGTGCTTCAGCGTCATGCCATCCAGAAATTCCATGGCGATGAAGGCGTGCGAATCGTGCTCGTCGATTTCGTAAATCGTGCAGATGTTGGGGTGGTTGAGCGCGGAAGCCGCCTGCGCTTCGCGCTGAAAACGGGCCAGCGACTGCGGGTCCCTGGCGACGTCATCCGGCAGAAACTTGAGGGCCACGAAGCGGTGCAGTTTGAGGTCCTCGGCCTTGTACACCACCCCCATGCCCCCGCCGCCTAACTTTTCGAGGATCTTGTAGTGGGAAATGGTTTGGCCGAGCACGGAGAAATGCTAGAGGCTTAGGAGCGGGCAGTCAAACGCGCATCCCAGCGCACCGGGTCGCACCTGAGCTAGAGAGCCAGGATCGCTTTTTTGAAGGCTGATCGCATCTCCCGGCGCTCTTCGCCAGTGAGGTCCCGCTGCAGCAGCGTGCGGCAATTCGCAAGCAGTAGGCGGTCATATTCCGTCGGCACAGTTGGAGATCCGGCCAACGCAGCCTTTAGTTGAGCGATGTCTTGTGCGCTTCGAGCGCCGGCCGTCCGCTTAATCGCTTCTTCGATCACTTGGGAGACAGACTTGACCGACGCGGTTTTCGGTGTTGTCCCCAGACTGGGCGGGGATGGGTTACCCGGGCCGCCGTAGACTTTGGTTGGCGTTGCCGCGGCGACCGCGAGGAACTTCGCAACATCTGCTTTGGAAATTTCGCAAACAGTATCAACTTCTTGCCTCAGCGCCGGCGACTGGGAAACCCGGCTCGGTTCGAGGCCGACAAGGTGCACGCGGACACCAAATGTCTGAGCGATTTGGACGGCAATTCTTACGTCCGTGTCAGCCGTCACGATGGTCGCGTCGCAGATTGACTGGTTTCGAGCCAAGTCGATCAGATCTGTCACAAGGAGCGAGTCGACCTCCTTCTGTTCGCCCGCGCTGTTGATCGAGCCTAGCCGCAGCTTGACGTCAGGCATATTTGCGATGGCGAGGTGCTCGACCGTGGGACCGTTCCAGGCACCGTCATACCAGTAGATACGAAGTAGCGTGACTCCAGGGCTTTGCCCCAGGGCCAGGCTCTTCAGCTGAGCGATGACCTCATCCAGATCTAGCTTGAGTTGGGTTCGAGGGGACTTATTACCCAGAAGGGACACAGACCCCTGGGCGAAGACATACCCGGCGTCCACAAAAACGGCATGGCGCTTCATAAGCGCTTCCCTAAAAGTTACTGGGGCTCCCGCAGGAGCCCCTAGATAGTCCGGAGCGCACGATATAAACAGCATAGGTGCGCCCCGGAAAAGATAGTATACCCGACCGAAGTCCCTAATGTACAGAAAGGCTAATCGTCCCCGCTGACGGTGGATTGCGGTTCCTGCCTGCCCTCCAGCGGAATCTCCTGGTCCTTATACTGCAACTGGTACAGCTTGTAATAAATCCCGCGCTGCGCCAGCAGTTCCTGGTGTGTCCCCATTTCGCGCACCTGGCCTTTGTGCATCACGATGATTTTGTCGGCGCGCTGCACCGTAGAAAGCCGGTGCGCGATGATCAGCGATGTTCGTCCCTCGACCATGCGGTTCAGCGCGTCGCGCACGCGGAATTCGGTTTCCGTATCCACGCTCGATGTGGCTTCATCCAGAATCAGAATTTTCGGTTCGTGCGCCAGCGCGCGCGCAAACGAGATCAACTGCTTCTGGCCTGTAGACAATGTCGATCCGCGCTCGTGAACTTCTTCGTCAAACCCCTTGGGCAGCGAGCGTACGAATTCCAGCAGGTTCACATCTTCCGCCGCCTCCTCGACGTCTGAATCCTGAATGCGCTCGGTGCCAAGCCGGATATTGCCGCCAATCGTCCCGCTGAACAAAAAAGGATCCTGAAGCACGACGCCGAAGCGGCTGCGCAGGTCGCCCAGGTCCATCTCCTTCACATCGACGCCGTCGATGCGCACCGCGCCCTTCTGCACGTCGTAGAAACGCAACAATAAAGAAATCAGTGTTGTCTTGCCTGCGCCCGTGTGCCCGACGATGGCGGCCGTCTGCCCGGGTTCAATGGAAAACGAAACATCGCGAAGCACCCAGTCGGGAGCAGACGCGCCGCCAACGGCAGCCGCAGACCCTGTCGCGTTTCTATCCGCGGGACGGGCGAGGGCGTTCGCCCCTCCACCGGCGTGATCCTCGCCGGCCACATCGCGATACGCGAACCAAACGTGATCGAACTCAATTCTCCCCGGCCCCGTCGGAGATTTCGCGGCCGCAGGCGAAACCACTTCCACCGGCGTATCGAGCAGTTTGAAAATGCGCTCGCTGGCTGCCATGGCCGATTGCAGAATGTTGTACTTCTCGCTGAAATCCTGAATCGGCCGGAAAAATCGCAGCGCGTATTGAATAAACGCCACCAGCACTCCCAGCGTGGCCGTCGCCGAGACCACCTGAAACGAGACCAGTGTCTTCCAATTGAAGCTCACCGAAATGCTGCCGGCATGAATATTGCGCATCACGTCGCCGCCGCCGAACCAGATGACCGACGCAATCGCAATCGCCGAGAGAACTTCGACCAGCGGGTAATAAACCGAATACGCCAGAATCTGGTCCTTGAACGCTTCCATGTGGCTGCGGTTGATTTCAGAAAAGCGCCCGTACGCCCTGCGCTCGCGGTTGAAAAGTTGCAACACCACCATGCCGCTGACGTGCTCCTGAAGATAAGAGTTGATGCGGGCAATAGCCACGCGAATCCGCCGGTAGGATTCGCGCACCCGGTCGCGAAAAACTTTGGTCGCGTAAACGATCACCGGCAGCACGGAGAAGGTGATGAGCGCGAGCTTCCAGTTCATGCACAGCATCACCCCGAGAATTCCCACCAGCACAAACAGGTCCTCAAAAATCGAAACCACTCCCGAAGTGAACATTTCGTTCAGTGCATCGACATCGGTCGTGACCCGGGTGACCAGCCGGCCAACGGGATTCTTATCGAAAAAAGAAACATGCAGCCGTTGCAGATGGCGGAAAATCTGCGAACGCAGATCGAACATCACTTTCTGCCCGGTCCACTGCATGAAATACGTCTGGAGAAATTCGAGCACAAAAGTCAGCCCCAGCAAACCGACATAAATCGCGGCGATCTGCGCGATGCCGGTCAGCGGCTGCGGGCTCAGCCAACTCCACAGGCCTGATGCGGCAGACGGCGTGGGCGCAAGGTAGCGATCGATGGCAACTTTGGTCAGATACGGCCCAAGCACGTCGGCAAACGATTTCAGGACGATCGAAACCAGCGCAATCGCCACTTCCCCGCGATAGGGACGCAGATACTTCAGCAGCCGCGCCATCAGGCGGCTGTCGTAGGCTTTGCCTAATACTTCTTCTTCCTGAGCCATCGTTGTAAGAGACAGGGCGCTCCCGGCGCGCCGTTTACAGCTTAGCGTATTTGATTGCGCGAAACGCCTTGCGGATGGTGAACATTTCGCGCCCGTGGGTGGGATAATCGAAGGGTGGGTATGGGCCTGTACATCTCGGTGCCGTTTTGCCGTACCAAGTGCACGTATTGCAATTTCGCCAGCGATGTATTTTCCAAATCGCGCTTTGACCGCTACATCGAGCGCGTGTGCGAAGACATGGCAAACGCTGCCCAGACGGCAGAGGATCTGGGCGCGCAGTGCGAGCGCCTTGCGGATTCGATTTATCTGGGTGGCGGAACTCCGAGCCTGCTCGATCCCGTGCAACTTCGCCGATTGTTTGAGGCGGCGCGAATTCATTTCGATGTGGAGCCGCAGGCTGAGATCACGGTCGAATGCGCCCCCGGAACGATCAGCGATGCCACGCTGGAAACTCTCATCGAATGCGGCGTGAATCGCGTGAGCTTGGGGGTCCAATCGTTTGTCGATCAGGAAGCCGCGGCGGTGGGCCGCCTGCATACCCGCGCGACCGTCCTGGCCGATGTTCAGCGTCTGCGCCACGCCGGAATTGGCAACATCAACATCGATCTGATCGCCGGTCTGCCCCATCAGACCGCCGAAAGCTGGGAATTTTCGCTGGGGGAAGCAATCGCGACCGGCGCTCCACACGTGAGTGTGTACATGCTCGAAGTCGATGAAGATTCGCGCCTGGGGCGCGAGTTGATCGCCGGGGGCACGCGCTATCATGCCCACTTCGTGCCGGATGAAGAATCAACCGCGGATTTCTACGAGGCCGCCTGTGAGCAGCTGAATTCCGCCGGAATCGCGCAGTATGAAATTTCCAATTTTGCCCGGCCGGATTTTGCCTCGCGCCACAATTTGAAATATTGGACGCGGCAGCCGTACCTGGGCTTTGGCGTCGATGCGCACTCGATGCTGCCGGCCTTGATAGCCGGTGAACCCGACTCGATCCGTTTTGCCGGCTCAGATTCTCTCGAGCAATTCATACAAGGATCCCGCCTGCAGCATACTGTCGTTACCCAACACTCCGCGCTGGAGGAGGCTTTTTTTCTCGGCTTGCGCCTGAACCGCGGCGTCGATCTGCAAGAACTGATCCAGCGTTTCGGCGGGCAGGCCATCGAACCCCACCACGCAACCATCGCCGGCCTCGTCTCAAACGGCCTGCTCGAATGCAGCGAAGATCGCATTCGGCTCACTCCCCGCGGCCGCCTGCTCTCGAACGAAGTGTTCGAACGCTTCATCCTCGCGGAAGAAATCGTCCGCTGACCGCCGCGTAGATGCTTTTTTCCTTACCATCCGGTCGGTTGGCCGAGGCGTTTTCGCCTTAACAATCCCCAATGTTCATGCGGCTTTTCTTATGGCGCCACTTTGTCTCCGGCGGTAACTTCTCGCCTGTGCAACGCTATGGTCTAATCGAAACGCAGTGGTTTGTTGGAGGAATCTTGGACTTTCAGCTATCGGACGAGCAGCAACAGCTCAAGAAAACCGTGCGCGAATTCGCCGAGCGTGAGATCGCGCCCAACGTCATGAAGTGGGACGAAGCCGGCGAATTCCCCATGTCCACCATCAAAGAACTGGGCAAACTGGGTTTGCTGGGAACGGTTTTTCCCGCCGAATACGGCGGCGCCGGCATGGGCTACGTCGAATATGTGATTGCGGTTGAAGAGTTGTCGCGCGTGGACGGATCGGTCGGAATCATAGTCGCGGCGCACACTTCGCTCTGCTCCAACCACATTTTCCTCGCTGGCAACGAAGAGCAGAAGAAAAAATATGTCGGCAAACTCGCCACCGGAGAATTCATCGGCGCATGGGGATTGACCGAACCCTCCTCCGGATCGGATGCTGGCAGCGCCCGCATGACTGCCAAGCGCCGCGGCAACACTTGGGTGTTGAACGGCACAAAAACTTTCTGCACCAACGGCCACTATGCCGATGCCGTCGTGGTCATCGCCGTCACCGATCGCGCGGCCAATACGCACGGACTTTCTGCTTTTATCGTCGAAAAAGACACAAAAGGTTTTCGCCCCGGCAAAAAGGAAAACAAGCTGGGCCTGCGCGCCAGCGACACGGCGGAATTGATTTTTGAAGATTGCGTCATCCCCGCCGAAAATCTGCTGGGCAAGGAAGGCGACGGGTTCATCGACGCCATGCGCGTGCTCGATGGCGGCCGTATTTCCATCGCCGCGTTATCGCTGGGCATGGCGCAGGGAGCCTACGAAGCCGCTCTGAAATATTCGCGGGAGCGCAGGCAGTTCGGCAAGGCCATTGGCGAATTCCAGGCCATCCAGTGGAAGCTGGCCGACATGGCCACCGAAATCGACGCCGCACGACTGCTCACCATGCGCGCCGCCTCGATGAAAGATGCCGGATTGAAAACGACTTTAGAGTCGTCGATGGCAAAACTCTACGCCAGCGAAGTGGCCGTCAGGTGCGCAAACGAAGGCGTGCAGATTCACGGCGGCTACGGATTCATCAAAGATTATCCCGCCGAAAAATATTACCGCGACGTCAAGCTGTGCACCATCGGCGAAGGGACGAGCGAGATTCAGCGGCTCGTGATCGCGCGGCAGTTGCTGAAGGAATAACCTTCGACCGGAGTTAGCGCGCAAATGCAGTCGGCCGGTTACAGCCGCCCGGCTTCCCCGCCCGGCATTCCGCGGATTTGGGCCCCGGTCGGAACTGGATCCGCACGAATCGCGCAACCGGGCCCGCCGGTTGCGAGCTGGGTATATACTGCCTGCCATCCATTGTTTCGGCATTGCGATCTGATCTGGCCAAAGATGCCTCAAAACGATCCTCCTAACCATCTTCCTGACGAAGCCACGGCCGCCGACTCAACTCTTGCGCGCACGATGAGCCTGGATGCGGCGGACAGCGCAGAAAGAGTGATCGGGCGGTACCACCTGGTGCGAAGGCTGGGAGTAGGCGGCATGGGTGAAGTGTGGCTGGCCGAGCAAAAGGAACCGGTTCGCCGCCGCGTCGCCCTCAAACTGATCAGGGCGGGTATGAGCACCCGCGAAGCCATAGCGCGCTTCAACTCCGAGCGCCAGGCGCTGGCCCTGATGGACCACCCCGCCATTGCCAAAGTCTTCGACGCCGATTCCACACCGGAAGGTGCGCCCTACTTCGTCATGGAGTACGTGGCAGGCACGCCCATTACCGACTACTGCGACAATCACCGGCTCAGCACCCGCCAGCGCCTCGAGTTGCTCACCCAGGTCTGCGAAGGCGTGCAACACGCTCACCAGAAAGCCATAATCCACCGCGATCTGAAACCCTCCAACATTCTGGTGGCGGAGGTCGACGGCAAGCCCGTCCCGAAAATCATTGATTTTGGCATAGCCAAGGCGCTGACCCAGAAGCTGACGATGGAAACCATGTTCACCCGGGCGGGCGAGTTGGTGGGAACACGGGAATACATGAGTCCGGAGCAGGCAAGTTCCACCGGCGAGGACGTAGACACCCGCAGCGATGTGTACTCGCTGGGAATTATTTTTTATGAGTTGCTCGCCGGTGCGCCGCCCATCGAACTGCAAAGAATCGCCCTCGAAGAATTCCTGCGGAGATTGCGGCAGGACGAACCGCCCAAACCCAGCACCCGGATCAGCAGGAGCGATCCGGCAACCTCCACGGAGGTGGCGCACAAGCGGCAGACCGAACCGGAGGCATTGGTCAGGCAACTGCGCGGAGAACTGGACTCGATAGCGTTGAAGGCGTTGGAAAAGGAGCGGTCGCGGCGTTACGCTTCCGCCTCCGAATTTGCCGGCGACATCCAGCGCTACCTGAATAATGAGCCGGTTTTGGCGGTTCCACCCTCCGTGGCCTACCGTGCCCGCAAGTTCGCCCGCCGCTATCGCGTTCCGCTGATTACGCTGGGTGCCTTCGTGCTGGTGCTTGCCGTCGCCACCGGGGCCAGCATCTGGCAAAGTATTGTCGCCCGCAAGCAGCGGGACCGGGCCGACGCGGAGGCGGCGGTCGCCAAAGCGGTGAACCAGTTTCTCCAGGACGACCTGCTTTCGCAAGCGAATCCAGAGTCCCAAAATAGCGGGCAGTCGAAAATCGATCCGGACGTCAAAGTTCGATCCCTGTTGGATCGCGCTGCGGATCGGGCGGGAAAAAGGTTCGCGCAGCAGCCGTTGGTTGAATCCGAAATCCAAAGCACCATCGGCAAAGCCTATATGGGGCTAGGCCTCAACAAGGAGGCCGAACAGCGTTTTCGCCGGGCCTATGAACTGAGTGCGGCGAATCGTGGCGCCGATGATCCCCGCACCCTCGATTTCCTGATGTTGCTGTCCGAGGCCGCCATCAATCTGGACGAAAACGACGCGGCCATAGCCGCGGCAAAAACTGTGTTTGAAGCGGAATCACGCACGCTTGGCCCCGAGAATCCCCAGACGGTTGTCGCCATGCAAAACCTGGCGTCGTTGTATTTTCAAAGCGGCAAATATGCCGAGGCGGAACTGTTGGCGAAGAAGGCGCTGGATGTCCAGACGCGCCGTCTGGGTTATGACAATATCGACACCCTCAACAGCAGCGATACTCTCGCGGCCTTGTACATCACCGAGAGCCGATATGCGGAAGCTCATGCGCTTCTCGCCAAAGGGCTGGAAAGCTACCAGCGCCTGTACGGCCCCGATCACCCGTTCACCAACCGCGAAATGTTTGGCCTTGCGAAAGTAATGTTTGGGGAAGGCGATTACGCCCCGGCGGAGAAGCTGTTCGCGCAAGTGCAGGCGGCATACGAGCGCGCCTACGGCGCGCGGCATGTCAATACCCTCCGCGCAGAGAGTTACCTCGGCCAGGACTACGTGGAGGAAGGCAAGACGGCCGAAGGCATCTCTTTGCTGGAGAAGACGGTCAACGACATGCATGCCGTCGCCGGACCCAGCCCAGGCGACATTTACAGGGTGGAAGCGGCTTTGGGATGGGCTTATGACTCGGCAGGAGAACTGGGGCGGGCAGAGCAGATCTGGCAGGATGTGCTTCGCGGTTTTCGTCGTCTGGACGGGTTTGAATCGGATGTTGCCGACCTCAGCGAACTGCTGGGCCAGAACTTAACCAAGCAACACAAATACCAGCAGGCGGAAGTTCTCCTCCGTCAGGCGCTGGCCATCCGGGAGAAGCGAAACCACGATGACTGGGGCTTGTACCGGGCGCAGGCCTTTCTCGGCGCCAGCCTGGCCGGTCTTCGACGGTATGCCGAAGCCGAGCCGCTACTGCTGAAAGGCTATGAAGGCATGCAAGAACGCGCATCGCGCATGCCGGCCAGGCAGAAGAAATGGATTCGCTCCGCCGGGGAACAGATTGTGGGTCTGTACTCGCAATGGTCCAAGCCGGAGCAAGCGGCGCAGTGGCGCGCCAGACTTCAGGCGCCATGAAGCGACCACGGTCAGGGAAACGAAGCGTGCCGATTCACGGCGGGTTTGATTCGCCACAGACGATCCCGCCGAAAAGTATCACCGCGGCGTGAGAATCCGTGCACCATCGCGAGAGTGGGAAAACTTACTCCGCTTTTTAAAAACGCAACTCTGCGAGGTGTGACGGCAACTGCTTCTCGCCAACGGCTAGCTTGCCATTCTCTCTTCCCCACACCTGCTTTACACTGAGTGGTTGAACCCGAGCACCCATATCGATCTCCTCCGCTCCGGCGACCCGCGCGCTCTCGCTCGCGCCATCTCCATCGTAGAGAACCGTGCCCCCGGCTGGGCCGATCTGCTCAAAGCTCTTTTCCCCCACACCGGCCACGCCAGTGTTATTGGCCTTACCGGTGCGCCGGGGGCGGGGAAGAGCACCCTGGTCGATCAGCTCGCCCGCCAATACCGCAAAGAAGATCGTACCGTCGGCATCATCGCCGTCGATCCCACCAGCCCCTACACCGGCGGCGCAATTCTTGGCGACCGCATCCGTATGCAGGATCATTTTTCCGATCCCGGCATTTACATTCGCAGCATGGCCACACGCGGTTCGCTGGGCGGACTGGCCCGCGCCACGGCTGATGTTGCCACGGTGCTCGACGCCGCCGGCCGCGACCTCATCATGATCGAAACCGTCGGCGTCGGCCAGGATGAAATCGACATTGTCCGTCTCGCCGATGTCACCGTCGTGATTCTTGTTCCCGGCATGGGCGACGATGTGCAAACCATCAAGGCCGGCATCATGGAGATCGCCGACATTTTCGTCATCAACAAAAGCGACCGCGATGGCGCCGAGCACGTGGAAAAAGAAATTCGCGCGCTGCAATCGCTGGCCCTGCGCCGCGACGGCTGGACTCCGCCGGTGGTGAAGACCATCGCCAGCCAGGGCGTAGGGATTGAAGAACTGGCAACTGCGATTGCCGATTATCAGGCGTTTCTGGGGAAGGAAAATCTGGCCCTCAGCAAGCGAGTCGAGAACTGGCAGGAGCGGCTGGTGGAGATGCTCCGCGACACTCTTCTGGAGCGCGCCCGCACGCGGCTGAGCGATGGCCACCTCGCCCGCCTGGCGGCGGAAGTCGCCGAACACAAGCGCGATCCGTATACACTGATAGAGGAAATTGCGGGAAAGATTTCGTAAAGCAAGACGGGAAAGCTTTCGTAAAGCAAGACGGGAAAGATTTTGTAAGCAGCCAAAAGCAGGTTCCTCGTGCTCGCTTTGCGGGCACTCGGCATGACATCTTGGAGTACGCGTTAATGGCGCAAATCGACCATCTCGGCATTGCGGTCAAGTCGCTGGCGGCGGCCAAGTCGATTTACGAAAAGCTGGGCCTGGAAATTTCTCCCGAAGAAACCGTCGAGCAGGAGCGCGTGCGGCTGGTCATGGTTCCGGTAGGGGAAAGCCGGCTGGAATTGCTCGAAGCCACTTCCGACGATTCCGCCATCGCAAAGTTCATCGCCAAACGAGGCGAGGGTTTGCATCACGTGTGCCTGCGCGTTCCTGATTTGCGCGCCGCGGTCGAGCGCATGAAAAAAGACGGCGTGCGGCTGGTTTCCGACGAAATCAAAACCGGAGCGGGCGGCCATCAATACGTTTTTGTTCATCCCTCGAGCACCGGTGGCGTGCTGATGGAACTGGTGCAGGCGCACTAGCACCCGATCGCTAATCCGGGGACATAACATGCTTCTTCTCTCCATCGACACTTCCGGCAAGAACGGCAGCATCGCCCTGGCGATCGCTCCGGTAAAGGGATCTCCCGGCGAAGTCGAAGTAGTCGCCATCATGCCGATCGAGGGCGGAACGTTTTCCGCGCAGTTGGTCCCGCAAATCTCCGATTTACTCACCCGGCAGGGATTCACCAGGTACGATCTCGCTGCCATGATCGTGGTGGCCGGCCCGGGTTCGTTCACCGGCCTTCGCGTGGGCCTTGCCGCAGTCATGGCCCTCGCCGAGGTGCTGGATAAACCGATTGTGGCCCTCTCTCTGCTCGAAGTGTGCGTGTTCGCCAGCGGTGCATCCGGCAAAGTCATGGCCGCCTTGGATGCCGGGCGGAATGAAGTCTACGTCGGAGAATATGAGACCGGAAACGCGGCGCAAAAGCGGGAGCGCCTTTTGACCCGCGATGAATTTCTGGCCGGGGCGAAGGGCTGGACGGTGGCGACTCCTGACGCCGCTCTGGCCGAAGCCGCCCGGGCCGTCAATTTGACCGTGATCGCCTTACCGCCGCTTTCCGCGGCGGAGGCCGCCCGTCTGGGCTGGGGCAAACTGCAAGCCGGCCAAACCCTCACGGCCGATCAACTGGAAGCCAACTACATTCGCCGCACGGACGCCGAAATTGCCGAAAGCCGCAAGTAATTGGCGCATTCGCCGCGGAAGCGCCGCCGACCTTCCCGCCCTGATCGAGCTCGAACGCCAAATTGCTACCGCCGCCCACTGGCCCCTCGGCCAGTATGAAAAAATCTTTTGCGATTCCCAGGCTCCCGCCGCGCGAATTGTCCTGGTCGCGGAACGATCTTCAAAAACCGCAGCTCAGCCAACGTTGATCGCATTCCTCATCGCGCATCGCGTTGACGCCGAGTGGGAGATCGAAAATATCGTCGTCGAACAGAATTCCCGGCGGCAGGGAATCGGAGCGGATCTTGCGAGTGAATTGATCGACCTGGCCCGCGAGGCAAAAGCCGCCGCCATCTTCCTCGAAGTGCGCGAATCCAACGCTCCTGCCCGCGCTCTATACGCCAGGCTCGCGTTCGCGGAACTGGGCCATCGCACAGGCTATTATTCAGGCCCGGTTGAGGATGCAATTCTTTGCAAACTGCCTCTTTCTTAACGCGTTCTCACAATGAGACTGCACCACATTTGGGCATTGCCCGTTATGTTAACGCCGTGTTACTTTAGCCTTGAAATCCCGGTTGGAGGTCTTCTGGATGATGACTCCGAGAGACGCGCTCCTGACCAGCCACGATGAATTCCGCAAGCTGGCGCAGGAGCACCTGCAGTATTCCACTCGTCTTGATTCCCTCACTCAAAAGCGTTACCTCAGCGAAGATGAAAAGCTCGAGGAAGTCCGCCTGAAAAAACTCAAGCTGCGGCTCAAAGATCAAATGCAGTCAATTGAGCGGCAGTATAGCCAGCAGTTCGGCGCACACGTAGCTTAATTTTTGGCCAACCTGTAAGCGGCGGTCGCCGCTTGAGGAGTTTTGTATCTGCATGGGGCGCTCCGTGAGCGCCTTTCTTTCTTTGGGCTTGCGATTTAGATTCGCGATTCCCGCCCCCTGCGCGCTGGGCCGTATGGTCTTACACCCTGCTCTATAATAGATTTCTACTTCCCCATGGTTCGCGACGGATACTTTTACGGATTCGGCTTTATCGTTGCCGCCGTTCTGATCGGTTGGTTTGCCGCGCCCCTGTGGGCGATTCCGGCCCTGCTGCTGGCGTTCTTTTTTCTCTGGTTTTTTCGCGATCCCGAACGCGTCATTCCCGCCGATCCTGGCGCCTTGGTTTCACCTGGCGACGGAAAGGTAACCGATACTTCCGTCGTTGCCATCGACGGAAAAAAATGGGCCCGCATCAGCATTTTCTTGAACGTCTTCAATGTGCATGTAAACCGGTCGCCGGTTTCCGGAGTGGTGCGCGAAGTCCGCTATCGGCGCGGCAAGTACTTGAACGCCATGAGCGAAGCCTGCGCCGAGCAGAACGAACAGAACATTGTGACGGTTGAAGGCGATGGGCAGACGGTGGTTTTTAAGCAGATTGCGGGCCTGCTGGCGCGGCGCATCGTGTTTTATCCGAAAATCGGCGATCGGCTGGAACGCGGCCAGCGCGTGGGTTTGATCAAATTTGGTTCGCGCGTAGACGTCCTCTTCGATGCCAACGCCCAGTTGCAGGTAAGGGTTGGAGATCATGTGCAGGGTGGCGCCAGTATTCTCGCGCATCTGCCGGTGAAAGCCGAACTGGCCGGAGCCGCCACCTATTCTTCCGCAGAGAGGTCTTCCTGATGGACCTTCCCAATCCAGTTCGGCGGGAGGGCGAGCGCAGACCGCGCCGCATGAGCAAAGGCATGTACATTCTGCCTT
This sequence comes from Binatia bacterium, assembly GCA_035538435.1. Lineage (GTDB taxonomy): Bacteria > Acidobacteriota > Terriglobia > Terriglobales > Acidobacteriaceae > Sulfotelmatobacter. Next base: position 27,146 of record DATLKM010000264.1, read on the forward strand.
CATTGTTCACGACCGGCAACATGGCGGCCGGGTTCTACGCCATTGTGCAGGTGCTGTATTACGCCATCACCACTGAATATTGGCACCTGGATCACGCCGCGATCGGGATCGGCTTTGCCGTTCTGTTCGACGGCATTGACGGTTTTGTGGCGCGCGCGACCGGAACCAGCAGCGATTTCGGCAGGGAACTCGATTCGCTGGCTGACGTAATCACCTTCGGCGTTGCTCCCGCGATGTTGGCCTGGGCCTGGGGCTTTCACGGCGTGCCGCCGGTTTTGCTGACCGTCTGGCACATTAAGCTCACGCAGCTCGGCGGCATTGCGTGTTTTCTGTTCCTGGTCGCCGGGGCCAGCCGCCTGGCCCGCTTCAACATCACCAGCAATCCCCAGCCTTCGAACCCGGGCCGGCCGGGGAAGAAATATTTTGTGGGCATGCCCATCCCCGCCGGCGCCGGCGTGATCGCGGCCATGGTTCATTTTCAGGAAGGCGAACCCATCCACTCCTGGTACACGGCCCTGACCTGGGTCGCGATGGTGGCCACGGTTGGATATCTGATGGTCAGCACATGGCGTTTTTATAGCTTCAAAGGCATCGACTTCCGCTCGCGCCATCCTTTCCGCCTGATCGTTCTGCTGGCGGCGCTGGTCGCCAGCATCGCAGCTTTCTCCGGGCCGATGCTCTTTGCCATCGCGATTCTCTATATGGTCTCGGGTGTGGTTTGGCGGTTGCAGTGGATCTTCCGGCGGCGCAACCCGGGGCCGCCTCCAACCTATAAGGAGGCGTCACAGACTTCATGAGCACTTCAGGCAAACTGGTTTCTCCTTCGTCATCTTCCACGCGCGGCCAGCTTTATCGTGCCGCCATTGTCGGTGCGGCCACGCTGCGGGGCAAAGAAGTGGCGGAAATGCTGAACGAGCGCAATTTTCCCGCCGTCGACGTCCGGCTTTTGGACGATGACGAATCCATTGGCCAGCTTGAGGCCAGCGGTGACGAGATCAGTTTCATCCAGAGCGTGCGCGCCGAACAATTCACCAACGTGGATTTCACTTTCTTTGCCGCCGACGCCCTCGGCACTCGCGCCAACTGGAAACGGGCCCGAGACGCGGGCAGCGCCATCATCGACCTTTCCGGCGCGCTGGAGGATGAAGCCGGGTCGACCGTGCGTTCGGTGTGGATTGAGCGCGAGCGCGGCGAGATGTGGCAGCCCAATCTTCAACCCGTACCCTGCGTGGTGGCCCATCCCGCGGCCGTGATCCTGGCCCTGCTGACGCTCCGCCTGCGCAAGGCGGGAATCGTCCGCGAAGTGGTCGCCACGATTTTCGAGCCTGCTTCCGAACAGGGACAGAAAGGCATGGACGAACTGCATCAGCAGACGGTGAATCTGCTTTCGTTTCAGCCCCTGCCCAAAGAAGTATTCGACGAGCAGGTCGCCTTTAATCTGGTTTCCCGCTACGGGCAGAAATCGCAGCTCTCGCTGGGATCTCTGGAGGGCCGAATTCGCCGGCACTATGAAAAAATCGCCGGCACCGGGGCGCCCAAGCCCGCCCTGACAACCGTGCAGGCTCCGGTCTTTCACGGGCATGTTTCTTCCATCTTTGTGGAGATGGAGAATCCGCTCACCATGGAGCAGGTCACACAGGCCCTGGCCGGTGATCATGTCAGCTTGATCGCTGCCGGCGAAGAATTGCAGCCCAGCAACGTGAGCGCCGCCGGGCAGGCGAATATCCTGGTTTCGGTGAAGCAGGAACCCTCACGGCCCAACGGAGTCTGGCTGTGGACGGCGGCCGACAATCTGCGCCTGGCGGCGATTGCCGCCGTGGAGTGCGCTGAAAGCATGATCGCGACCCGTCCGCTGGGTAAGATTCAATGAGAGTTTTTCCGGCGCTGCTGCTGCTGGCGGCAACTCTGGGCTGCGGTTATCACACGGCCGGGCACAACGTTCAGCTCCCTGAGAACGTCAGGACGATCGCCGTCCCCGCCTTCGTCAATCAATCCAACACCTACCGTATCGAGCAGATGCTGACTGCGTCGGTTGTGCGCGAGTTCACCACGCGCACGCACTACCACATTCTCAATGCTTCCAGCGAAGCCGCCGATGCAACCCTCCGCGGAACGATTCTTTCCACCTCGTCGTCGCCCCTCACCTATAATTCAGCCACGGGGCAGGCGGCCAGCATTCTGGTCGTGGTGAGCATGAACGTCTCGCTCACCGACCGCCAGGGCAAAATTTTGTACCAGAACCCGGCCTATCTGTTTCGCGAACAATACGAGGTTTCGCAGGACCTGACCAGCTTTTTTGAGGAAGATTCGCCGGCCTACCGGCGTCTGTCACAGGATTTCGCGCGGACGCTGGTGTCGAATATTCTGGAAGGCTTTTGATGCGGGGCCGTTGGTCGCTCGTCGTCGGCCATCGACCAGAGCGTTTCCAACCGAGAACTGGCAACTGAAAACCGAGAACTGAATTGCGCGCTTGCGCCCAAGCCGACCGTTTCGTCAGCGACCTTGTTTCGCGCAAGCAGCGGCCGGCATACGTATTTGTCGGCGACGAGGCCTTTTTCCGCAAGCGCTTTCGCGATGCGATTCTGGAGCACCTGGTGCCCGCCGATCTCCGCGAATTCAGTCTGTCCGAATTCGATCTGGGCGAAACCGATCTCGCAGAAATTCTCGATCGCGCCCGCACCCCTTCTCTCATGGCGCCGTTTCAGGTCTTCTTCGTGCGCGGGGTGAAGAATCTTTTCGGCCGGGGATCCAATGAAGAGAAACTCGCCGCCATCGAGGACTACTGCAAGAATCCCAATCCCGACGCCCTGCTGATTTTCGTGGCCGAC
>DATLKM010000265.1:0-11967 GCA_035538435.1 Binatia bacterium
GATGGAAATCATCGCCGACCACGGGCGCATGGTGAGCATGGAGATTGTGGAAGTCAATCCGGTGATCGACGAGCACAACCGAACAGCAGATTTGGCGGTGGAGCTGGCGCTGTCGGCGTTCGGCAAAAAAATTCTTTAGACACGGATTTGCGCGGTTAGGGTGTGAATAAAATCCGTGTTTGATTCCGGCTTCGTTACGTTATGCAAAAACTCCGCATCGGCATTCTCTTTGGCGGGCGCAGTGGGGAGCACGAAGTTTCGCTGCTCTCGGCCGCGTCCGTTCTCAACGCCATCGACAAGGAAAAATACGATGTCGTTCCCATCGGCATCACCAAAGACGGGCGCTGGCTCACCGCCGATGACGCTCAGAATCTGCTCGAAGGGCGGCTGGTGATTGAGCCGCGGCACCTGCGCGCGGGCGATCCCGATATTACGCAGCCGGCGGCAGTTCTAGCGCGCGGCGAGGCCGTCGTTGTTCCGCCCGAGCCGGTGCATCGCGAGAGCGGCCTGGTTCCCTTCCAGACGGACGCGCCATTGCTGCGCCGCGCCAGCGACCGCGCCATCAACGTCGATGTGATTTTTCCCGTGCTGCATGGGACTTTCGGCGAGGACGGGACAATTCAGGGTTTGCTCGAACTGGCGGATATCGCTTATGTAGGCGCGGGAGTGCTTGGCTCGGCCGCGGGCATGGATAAAGACATTATGAAGTCGCTCTTTATCGCCGCCGGTTTGCCCGTGGTCAAGCATGTGACCATTCTGCGCAGCGCTTGGGAGAACGATTCAAAGAAAACTCAGAAGCTGGTCGAGAGCAAACTAAAATATCCCGTGTTCGTGAAACCGGCGAATCTTGGATCGTCGGTAGGAATCAGCAAAGCCCACAACTCCAAAGAACTCGGCCCTGCGGTAGAAGAAGCCGCGCACTTCGACCGGAAAATCGTGATTGAGCAGGGCGTCGGCGGCAAGAAAGGCAAAGCGCGCGAGATCGAGTGCTCGGTGCTCGGCAACGACGAACCGGCTGCGTCAGTCCCCGGCGAAATTGTTCCGGTGAAGGAGTTCTACGATTACAACGCCAAATATCTCGATGAAGGCTCGGAGCTGATCATTCCTGCCAAACTCACGAAGGCGGAAGCGAAGAAGGTGCAGGATCTGGCAGTAAACGCGTTCAAGGCGGTCGACTGCTCGGGCCTGGCGCGCGTGGATTTTCTGATGGACCCGGCTACGCGAAAGATCTATCTGAACGAGATCAATACCATGCCGGGATTTACCGCGATCAGCATGTATCCCAAGCTGTGGGCGGCGTCTGGTTTGGAGTATGCGGATTTGATCGACAAGCTGATCCAGTTGGGAATCGAGCGGCACGCGGACAAGAAGAAGAACCAATATAGCCGCTGAAAAACTTCAAGAGCTTTAACACAGAGGGCACGGGGGAACACAGGGTGAAGCTTCCGGCGCAAATTACCGATTAGCGATTCAACGACGCGCAGGTGAACGTGAATCGCTTTACCGACTGCGAGGTCGGCCATGGTCCGCGGAACTGCGTGTAGTAAATATAAAACTGCTGTCCCAGAATATTAGGGTCTTCACCCGCGCCGATCCCTACCGAATATCCCGCGCCGTTTGGATTCACTCCGAGAGTTCCCAGATAAACGCTGTCGGTCCACTGCAAACCGTCGGGAGACTCGGCATAGCTGTAGTTCTGCGAGTCGCTATTAAAAACCAGATAGCGGTGGAGGTAGGAATCGTAGGCGGCGATCAACCCGCCGCCGTAGTGCCAATCTGGCGCAAGATCGGTTGACGCACCACCGATCCCAGGCTGCTGCCACGCTCCCTGGTAATACTTCTGAAATAACGCAGAGTGATGCACGCTCCCGCTGAATGCCTGTTGAAGGACATCGGCTATCGATGCCCGGGCGACCGAGAGATTGGTCTGGGCTCCACCGATCAGCCAATCCTGAAAATAAACGTAGAAGTACTTGCCGTCGGGCGTGGTGACAAGCGGCGGGTCACCGATGGCGAATGGCATGCCCTGGCCGGTATAGCTGAAAGGCTGATTGACGCGGATGATTTCTCCTATGTCGGTCCAGTGCAGGCCCTTGTCGGTGGAAATCGCGAGGCCGAGCATGAAATATGCCGGGTCGTTGTACTCAGCGTGGTAAACGAGCAGCCAGTTGCCGGCCCCCACCTGGCCTTGCGGCACCTGATAGACGGGACCTCCACCAATATAGGTGTAGCAAAAGTCGAGAGCATGTTTGGTGGGATCGCAGTTGTGGGGATTCACGCTGGGATCGGAATTCGCTTCGATGACGACATCAACGGGCGGGGCGGTTCCCAGCGGATCATCCAGCGTGCCGATGGTGCGAACCACCGAGCCGGAATTGTTGTTGCCCACCCACTGACCGTTCCAAAAATGCCGGGGATGGAAGCTGGCATCGATGCTGAAAAAATAATAGCTGCTGTCGTCTCTTCGGATAGCGTTGAGTTGGGCGTCAGGCCAGGAGAAACCCCATGTGCCGATCGGCGGCACAGCTTTCAGGCCGGCTTCATTTCGCTGCCGCGGAGTGGCAATCTCGATCGGAGCGGTCAGAGTGGGATGGCAGATGGGCTGAATTTTCTGTGATTTGCTCTGTGCCTGCGCTGCGCCCGCGATGAAACCCAGCAGAAGAGTCGCGCACCAGAAAGTTTGTAGACAGCAACGCATGACGATTCCTCTTTCCCTGCTCACCGACTCGACTGTTGCAGTTCGAAAACGGATCCCCATCCATAGGGCGCGGCGGAGGAAGTCGTGCCGTAGAGATTTCCCTGAGAATCCATGATCAGGCCGCCGACGGGATATCCTCCATCGGGAGTTCCGGTGAAGTAGTACAGAAGATTGAACGCGCCTCCGGAGATTTCGAATACGCTGCCCCACCCTGCGACCCCTTGGGAAGCCATGCCAAAAATGTTGCCGGCGGGATCTACCAGAAGATGCGACGTGGGATAAGCGCCGTCGACGCCCCCGGTGAAGGTATATAGAACGCTTTCGGCCCCGGAGGTATTCACGGTGAAGATAACTCCGATTTGCGAGCCTCCTGCGCCCGAAGCGGCACCGTAGAGATTTCCAGCCTGGTCGAGAGTGACGCCTCCGACCGGATTCACGCCATCTGTTCCGCCCTGGAAATGGTGCAGAACTTTTTCCTGCCCGCTGCTGTCGATCTCAAACACCGTCCCAAAATCGAAGATGCCGCCGGCCCAAGCGGTGCCGTAAATGTCTCCAGCCGAGTCCAGTTCCACTCCGCTCATGGGGCTGGCTCCGTCCATCCCATCTAGAAGGCGGTGAAGAACAGTTTCCTGCCCGTTGGCGTCGATCTTGTAAACGGTTCCGCAGCCCGCGCCATCACACCCCTGACCCCCATAGCGTGTCGTGCCATAAAGGTTTCCCGTCGAGTCCTCGACCACACCTGCGTTGGGATTGGCGCCGTCACCGCCCCCGTGAAAAGAATGCAGGATCGTTTCATTTCCTGCGGAGTCGATCTTGAAAACGGTGCCATAGCCGTAGGCGCCGCCGAATGGCGTTGTGCCGTATAAATTCCCGGCGCTATCGCGGATCAAACGGCCGGTAGGGTTCCACCCGTCTGTTGGGCCGCTGAACGCATGAAGCACTGTCTCCGTGCCGCCGGGTGTGACTTCGAATACGACGCCACAGCCGTTGAAGTTGATGTCGCAGCCTGTACCCCCGCCGCCAAAGAATGTTGTGCCGTACAGATTGCCGCTATCGTCGCGAACCATGCCGGCCTCCGGTTGAGCGCCATCTGGGAGGTATGGATTTGCGCCGAAAGCGTAGAGCTCAATGTAGTTCCATCCGGGTGCGGCCTGGCTGGCGGCAGGGCTGGAAAGAAGAGATGCGAAGAGCGCGAGAAGAAAAATGGCCGACAGCGGAGAGATAGAGCGCGTTGCGGGCATCGAAAGTCTCGGCTGCTGTGATGTCGCCTGGCGAATCGAACTGGAGACGAGATTCTGCACGAGCCCTCCCAAGGAGCACGGCCTTGCCCCAGCGACTTAAACCCTGAGTTGTTCCGGTGGTTTCTAATTTTAATCAGATATTCAAATAAGGCCTTTGAGCAGATACGGAAGCAGTGACTTGGCGACAAACAGATCGGCGCCTACTCCTGGCCTGGGCGGGACCAATCGTTGCGATAAAAAATTCGAATTGACGCGGCCCGCCCATCCGCAGTAGTCTTATGTGGACAAGTTCGCCCTAGCGGGCGAACCCGATTTCATGCAGAGTGGCTGAGGGACGAGCCCTGAGACGCCACGGCAACCGAACCGTGATCATATATCGCGGCTGACAGGTGCCAACTCTCTCCTGGAAACAGGGAACATGAGATTCGGCTGCGAGCGTAGCTCCATCCGATAGCCTCTTTTCCTTTTCCTGGAAAAAGAGGCCTTTGCTTTTTAAGGCCGCTTTTTCCGGCTCGTCTTCAGCTATTCGCTGGTAACAAAGCGCGCCAAGGGCGCGATCGTTCCGCTGCGGCTTCCTAAAAAAGCCGCGCGGTCGTTGGTCCGGCGCACGCATGTCCTCAGCGAGGCAAAAACGTCCCGCCCAGGATGGCATTCGATTCCGGGTTTACGGAACGAGTTTACGGAGTAAGAAAGGCGAGTAGCTTATGGCGATCCATCAGACTCACTATGAACTCCGCTGCCGCGAGTGCGGCCGCGGCTTCGGCAACGTGCCCCGCTCCATCTGTGAGGAGTGTTTTTCTCCGCTCGAAGTCGTTTACGACTACGATTCGATCCGTATTGCCAACGCAACGGGATCTTTATTCACGCGCGATCGAATCGCGGAGCGCGCGCCGAATATGTGGCGCTACGCCGAACTGCTTCCGCTGCCCGGGGATTTCCGCCCCCAACTGCCGGTCGGCTTTACTCCGCTGTTGCGCGCGCCACAGCTGGCGCACCGCCTGACTGGGACTGGCGACGGGGCGACCAATCTGTACATTAAAAATGACGCCGTGTGCCTGCCCACGCTCAGCTTCAAAGACCGCGTGGTCGCGGTGGCGCTGGCCAATGCCCGGGCTTTCGGATTTGACACGGTCGCGTGTTCGTCCACCGGAAACCTGGCCAACGCTGTGGCAGCGCATGCGGCGCGGCTGGGGCTGAAAGCGTGGATCTTCATTCCCTCCGATCTGGAGCCGGCGAAAATTCTGGGTACGCAGGTGTTCGGGGCGAATGTGGTGCGTATTGCCGGAAATTACGATCAGGTCAACCGGCTGTGCTCGCAGATCGCCGAAGAGCGAAATTGGGGATTCGTGAATGTGAATTTGCGTCCCTATTACGCTGAGGGATCGAAGACGGTCGGGTTCGAAATCGCCGAACAGCTTGGCTGGCGGCTGCCGGATAACGTGGTCGTGCCCATGGCGGGCGGATCGTTGATTACGAAAATCAAAAAGGCTTTCGATGAAGTGGCGAAGCTCGGGCTGGTGGAGGAAAAGCCGGTGAAATTTTTCGGTGCGCAAGCCACAGGGTGCTCGCCCATTTCGACCGCGGTAAAAACTGGAAGCGCGGAGATCGATCCGCAGAAACCGGCAACGATTGCGCGGTCGCTGGCGATCGGCAACCCCGCGGACGGACATTATGCGATCAAAGCCATTAAGCAGAGCGGCGGGTGGAGCGAGGACGTGAGCGATCCGGAGGTGATCGATTCGATCCGGCTGCTGGCCGAAAGCGAAGGCGTCTTCACCGAAACCGCGGGAGGCGTGACGGTGGGCTGCGCCGGAAAACTGTTCCGGCAGGACCGCATTCTGCCGGAGGAAACGACGGTACTCTGCATTACCGGCAACGGATTGAAGACGACCGATGTGCTTGCCGGCGTTTACGAACTGGAACGGCCGATCGCGCCGAAGCTGTCGGAGTTTGAAGATTATCTGCAGCAAACAGCGGGTGCGATTGAAGTTGAGAAACAGGCCGAAGCGGTAGGCGCCTGAACACAATAAATTTCCGCGAGAGGGAGACGCAAATGTCGATCACAGTACAAATCCCCACTGCTCTGCGCCGGCACACTTCAGGGGTGGCCTCTGTCGATTGTTCGGCGACGAACCTGAACGAGCTGCTCTCGACGCTGAATGAAAAATTTCCCGAACTGAAGCCACACCTGCGCGACGACAAAGGACAGGTGAGGCGCTTTCTCAATATTTACGTGAATGAGGAAGACATCCGCTTTCTCGGGGGAGACAGCTACATCTTCAGCGACGGCGATGAAGTGCTGCTCGTGCCCTCGATTGCCGGCGGTACGGTCTAGGTCCCTCCCGGTCGTCCCCCCCCCATCCCGGTCCGGTGTTGGATGTGATATAATCTAACTAACCAGTTAATTAATATGATCCGCACCGCCAAATCGCGCGCCCGCATGGGCACGCGCGGCCAGCCGGAAGAGAGCCGCTCCGCCATCCTGAAGGCGGCGTCCCGGGAATTTGCCGAGCACGGCATTGCCGGGGCGCGCACGGACGCTATTGCCCGAGAGGCCCGGGTCAACAAGGCGCTGCTTTACTACTATTTTCACGACAAAGAAAAGCTTTATGGCGCGGTGCTCGACTACGCCTTCTCCGCGGTCAGGACTTGCGTTTTCCAGTTGCTTGAGAGTGACCTGCCGCCGCGAAAAAAACTTCTGGCTTATGCCGGCGGGTATTTCGATTTCATCGCGTCGAACCCCATTTACCCGCGGCTGATTCAGCGCGAAATGATGCGCGCGCGCGAAGGCCGCTCGCAGCATATTGACCGGTTGGTGAAAAACTACTTCGAGCCGATTTACAAGCGGGTGGGGGAATTGCTGCGAAAGGGGATTGCAGAAGGGGAATTTCGCGAGGTCGACCCCGCCTTTTTTGTGTCGGCCATGGTGTCGATGATCGTTTTTTATTTCAGCAGCGCGCCGGTGATGCAAAAGATCGTGAAGTTTGATCCCCTGTCTCCGGAGCGCGTGGCACAACGGAAGGCTGCCATACTGGATTTTATTTCCGCCGCGCTTTTTACTCGTCCAACAACGTCTTCTTTTCCATCGGGAGTCGCGAAATGACCGCTCGCAATCGCTTCTTCACCCTTCTCGGCATTATTTTTGTGGTCGCCGCCGGCTACTTCTATTTTTCCACCGACCACTCGAAAGATCTGGTGCTGATCGGCACGGTGGACGCCAACCAGGTGATCGTGAGCGCGCAGGTGGAAGGCCGCATCCAGAAACTGCTGGTGGATGAAGGCACGCCGGTAAAGGCCGGCGACCTCATCGCTGTGCTCGATCCTTCCGAGTTGCAAACGCAGGAAGCGGCGGCCTCGGCCAACATTTCCAGCCTGGAAAATAAAGTCAACGAGATGCAGCACACCGAGCAATCGACCTCGGGATCGACTTCGAGCGACGTGGCCAACGCGCGCGCCAAATTATCTTCAGCCCAGGCGCAGTTGTTGCAGGCCCAGGCCACCCTGGACCGCACCGAAAGCGACAGTCGCCGCATGATCGAACTGGCCAAAGCGGGAGTGCAATCGGACCAGGAGCGGGTGCAGGCGGAAACCAATCTCCAGGCCGCGCAGGCAACTGTGAAAGCGCAGCAGGAACTGGTGAGGGCCGCCGAGGCTGATCTGAACTCCGCCGTGGCGCGCACCAACCAGGCCAGGGCCGCACACAGCACGGTCGCATCGACCGAGGCGGATTTGAAAAACGCCATCGCGCAGAAAAATCAGGCGGCTGTTCGCCTGGGGTACACGAATGTTTATGCGCCGGTGACGGGAACGGTTTCAGTGCGCGCGGCGCGGCAGGGAGAAGTGGTGAACATCGGCGCGCCGATTGTGACGATTGTCGACCTCACCGACACCTGGGCGCGCGCGGCCATTCCAGAAACCTACGCCGATCACATTGGGTACGGCGACGTTCTGCGCGTGCGCATGCCCGGCGGCACGATTACCAGCGGCAGAGTATTTTTCAAAGGAGTGGAGGGCGACTTCGCCACGCAGCGCGATGTCAGCCGGCGCAAGCGGGACATCCGCACGATCGTTCTGAAAGTGCGGCTCGACAATCCCAAGGGCGCTTATGTTCCGGGAATGACGGCTGAGGTCCTGGTGTCGCCGGGGCAAATCAAGGGCGAGTCGAATCCGCAAACTGCGGCGGCGGGGCGGCAATGACTGTGGAGGTAAATTCGAAAGCAAATGACGCTGCTGAGCAGGCGGACGCCATCGCCGTTGAACATATTGTCAAAAAATATGGAGATTTTACCGCGGTGGATGACGTTTCCTTCAGTGTGAAGGAAGGCGAGATTTTTGGCCTGCTGGGTCCAAATGGCGCGGGCAAATCGACGCTGATCCGCATGATGACCACACTCATCCCGATCACCTCGGGCCGGGCGCTGATTGCAGGGCACGACGTGGCTAAAGATCCCAACGCCGCGCGCCGGCTGATCGGAGTGATACCGCAGGCGCTCACCAGCGATCTCGATTTGACCGTCGAAGAGAATCTTCAGATCTATGCCAAGCTGTACGACGTGCCCGCGAAAGAGCGCGCTCGCTCGATCGATGAACTCCTGGAACTGGTCGATCTGACGAAGTGGCGCAACGCGCAGACGAAAACGCTCTCCGGCGGCATGAGGCGCAGGCTGGAGATTGCGCGGGGGCTGGTGCACCATCCCAAAATATTTTTCCTGGATGAACCGACCACGGGCCTCGATCCGGTTTCGCGCGTGGCCGTCTGGGAAATGCTGGGCAATATCAAGAACCAGCGGCAACTGACGATCCTGATCACCACGCATTACATGGATGAAGCGGACCGTTTGTGCGAGCGCATTGCCATTGTCGATCACGGCAAACTGGTGGCGCTGGATTCGCCGATGGCGTTGAAGGCGAGCGTGCCGGGATCGAATGTAATTGAAGCGCAGTTCGAAAAGCCGCCCGCGGACTGGGAAGAGCGGCTGCGGAAGCTGGATGACGTGACCTCGATCCAGCATGAAGGGGCAGGCATGTTTCGGGTGCTGACCGGCAATGGCTCGCGCACCACAACAGAGTTGGTGGAAATGGCGGTGCAGGCGGGAGTGGCGGTAAAGTCGCTGTCCGTGCAGAACACGACGCTGGACGACGTTTTTGTGCATTACACCGGCCGGCAGTTGCGCGACGAATTGCAGAAGGCATATGCCTTCGTGATGCCGCAACGGCCCGGGCTGCAACCTTAAAAAGGGCCAGGGCCGCGACGAACTCAGGATTACGGACTAACCATGAATCGAATGATGGCCATTGTCGAGCGCGAAATGCGCAAGTTCTTCCGGTCGCCGGCGCTGATGCTGGCGTCGATGATCTTTCCGCTGGTCCAGCTCATTATTCTGGGGAACGCTTTCGGCGGAAAAATTCGCGACGCCAAAGTGGCGATTGTCGATCAGGACGGCGGCCCGCAAGCCCTGCGCGTGCATGAAGCCTTCGACTCGGTTCGGGCAAATATCCGCACCTTCGAAACGGTTCCTTACAATGACGAGAAAAAAGCGATTGCCGACGTGCGCGACGGCAAACTTCAAGGCGCGGTAATTATTCCGCCGCAGTTTTCGCGCCGCGTGTACGAAGAGAACCATCCCCAGATCGCGGTCGTGGTGGATAACAGCGACAACTTCATGAGCTCGGCCATTGAATCGGAACTCAGCGACCTGACTAACGCACTGAATCAACCGACCGTGTCGCCGCGTATTTTGCAGCAGACGGCGCTTTCCATCGTCGAGCTTTATCCCTATATCGAGTACATGAAATATCTGCTGCCGGGATCGCTGGTGCTGGCCATGTTCGTTTCCGTCATGATCGGCGGCGGGATGCTGTACATCGACGACAAAGCGCGAGGCGTGCACGAAGGTTATCTGGTCACGCCCATCACGAAACTCGAACTGGTGCTTGGGTTAAACCTGGCCGGCGCAATTAAAGCGGTCATGACGGGAGTGATTATTGTCGTCATCGGCTCGATGCTGGCCGGAGTGGGAACGATCTTCCACCTTCAGACCATCTTCGGGCTGATCATCATGATCGTCCTGACCTCGCTGGCCTTCAACACCATGATGTTTCTGCTGATGGTGCGCATCGAAGATCCGCTGGTGCCGCGGGCCATGTTCGGAATTCTCAACACGCTGTTATTTTTTCCCAGCGGATCGGTCTATCCGGTGCAGGCGTTTCCGCCATGGCTGCGCGCCATAGCGAATGTCGATCCTTTTACCTATGCGGTCGATGGCTTCAAGAACCTGCTGCTGAAGGAAACTTCACTGAGCGCGGTCTGGGGAGACATGCTGTTTCTGGGAATTTTTGCGGCCATCACGCTGGGCACGGCCATTCCGCTGTTCAAGCGGACGCTATGATCAATTATTTCTGCGGGGTTGTTCCTTCGTTGCGAAAGGAACGGCTTTACCCTGTCTTCTCCGTGCTCCGTGTGTTTACGAAAGGCAAAATCTTTAACACAGAGAACACTGAGGCTCGCAGGGTAAGGCCGCTTACTGACGAAAATTAGGCTCTCGCCGGACTTTCTCCGCCCTTGGCGATTCCCGGACGTCCCGGCTCCGGCTTGAGCACCTGCTGCACGCCGTCATCGGGCTTCGACGGAGATTTCATCGGAGGCAGTTCCTTGCCTTCGACCAGCATCATCACTTCGGAAGCATCGAGCACTTCGCGCTCCAGCAGCGCCCCCGCGATCTTTTGCAGAGTATCGCGACTGCCCTCCAGAATGTTCTTCGCGGTTTCGTATCCCTGGTTCACCAGCTTGCGGACTTCGGCGTCGATCTTGATGGCCGTATCTTCGCTATAGTCGCGATGCTGGCTGATTTCGCGGCCCAGGAAAATCTGCTCTTCTTTCTTGCCGAAAGTGAGGGGACCAAGATCGCTCATGCCCCATTCGCAGACCATCTTGCGTGCCATCTCCGTAGCGCGCTCAATGTCATTGCCAGCGCCGGTGCTCATCTGGTTGAGGAAGATTTCCTCGGCCAGCCGGCCTCCCATCAGAATGGCGAGATCGGTCTTCAGATATTCGCGGGTGTAGTTGTGGCGGTCATCGACCGGCAACTGCATAGTGACGCCCAGCGCCATGCCGCGAGGAATGATTGTGACCTTGTGCACCGGATCGGAGCCCGGGAGCTTGGCCGCTACCAGCGCGTGTCCGGCTTCGTGGTAAGCCGTAACCTTTTTTTCTTCGTCCGTGAGGATGAGCGACTTGCGTTCCACGCCCATCAGAACTTTATCCTTGGCGACCTCGAAGTCGTACATGAGGACGGCCTTGCGGTTCTGGCGCGCTGCGGCCAATGCGGCCTCGTTCACCATGTTGGCAAGGTCAGCACCCGAAAACCCCGGAGTGCCACGGGCCAGGATCGAGAGATCGACATCCTCGGCCAATGGAATTTTGCGCGTATGCACCCGCAGAATCTCTTCGCGCCCGCGAACGTCAGGCCGGCTGACGACTACGCGGCGGTCGAAGCGGCCGGGGCGGAGCAGCGCCGGATCGAGAACGTCGGGGCGGTTGGTGGCGGCCATCAGGATGACGCCTTCGTTCGATTCGAAGCCGTCCATCTCGACCAGCAACTGGTTCAAAGTCTGTTCGCGTTCGTCGTGACCGCCGCCGAGGCCAGCGCCACGATGGCGGCCGACGGCGTCGATTTCGTCGATAAAGATGATGCAGGGCGCATTCTTTTTGCCCTGCTCGAACAGGTCACGGACGCGGCTCGCGCCCACACCGACGAACATCTCGACGAAATCGGAACCGGAAATTGAGAAAAAAGGAACGTTGGCTTCGCCTGCCACCGCGCGAGCCAGCAAAGTTTTGCCGGTCCCGGGAGGGCCAACCAGCAGCACGCCCTTGGGAATGCGTCCGCCGAGCTTTTGAAATTTCTGCGCCTCGCGCAGAAATTCAATGATTTCGCGCAGTTCCTCTTTGGCTTCCTCCACGCCGGCCACGTCTTTGAACGTGACCTTTTTCTGCTGCATGGAAAGCAGCCGCGCCCGGCTCTTGCC
>DATLKM010000266.1:0-26260 GCA_035538435.1 Binatia bacterium
AAGGGACGATCATTATGACCACAAAGCAGCAAGCTGACGACGAATCGCAGGTTGCGGCCATGACGAAAAAGCCGTACGAGAAACCCAGTTTCCGTTTCGAGCAGGTGTTTGTGACTTCGGCGCTGTCGTGCGCTAAGACCGGCACAGAAGGGCAGTGCCATACTAGCTCGGTTTCATAGATGCCGACTGAAGCAACTTGCGGCGTCGATGCCCTGAAGGCTGAACTGGCCTGCGAAGTTCTGCGCCGGTTCGGCACGCTCCGTTTTCAAGCGACGGGATGGAGCATGATTCCGGCGATCTGGCCGGGGGAAACTCTCACGGTGAGACGAGCCGGGCGGCAAGGTATTTGCCTTGGGGACGTTGTGCTGGTCGAACGCGAGGGCAGGCTGTGCACGCATCGGGTGATCTCGTTCCCTGAAAATTCAGGAATTCGCGGTTGCATTACGCAGGGCGACGCCAACGCGCAACCCGATCGTCCGGTGGCCGAAAGCGAGTTGCTGGGACGGGTTATTCATGTGGATCGCGCAGGAAATCAGATAGAGCTGACGCGGCATTTAACCCCCTTAGCGCGCGTGATTTCGTTCTTTGTACGGCGTTCTTTCTTTGCCGCCCGGCTGGCTGTGTACGTGCGAAACAGGTTCGCGAGTGAGGAGTCGATTTCATCGTGCCCGTGCTAGCGCAGGTCGAACAACTGAGCGTGGTGATCGCGGTCGGTGAAATCCCGGTGCGCGTGAACACCACCGACGCCGGTTTCCTGGCGATGCTTGAGGACCGTTACGCCGGCTTTGTGAGCGACACTGACGCGTCCGAGTTCGAATTCGACATCGAATTGATCCCTTCGGGAAATTCCAGAGTGGAAGACGTGCGCGTTGCCTGCCGCGACGGAAAGTGGCTGATGACGCGCGGGGACTTTCGCGCCGAGTGGAATCCGGCGGCCCGCAAGGGAAACATCCGGCAGACGGCGAATCCCTATTCGATTGACGCAGTCCTGCGCATCACGCACACCCTGATTCTGGCCGGCCAGGGCGGATTTTTGCTGCACTCAGCCAGCGCCATCCGCAACGGGAAAGCCTTTCTGTTCGCCGGAGTTTCAGGGGCAGGGAAGACGACCATCTCGCGCCTCGCGCCGCCCGACGCCACGCTCCTGACTGATGAAATTTCCTACGTGCGCAAAGTCGGCGATCAGTACGTTGCCTTCGGCACTCCGTTTACGGGCGAGTTGGCCAAGTTGGGCGAAAACACTTCCGCGCCCGTAGATACGCTTTTTCTACTGGGAAAAGCGCAAGAGAACCGAGTCGAGCCCGTAGGCATTGCCGAAGCCGGCCGCGAACTGCTGGCCAATATGCTTTTCTTTGCCGAAGATCAGGAGATGGTTGGCCGCGCCTTTCAGGCGGCTTGCGAATTTGTAGAAAAGGTCCCGGTGCGCCGTTTGCATTTCGTTCCCGACGCGCGGGTTTGGGATCTGGTGAGGTAGCCATGGCAAAAACATACATCGCGCGAAGCGGGCGGCTGGCGGCGCGCAAACTGGGCGAAGAAATGCTCGTCATGTCGGGACTGGGCTCAACGTTATTCACGCTGAATCCGACCGCGACCATTTTGTGGCAGGCTGCCGACGGGGCAACGCCGCTGGAAGAAATCGTCGAACAGCGCATCTGCCCTCAGTTCGAAGTCAGCGCCGGGGAAGCTCTGCGCGATGCCGAAACTCTGGCTCGCGATCTCGCGCAGCACGGCATCCTTCTCGTTTCCCATGAACCGTTTGCGCAAACATCTTCTTCCGCGCTGGAGCCGGCAACGGTATGAGCCTTCTGCTTGAACTGGACGCCCGGGCGCAGCGGCTCGGCGTTCCCCTCAGCGCCCATGTCGACCTCACTTACCGCTGCAATGAGCAGTGTATTCACTGCTATCTCGATCATGAAGATCATGGCGAGATGACGACGGTCGAGATCAAGCGTCTGCTCGATGAAATGGCCCGGGCAGGCGTGTTCATTCTGACCTTCAGCGGCGGCGAAATTTTCCTGCGCAAAGATTTGTTCGAGATCCTGGAATACGCCCGTTCGCTCACCTTCTGCATCAAGCTGAAAACGAACGCAGTCCTGATTCGCGAAGCGCAGGCCGCGCGCTTGCGGGAAATTGGCGTGGAATCGGTCCAGATCAGCATTTATTCGCACCGGCCCGAAGTCCACGACGAGATCACCAAGATTCCCGGCTCGTTGCGGCGATCCATCGCCGCGATCCGCTTTTTGAAACAGCAAGGTTTGAAGGTTGTGATGGCCAACGTCCTGATGACGAAAAACATGCAGGACTACAACGGCGTCCGAGCGCTGGCCGAAGAATTGGGCGCGCGCTACACCCTCGATCCGACGATCGCGCCGATGATGGATGGGGACCGCGCGACCGTCGCTCTGAACGCCGGCGGCGCGGCGCTGCACCAATTGTTTCGCGACGAAAGCTATATCGGCGATCCGGAAGAGTTCTGCGCCCCGCCCGCAGAAGTCAGCGAAGACAGTCTGAATGCCGTGCCGTGCAGCGCGGGCCACACGGCTTGCTACATTTCTCCGTATGGGGAGTTTTATCCCTGCGTGCAGTTTCCCCTTTCGTGCGGAAATGTGCGGCAGCAGCCGTTTCTGGAAATCTGGCGGAATTCGGCGCAGTTGAAAGAAGTGAGGTCCATCCGCCTGCGCGACCTTACCGGCTGCTCGCAGTGCGTACACGGCGCGAGTTGCTCGCGTTGCCCGGGAATGGCGTTCCTGGAAGGCAACATGCGCGGGCCTTCGACTGCCGACTGCGAGAAATCGTTTGCCCGCACCGGCATTCCGTCGGTGAATTTGCTGGCGAAGAAAACTAATCCTTCCTCCGCGCGGCTGGTGCAAATCCAGCTTGTGCCGGCGATCGCGGGAACTCGTTTGGCGGGCTTGCCCGCCTCCGCATAAAGCCCCGCAGTCGCTTTTCACCGCGTTTCCTTCGTACACGGGCCGTTGGTAATGCCGGCCGGAAGCCGCTTTCAAACTACCATAGGGGCTGTGTCGCCTTGACGGCCGGTGGGCTGCCCGAGGGAGGTTTCCTGTGTCCGCAATTGCCAAATATTTTCTTGCTTTGGCCGTGCTGCCCTTGATCGCAGCTGCGGCGCAGGACGCTCCGTCCCTCGGCGATCTGGCGCGCCGGCAAAAGCAGCAGAAACAGCAATCACCCGAAAAGCCGGCAAAGGTAATTACCAACGCCGACCTGCCGGAGCATTCTGCGCCCCCGCCCCCTCGGGCCGGCCATGAAGAACAAGGCGCAACTACAGATGCACACGAGGCGAACCAGAATGGCGATCGTTGGCGCTCGCAGATTCTGGACCAGAAGCGCCGCATCGAAACCCTGCAACGCGAAACCGATGAACTGAATGAATCGATCCGCTTCGCGCCTCCGAACTGCGCATCCGGGTGCATCGGGTGGAATGAGCGTCAGCGCGAAAAACAGCAGCGCGTGGAAGCCATGCAATCGCAATTGCAGGAAGAGCGAAAGCGCCTCGATGACATGCAGGATGCGGCGCGCAAGCAGGGGTTCGGCAGCGCAATTTACGATCCATAAGAACAACTTCTTTCGTGAAGAGTCGCCCTTTCCCGGAATATAGAACGCTGCGGTTGGTGCACCCCTTCAGGTTTGACTTCGCCCACCCACTTCGATACCGTATAGGTAGTAGAAGTGTAGGTTTTGGAGGTTCCCATGCTCGAAGGCTTGTTTCAACCCACCCATCTCATCATCATCTTTTTCATCGCGCTGCTGGTGTTTGGCCCCAGGAAGCTGCCTGAACTCGGCAAGGGATTGGGCGAGGGCATTCGCGCTTTGAAAGAGGGCATGAAGGACACTCCCGCAGCTCCGGCCGAGCAGGCCAAGACCACGGAATCGAAAGACACCAAGGCCTGAGTTTCGTTGCCTCGCGACGCATAATTTTTCCCTGGGTGATTCGCCGCTTCGCCGCCGTTCCTTGTTTCTGAATCCCGGTTTGTAAAATCCCGGTTGTGAATCTTGTTTTGTGAAACCAGGTTTGCGAAAATCCTTGGTTCGCCGGATTCTGGTTTCACTTGTTCCTTGCTTTGACCGATCGTGTTTGAACCCAGTGGCACGCTTCCGGTACATTTTCAAAACTGATTCTTGGCGCTCGACATAACTCTTATCTCTGGAGGCAGGCAGTGTTGCGCAAAATTGAGCTTGTGGTGCTACTTGTGTGTGCCGGGCTGGTTTCGGCAGCCATGGCCGATCAGATCACGCTGAAAAACGGCGATCATCTTACCGGTACAGTGGTGAAGTCCGACGGGAAAGCATTGGTGCTTCACACTGACTACGCAGGCGATATCACGGTGCAGTTCGCCGCGATAACTAATCTCACAACCGAGAAACCGCTGCATGTGGAATTGAAAGAAGGCAAGACCGTGGTTGGACCGGTTTCGACAACCGATGGCAAGGTCGACGTCGCGGTGAGCGGCGGCGCGCCGGTGGAAGCGCCTCGCGAGAGTATTGTCGCCATCCGCAATGACGCCGACCAGGCTGCCTACGAGAAGACGATTCATCCCGGCCTGTTGCAAGGGTGGACCGGCGGTTCGACGGTCGGCTTTTCTCTGACCCGCGGCAACAGCGAGACCGAGAGCCTTTCGCTCGCGTTCAATGCCGCCCGCGCGACCAAGAACGACAAGATTACGATGTACACCACCGCAGTTTACGACACCAATCAGCTTTCCACTCCAGGCACTACGGCCAATACCGAAACCGGCGGGATCCGTTACGATCGCAATCTGAATCCCCGCCTGTTCGCTTTCGTGTCCGCGGATTTCATGAGCAATGCCTTGCAGGACTTGAATCTGCGCTCGGTAGGCAGCGTTGGACTCGGCTACCACGCCGTCAAGAATGCAAACACCACGCTCGACTTTCTGGCCGGCGGTAACTTCACCGATGAAAATTACACGCAGTTCATTACCGTCCCGCCATCGGGCACGACAGGCGGATACACCTATTCGACCAAACTGATCCACAATTTCGGCGCCTTGACCCTGGGCGAAGAATTCATGCACAAGATCGGGAAAACCACTGTGGTGAATGAAAAGCTCTATTTCTTTCCCGATCTCACCCAAACCGGCCAATACCGCGCCACCGGCGACCTGGGATTTATTACCAAAATCAACAAGTGGTTCGGATGGCAGAACAGCGCCAGCGACGTATACGTGACCAATCCGCCATCAGGAGCCAAGCAGAACGACCTGGTGCTGACAACCGGCCTGAACTTCACGTTTACACATTGATCCGGCGGCCCGCGAAAATCCATGCTGAAAAGCTGAGAGCTGAGAGCTGAGAACTGAGAACTGAGAACTGAGAACTGAGAACTGAGAACTGAGAACTGAGAACTGCCTTATTACCTCAGTGCCTTGACTCTCCGCTCGGCCAGCCGTTACTTTCGATTCATCGGGAGTATTGTGTCTCCCCGCTGCGAGGAAAGCCTTGCCCTATCGCCCGATTATTACCCTGACCACCGATTTCGGCTTGAACGACCATTTCGTCGGCGTCATGAAAGGCGTGATTCTCGATATTGTGCCTGACGCCGAGATTGTCGATATTTCCCATTCCGTTCAGGCTTATGACGTGCTCGATGGTGCATTGACCATCTCGCAGGCCTACTCCTATTTTCCCAATCGCACGGTTCACGTGGTCGTGGTCGATCCCGGCGTCGGTACCGCCCGTCGCCCCATTCTGGCTTCGAGCGAGGGCTATCACTTCGTTGCTCCCGATAACGGTGTGTTGTCGCTGGTGTATGCGCAACAGCGGGCCATGCACGTGCGCCATATCACTTCGCAACATTATTTTCTTCAGCCGGTCAGCAAAACGTTCCATGCGCGTGACATCTTCGCGCCCGTCGCTGCCTATCTGGCCAAGGAAGTCGACGCCATTAAGTTCGGCGAAGAGGTTCAGGATTATGTCCGCTTCTCCGCCCCCAAGCCAAAGGCTGTCGAAGCTAACCGCATGCGGGGTGTGGTGTTGAAGGTCGACCGCTTCGGAAACCTGATTACCAATTTCACCGCCAACGATGTTCCCGCGCTCTTCGGCGATAATCCCGGCAGCTTCAAGATTGCCGTCGGCAGCCGCGAAGTGACCGAAATTCGCAACGCCTATGCGGAAGGCACTCCCAACCAGGTCTTCGGAATTCTGGGCAGCATGGGCTTTCTGGAAATCGCAGCCAACCGCGCTGCCGCCACACAACTGACCGGCGCTGGAAAAGGCGCGGAAGTCACGATCACATTAGGCGAGGCCGCCGCCGCAGGTAAGGGCGCCTAGTTCGTGGATCACATACTCGGCGCGATGTCATTCCGAACGCGCGCAAAGGGCGGGTGAGGAACCTGCTTTTTGCCTGAAGCCTGGCAATTCCTGATGTTCGGTTGACGGCGTCGCGTTTCACGTTCCGTGCAGACCTTACGGGCTCTTCGGCTTGGGGTGGGCATAGCGGTCCATCTCGCCCGTCCATTTTAAGAACCGCCACAGGTTACTGCGCTCTCGCCACAAGAACTCCCAGAACTCCAAAAACCCGATCTGCGTCATCTTCACGCCGGTATAGGTCTCAATTCGCCACAACAGATACGGGCTTCGCCACGGTGCAAGATGATGCCCCCTCGTGGCATTCCATAAGAACCGCATCGTGTGGCGCATGCCACGATCATAACGAATGCGCGGCGATTTTCGAAAACCGCTCAGGCTCGCCAACAATATCTTCCGCTACCATCATGAAGCGTGGGTGAGGAACCTGTTTTTTGCCCGGGAGAGAAATGCTCCCCAAACGGCGCGCCAGACGCCGTGCTACACTTTCCCCAGTCTCCCGCCATGTCCGACCCCAACGTCCGCCAGAATGCTGAAGACCGCTACTACGCCGCGCTCGATCTTATGGCGGAAGGGAAATTGGAAGACGCCGTCGTGGCTTACCGCCAATCGCTGGCGATTGATCCTGACTTCACCGAATGCATGCACGGCCTAGCGCGGGTTTTGCAGGATTTGCAGCGCTATGACGACGCCATCGACGTCGCCAAGCGAATCGCTGAATTGGATCCCGACGATGTCCTGGCCCACACAAGCTTGTCGGTTCTATACATGAAGAAAGGTATGATTCCGGAGGCCGAGGCGGAAGGCGCTAAAGCGCGCGTGCTGGGATGGAAGCAGCAGTTGAAAGGAAAGGTACCCTGACGGTTGTGCCACTTACAGCTCATACTTCTTCATCAAATGCCGGAACGAGCGGTAAGAAATCCCAAGCAAATCGGCCGCTTTTGTCTGTACGCCGTTCGACTTCTCCAGTGAGCTTTGCAGCAGCCCGCGCTCAATTCCGGCAACATAGGATTCCATGCCCACCCCTTCGGGCAGAACTCCTCCCGCCGGAATCTCGACCGAGCCCCCTGCGCCGGCCGCAGCCGCCGCGGCGCGGGCCTTCGGTTTTTCGGCCGGCAGTTCCACGCGAAGTTCGTCAGTCGTTTCCAGAGCTACCGCGCGCTCAATGGTATTTTCCAGTTGACGCACATTGCCCGGCCACTCATATCCGCAAAGCGCATCGAGCGAATTCTTGTCCACGCGCAGAATGCTGCGGTTCGCCGCCGCGGCATATTTTTTTAAGAAATGATTCCCCAGCAGAGGAATATCTTCCCGGCGCTCGCGCAGATTCGGAACGCGAATTGGAATGACGTTCAAGCGATAGTACAAGTCTTCGCGAAACAAATTCTCGGCCACAGCCTTGTCGAGATCGCGGTTGGTGGCCGCGATCACCCGCACGTCAATGGGAATTTCGGCCGTGCCCCCCACCGGCCGCACCGTGCGCTCCTGCAACACGCGCAGCAATTTCACCTGCATGGCCAGAGTCATCTCGCTGATTTCGTCCAGGAAGATCGTTCCTCCGCCGGCCACTTCGAAAAGTCCTCGCTTGTTCTGCGTGGCGCCGGTGAAAGCGCCTTTCAGATATCCGAAGAGTTCGCTTTCGAGTAGCGTCTCGGGGAAAGCGCCGCAGTTGACGGAAACAAACGGCTCGGCCGCGCGCGGCGAACAAATATGCACCGCCCGCGCCACCAGTTCCTTACCGGTTCCGCTCTCGCCATGAATCAGCACCGTGCTCGCGGTCGAAGCCACGGTGCGGACTGTCTGTTTCAGCTTCTCCATGGCCGCGCTCGATCCGATGATGTTGTCGAGCGAGTTGTGCGAAGCGGCATCGCGGCGCAGCGCGAAATTCTGCTTGCTCAAAACCAGTTTTTCGAGCACGCGATTAATCGCCAGCTTGATCTCATCCACCAGCCCCGGGCTTTTGCGAATGTAGTCGGAAGCCCCCCCGGCCTTCACCGCCTCAACCGCCGCCTCATAATCGTCGACTGCGGTAATGAGGATCACGGGCGAATCCGGCGAGACGCGGTGCGCATGCCGCAGCACCTCGATGCCGTCGATGTTCGGCATCTTGATATCGGTAACGATCAGGTCGTAGAGATTGCCGTCGATCTTGTTCTTTGCCGCCTGGCCCGATTGCACGGTTTCGACGCGATGACCGTCCCGGCGCAGGGCAATATCCAGCATTTCGCAAATGGAGCGCTCGTCGTCGCACACCAGAATGTTAGCCACGCGCCCTCCCTTCCGCGGCGGCTGCGGCCAGCGGCGCTTGGCGAATCACGGTCAACGTGGGTTTCTCGGTTGCGCGGGAAACCTGGTCCGCATCAAACCGCCTCAACCGCACAATAAAAGTTGTTCCCGTGCCCGGCTTCGATCGCGCCCATACTTTGCCCTCGTGCGCCTGCACAATCTGGTAGACGACTGCCAGCCCCAGTCCCGTCCCGCCCTCAAAATTCGACTGAAAGGGCTCGAAAATCTTTTCCGTCTGCTGCGCAGTCATTCCCATCCCCGTATCGGCAAAACTGATTTCCCAATCTTCCCCCAGCGGTTCAATCGCCACTTTGAGCGTCCCGCCGTGATCGCGCATGGCTCGCACTGCGTTTTCTGCGATGTTCCAGAACACTTGTTTCACTCGGTCTCCGTCGGCCAGCATCCACGCTTCCGCAACCGCGTAGCGGCTCTCGATCGTGATGCCGGTGTTTTCTGCGGTCATGCGGTGCCGCATGAGCGTGAGCGTGTCTTCCATCAGGCGGACCAGGTCGGTCTTGTCGAAGTGATACTGTTTGCCCCGCGAGTACGCCAGAAAATCCGTAATGATCCCGTTGAGCCGCTGCGATTCCCGCGTCACAATCTCCAGCAGCTGCCGGTGTTCGTCGCTCATCTCCGGAATCGCCGACAGCATGCTCACCGAACCCGCAATCGAAGTCAGCGGATTCCGTATCTCGTGTGCAATCGCTGCCGCCAGGCGCCCCACCGCGGCCAGCCGGTCCTGCATGCGCACTTCCCGCTCCAGTCGCCGGATTTCGGTGAGGTCGTCGAGCGCGTAAACGTATCCCAGGGCCCCGCGCCCCGGCACATCGAGCGCCGCCACCCTTACCCGCACGGTCTTGCGAAACGCGCCCGCCGCATCAAACCGCACTTCCGCATGCGTGCGCGATTCGGCGTTCGGCAGCGGGTCGATAAACAGCCCGGACACCGGCTGCCCCAGCAGTTGCGCCGCTGAACGTTCAAGCAACTTTTGCGCCGCCTGGTTCACCAGCGTAATCCGCCCATCCAGGCTTGTCGTAATCAATCCGCTGCTGATGGATTGAATAATGTTCTCGTGCAGAATCTGAAGATCTTCCAGCGCGCCGCTGGCGTCTTTCAACTGCACCCGCGCTAGCCGCAGCTTGGCCACCAACTGCCCGGCAAGATACGCGACGGCAAGAAAAGCGAACAGGTTTATGAAAATGATGGCCTGTAGCGTCTTTAGTTCCGGATGGGTGATGCAATACGACTTCACTACGCCGTAATAGTTCAGCTCCAGGACCGTGCCGTAAAGAATAAATGCCAGCGCCGCGAACAAATGCGCCCAGATGCGCGGCAGCAGAATGCCGGCAACAATGATGACCAGTGGATAAAGAAAATTGTAGGAACTGTCCCAGCCGCCGGTTTCGTGGACGATCAGGCTCACCAGAATCAAATCGGTCAGAACCTGCAGCGAAGCCTGCAGCCTGTGTTCATGCCAGAAGGAGAGCAGCAGAACGTAAAACAACGAAACCGTATACCAGAGCACGATCGTGCTCAGGAACAGCCGCACCGGAAGCCGTGTCGGCGTCAGTTCCGTCACCACGAGCTGAATTCCGAGTAGGAAGGTGAGGATCAGAATCCGCACCTTGACCAGCCAGGCCAGCCAATTCCGCTCGTCAAAAGTCGATTGCATCGAGGTCTGAAGGTTCCGAAAAAAACAGAGTGGGCGGGCCCTCTGGGGGCCCGCCCGTTAGCGTTAGCCGGCCAGTTTGGCGATCATGGCGAACAACGGCATGTAGAGCGAAATCACGATTCCGCCAATGGTCAAACCGAGTATGCCGATGATGGCCGGTTCCAGCATGGCCAGCATGTCTTTCGTCGCGGCGTCGACTTCTTCTTCGTAGAAGTCGGCGATCTTCTGCAACATGCTGTCCATGGCGCCCGTGGCCTCGCCGACTCCGATCATCTGCACCACCATGTTGGGAAACACTCCGCATTCGCGCAGCGGATCGACAATCGTGCGGCCTTCTTCAATCGCCTTCCGGACCTTCATCAGCGCTTCTTCCAGCACGGCGTTGCCCGAGGTCCGTGCCGTGATGGCCAGGCCTTCCAGAATCGGCACGCCGGAAGTGATCAAGGTGCCCAGAGTTCGTGTGAACCGGCCCACGGCAATTTTGCGCAACAGCGTTCCAACGATGGGCAGATGCAGCAATGTTTTATCGAAATAATACTTCCCGGTCGGATGTTTGCGGATTTGCTTCAAACCGAAGACCAGCCCTACAACTCCGCCAATGATTACCCACCAGAACGTTCCGATGAACGCGCTCAATCCCATGACGATTCGCGTGGGCAGCGGCAGCGCTACGCCCAATCCGGCGAACAGGTTGGAGAAAATCGGCACCACGTACTTGAGCAGCGCGCCCACGATCAGCGTGGCGATCGACACCACGGCGACGGGATAAATCAAGGCGGACTTCACCGCCGATTTCAGCCGGACGGCTTTTTCCACGTAGGTGGCGAGGCGCTGCAGAATGATGTCGAGAATACCGCCGGTTTCGCCGGCCTCAATCATGTTCGTGGTCAAATCGTCGAACACGTTGGGATACTGCCGCATGGCGTTGGCCAGCGTCGCGCCGCCTTCTACCGTCGACCGCACGCCGTTCAACGTTTTCTGGAACGTCTGGTTCTCCTGATTGGCCGCCAGAATTTCCAGACACTGCACCAGCGGCAGGCCGGCGTCAATCATCACCGAGAATTGGCGGAAGAAGATGGCAATTTCTTTTACTTTGACCTTGCCCGACCCGAAGGTGGGCATGACAAATTCTTTGCCCTTCTCGCGGATCGCGCCGGGCACTATACGCTCCCGGCGCAGTGCCTGGCTCAGAGCCTGCTTGTTCGGAGCGACTCGCTCGCCGGAAATTTTCTGTCCCGAAGCATCCTTGCCCGAAAATGTAAAAACTGGCATGTTGTTCCCTCTCTAAAACGGGTTCGTTGTTGTGCCAAACTCAGAAGTTGGAAGCCGGAGGGTTTTCCTGCTTCCCGCCTTCCTCGTTCTTCCTTGCTCGTTATCTCTTCGCCGGAGCCGCCGCCTTCGCCATGCCGCCCCCACTGGCAGGCCGGTTCAGCAAGCTCGCGCCGCGGTTGATCATTTCCTGTAATTCGTCCTGATTGCTGGAACGTTGCAGCGCCACTTCCAGTGAAATCTGCTTCTGGAAGTACGCCGTCGCCAGCGCCTGGTTGAACGTCTGCATCCCGAATTTGTCCTGGCCCGACTGCATGGCCGAATACACCTGGTGAATTTTGTCTTCACGAATCAGGTTGCGCACGGCGGGGTTGGGCACCAGAATTTCCATGATCATGCTGCGCCCTTTGCCGCTGATGGTCTGCAGCAGGCTCTGGCACATGATCCCTTCCAGCACCAGCGAAAGCTGGGCGCGAATCTGCGGCTGCTGGTGGGCGGGGAAAACGTCGATGATACGGTTGATCGTCGAGGTCGCCGAGTTCGTGTGCAGCGTGCCGAAGGTCAAGTGGCCGGTTTCGGCGATGCGCAGCGCGGACTCGATGGTTTCCAGGTCGCGCATTTCGCCGATCAGAACTACGTCCGGATCTTCACGCAGCGCGGCCCGGAGCGCGTCGGAAAAACTCTTGGTGTCGGCGTGGAGTTCGCGCTGGTTCACCAGGCAGTTCTTGTTCATGTGCACAAACTCGATCGGGTCCTCGATGGTCAGAATGTGATCGTGGCGCTCGCTGTTGATCTTGTCGATCATGGCCGCCAGCGTGGTCGACTTTCCCGATCCCGTGGGGCCGGTGACCAGCACCAGGCCGCGCGGTTTGTCGCACAACTTGCTCACCACCGCGGGCAGCCCGAGTTGGTTGAACGACTTGATTTCGAACGGAATCAGACGAAAAACCGCCGCGGTGGCGCCGCGCTGATTGAACACGTTGGCGCGGAAGCGGGCCAGGCCTTTCAATCCGAACGAGAAGTCAAGCTCCAGGCTCTCTTCGAAGCGGTGCTTCTGCGAATCGGTCATGACGCTGTAGGCCAGTTGCTTGGTTTCGGCCGGCGTCATCTGCGGCAGATCGAGCGGCGTTAGATGCCCGTGCACGCGAATCTGCGGCGGCGAGTTGGTCGTGATGTGGAGATCGCTGCCGTTCATCTCCAGCATTCGCTTCAGCAAGTCACTTAACGACAAGCCCATGGTTCAGTTCCTTCCTTTGCGTCCCAAGTTCCTCGTTCAAGTCTTCGGTCTTCGGCTGTTCTCGTTTTTTGTCGGCCGACAACCGACACCCGGCGGCGCTTCTAATGGATCGTCTCGCGCGCCACTTCTTCCAAAGTCGTCATGCCCGCGGCCACTTTGATCAGGCCGCTGCGCCGCAGCGTGATCATGCCCCGCTCAATCGCCTTCTTCTTCAGTTCCACCGCCGACGCGCCCACCAGCACCAGTTCTCTGATCTCGTCATCCACTTCCATGACTTCGTAAAGACCGGCGCGGCCTTTGTATCCCGTGTTGTTGCATACCCCGCAACCCTTGCCCTTATGGATCTTCACCGTTTTCGCTTCTTCCGGCGAAAAGCCTTCTTCAATCAGCGCAGGAACCGGAACTTCCACCTGCTCGATGCAGTCTTTGCAGATGCGCCGCACCAGGCGCTGCGCGCAGATCAAATGCACCGACGTCGCCACCAGAAAAGGCTCAATGCCCATGTTCATCAAGCGGGTAATGGTTTCCGGCGCGCCGTTGGTATGCAGCGTGGATAGAACAAGGTGGCCGGTGAGCGCGGCTTTAATCGCGATTTCCGCCGTTTCGAAGTCGCGGATTTCGCCCACCAGAATGATGTTCGGGTCCTGACGCAAGAACGAACGCAGAGCGGCGGCGAAGTTCAGGCCGATCTGTTCTTTCATCTGCACCTGGTTTACGCCGCCCAGCTGAAATTCGACCGGGTCTTCCGCGGTCATGATGTTCGTGTCCGGCTGATTCAATCGCGCAATCGACGAATAAAGCGTGTTGGTTTTGCCTGATCCCGTAGGTCCGGTCACCAGCACCATTCCGTAAGGCTTCAGAATCGCTTTCTCGAATTTCACCAGCGACTCCGGCTCGAACCCCAGCTTGGTCATATCGAGCCGCAGATTTTCTTTGTCCAGCAGGCGGAGCACGATCTTTTCGCCCCACAACGTAGGCAGTGTGCTGACACGGAAGTCGAGCTGCTTTTTGCGCCCGCCGATGTTCATCTTCAGCATGATGCGGCCGTCCTGCGGCAGCCGCTTTTCGCTGATGTCCAGCTTCGACATGATTTTCAGGCGCGAGGTGATCGCATCCTTCAACTTCATCGGCGGAGACATGATCGACTGCAACACGCCGTCAATACGGAAGCGCACGCGGAATTCTTTTTCGTACGGCTCAATGTGAATGTCGCTGGCCCCGCGTTTGACCGCATCGGTCAGCACCAGGTTCACCAGCTTCACTACGGGAGCTTCGTCGGCCGCTTTCTCCAGCTCCGACAGGCCCATCTCCTGCTCTTCCGCTTGCAGTTCGATGTCGCTTTCGCTCATCTCCGTCATCGACTGCATTACGGTTTCAAGGTCTTCCTCTTTCCCCGTACCGTAGGCTTTGTCGATTCCCGCCAGAATTGAGCTTTCCGAAGCCACCACCGGCTCAATGTTGAAGCCGGTCATGAACTTGATATCGTCCATGGCGAACACGTTCGTGGGGTCGACCATGGCGATGGTGAGCGACGCCCCCACCCGGCTCAGCGGAAGGATCTGGTAACGCTTCGCGGTTTCGAAGGGAATCAGCTTGACGACCGCGGGGTCAATTTCAAAATACGAAAGGTTGATGGCGGGCACGCCATACTGCCGCGAGAGAAAATTGGTGACGTCCTCATCAGTGAGGAAGCCCAGTTTGACCAGCGCCGAGCCCAGACGGCAGCTCTGCTCTTTCTGGGTCTTGTTCGCCTGCTCCAACTGCTCCGGGGTAATGATCTTCTCTTTGACAAGAAGGTCACCCAGCCGTTGAGACATACGTCGATCTCCTATCCACGTAGTGGAACGATGCCTGACAACACGGGCAGCATTGGCACAAAGCGCAGCCTGTTTTGGGAGAAGAGGCCGCGTCTTCGTGTTGACATAAATTGTCAACGCAAACACGATTACCGCACCAGTTACCGTAGTACTGTCGGAGGATTTCCTAAGCCGTTGGCCGAGGGTAACTTCAGCGGAAATTCAATGAGTAGAGGTCGCGATCCCCGCGCTATTCCCGCCTATGGCAAACAGCAACAATGATTTCGCCATGGTTCTGTGACCGCGCTTATTTAGCAGATAGCTGGTGAACACTTCGGTGGCGAACAGAGCCCCCTGCGAAAGGCCTGCCACGACCGGGCCGCTGTGGACGAAAGGCCGCGCTATCGGGTCGTGCTCCACAAAATTAGGGCGCGACGCATTCCGCATGGTGCTCCACATATCGTATGACTTCAGAAATCCGTCAGCACTCACCAATGCAAGGTTGATTGGGGTCCAGAATCGCGCCGGCTTTGGCGTAGTAGGAATCTCTGATACAAAAGCGGCCGGTTGCGGACTGGGAGCCTCGGGCGGTTCGCCGGCTGATGCCGCCATAGGCAGGAGTAAAATAGCGGACAGCCTGAAGAGGTTCTTCACGGGACTTCTCCTTTGGGTTAGGCCCGGGGAGCGGTTGCCGCCGCTTCCCAGGCCGCGCTTACTGTCTCATTCACGCCAGCGGATTGTGCCTTGCCTTGCGCCTCCGCGAATCGCCCCAATCCGGGTTCCCAGGCAAAACCCTGTGGTGAACAGGCAGGGCAAGGGCGGCGTTTCTAACTCCCGTAGATTTCATTGAGGTCCTGCCGGCAACCTGAGGAGGAAAACAGTGAGCGGGAAACCTGCCTTTCGCTGGCGGAAAATCAAACTCTTTCCCGCACGCAACTTGGTTGCTCTCTCACCGCTCTTTTGTTGTGCGTCTTCTTATCTTCTTATCTTTCGGCGGGTGCGATGCCTTTCTTTAGCCCGCCAGGCGCGGTTTTAGGCCTTTTGTCATGTACAGCGCTTCCCGTAGGACGTCAGCCCCGAAACGCGTAGACTCTAGCTCAGAGAAATTTCAGAATGCGCGCCCCCCATCAAGAGCTTGAACTTCAGCGTTATTACGCCGCCTTGTTTCAAGCCTGGGGACCGCAGCACTGGTGGCCCGCCCAAACTCGTTTTGAAGTCATCGTCGGCGCGTATTTGACTCAGAACACATCGTGGACAAACGTTGAACGCGCTTTGTCTAATCTTCGTGACGCGCGAGCCCTCACCGTACCCGCAATTCGCCGGATTTCATTGCGCAAGCTTGAGTCCTTGGTTCGCCCGGCAGGGTATTTCCGTCAAAAAGCCAGGCGGCTCAAGTTGTTCGTGACATTTCTCGATCGCAATTACGGCGGCTCGCTGGCGCGAATGTTCTCGCAGAAAACGGAAAAGCTGCGCGAAGAACTGCTCGGCCTCAATGGGATCGGGCCGGAAACCGCCGATTCAATCCTGCTCTACGCCGGCAATCATCCTGTTTTTGTCGTCGACGCCTACACCCGCCGCTTAATCGCCCGCCACGAAATGTTGCCGGAGAACGCCGGCTACGAAGAAATCCGCGAATTGTTCCAGACTGCTTTAGGTCCGGTTGCGGCATCGAATGCCGCTTCCGATCAGTCGCCATCAACCCCGCTTGCCTCGGGCTTGGCCGGAGCCGCGCATTCCCCATCCCGCATGAGCGCATCGCCGCGTACGGCTCTAACTCAGGTCTACAACGAGATGCATGGGCTCATTGTGGGTGTAGGCAAGAACTTTTGCAGAAAATCACAGCCCCGATGTGACGGATGTCCTTTACAGCAGTTCCTGCCCCAAGGTAAAGGTTAGCGGTCTCTCGCGCGAAGCGAAGCGGAGATCGGCATGAACATATTTAGGCCACTGCTCCCAAAAGTCGTTGCCCTGGCAATCTCGTTGACCGCATGTTCCTCGGGCCAATCCCTTCGAGAATCGGCCGATCAAGCCGGCGTTCTTCTAGGCGCCGCCGTTCGCGCTCCTCAACTCTCCGAACCGCTCTATGCCTCCACTCTCTCCCGCGAGTACAACCTGGTCGAGGCCGAGGATGCCATGAAGTGGTGGGTCCTGCGGCCCGATCGCGAGACCTTCGATTTCCGCCAGGGCGACGAAATCGTTCGTTTCGCCCGTGCCCACAACATGAGAGTCCGCGGCCACTGCCTGGTTTGGGGGCGTTACAATCCAGATTGGCTCGCCCGTGGCCAGTTCAACCCCGATCAACTGTCTCAACTTCTTCGCGATCACATCACCCGCGTCATGCGCCACTACGCCGGAGAAGTGTTCGCCTGGGACGTCGTAAACGAGGCCTTCGACGAAAACGGCGTTCTGCGCGATTCTCTCTGGTACAACCAGCCGGGCATCGGGCTCGCAGGCCGGGGCACAGCGTATATCGAACAGGTCTTCCGCTGGGCGCATCAGGCCGATCCGCACGCGCTGTTGTTTTACAACGAAGCCGAGGGTGAACTGCTCGGTCGAAAATCCGACGCGATTTACGCCATGGTCAGGGATTTCAAGCAGCGCGGCGTCCCTATCGATGGCGTGGGGCTCCAGCTTCATATTCCCAACCTCGACCTCGATTCCTCGGCACTTTCCGCTAACATCGCTCGCCTCACCAGGCTCGGACTTCAAGTTCACATCACCGAACTGGACGTCTCCCTTCCCCTGAACGTCGACGCAAAGACAGACGCAGAAAACCTCGACCGCCAGGCGCAGATCTACCGCAGTGTCGTGCACGCCTGCCTGAGCAATCCCGGCTGTACCGCCATTCAGACTTGGGGATTCACCGACAAATATTCCTGGATCGGTTCGCACTCGCGGGGCACGCGGGGAGATGCGCTTCCGTTTGATCGCAGCTGTCGTCCGAAACCCGCCTATAACGCCATGCGGGAAGAATTCGCTGCCGGCAGGTCCGGGCCGCATCAATAGCGTAACGGCGGCTATGGCGGCTGCGTTTTCCGCATCTATAATGGGCCTCGTAGGGCTGCCGCATGCTGCGAGCAGCGCCCGCCCTATTGTTCGCATGGCGCAAGCGCTCACATCCCGACCGCCGAAGACACCCAACCGCAGGCAGGTCATCATCCTGCTGGCAGCTTCGTTTTTTCTCCTGCTGGCGATTGTGATTTCGCAAACCGCCTTCGACCTGACTCTGCTGCGCGCGGGAAACAACCAGCAGATTGTCGTTTTCTACGCGCTCTCGCTGCTCATCTCCCTGCTGTTTGTGGCGCTTACCTTCGTTCTGTTCCGCAATCTTCTCAAACTGATCGCCGAGCGGCGGCTCGGAGTGCTGGGATCGAAGTTCCGCACCCGCATGGTGGTCGGCGCTCTGTTGCTTTCTTTTGTGCCGGTCATGGTGATGTATTGGTTTTCCTATGGATTGATGAACCGCTCCATCGACAAGTGGTTTTCCACTCCGGTGGAGCAGGTCCGGTCGGACATGCAGGCGATGGCTTCGCTCATGGGCGAATACGCCGCGCAGAACGCCCGCGCCGAGGCCCTCGCCATCGCGGCATCGCCCGAAGTGCAACGCGCCTATTCCCGCCGCTCCTTCTCTTCCATGACCTCTGAACTCCAGGAGAATGAACTCACTTTACAGGGCGGATTCGCCCTTGTGATGGAGAATGGAGACGCCAGAGTCAGTCTTGACCTGCCCGCGGACTGGCAGCTCGTAAAGCCGAGGCTCCCTTTGCGGGATGCGGCAGCGGCCAAGCCCGCCCGCTTCACCTGGGGCCAGATCGAATACGCCCTGGGCAGCGCCGCGCTGGGTGACGATGCTGTTGTGCTCGTGGCCATTCCACTCCCCCGCCAGTTTTCTGACACCGTAAAACAGGTCGAAACCAGCCAGCAGCGTTATTTCGAACTCGCCCATGAACGCCGCCTGGTCCGCCGCACCTACGTTGGCCTGCTTCTGCTTCTTACCATGATGGTCCTGTTCGTGACCACCTGGCTGGCTTTGTTTCTCTCCAAACTGGTCACGCGCCCTCTTGCCGCCCTCGCCGAAGCGACCCGGGAAATTTCGCGCGGACGATTGGAGTACCGCATCGACGTGAACTCGGGAGACGAAATCGGCGACGTCGTGCGCTCCTTCAACCGCATGGCTGAGGAACTGGAGACCAGCCGCCGCCAGATTGAAAAATCCAGCCGCGACGCCAGCGCCGCCAATGCCGAACTCGATCAGCGCCGCCGGCAGATGGAAACCATCCTCGAGAGCATTCCCACCGGCGTGCTTTCCATTGACGAATCCCGCCGGGTAACGCACGCCAATCATGCGTGGATGCGCATGTTTCATCCCGAAGGCTGCGGCGAGAACGAAAGAGTAGAGCCCGGCGCGCAGTTGTCCGAATTATTTTCCGCAGAAATCCTGCGCGACCTGGACCCGCTGCTGCGTCGCGCCGATCGCATGGGCATGACCACCAGCCAGATGGAAATGCCGCTCGCGGGCGGTTCCTTGAATGTGGCCCTGACGGTGGCGGCCCTGCGCCATCAGGAGCGGCGCTCCGGCTACGTGATCGTGTTCGAAGATCTCTCCGATCTTTTGAAAGCGCAAAAGCAGGCTGCCTGGCGGGAAGTGGCGCGCCGCGTGGCCCACGAAATCAAAAATCCCCTCACTCCCATTGCGCTCTCGGCCGAACGCATCCAGCGCCATCTCGAACGCAACCATGCGGACCGCGCTTCGCTCGATGTGGTTCGGTCCTGCGCCGCAACCATCGCCAGCGCGGCCGAAACCGTCCGCCGCCTGGTCGATGCTTTCGCCTCGCTCGCCCGTTTTCCCGCCTCGAATCCGCACCCCGCCGACATCAACGGCGTGATTGAGAATGCGATTTCCATGTTCAACGGAAGACTCGAAGGCATCCATCTGCGCAAGACTCTGGCTTCCGACCTGCCCAAAGTCATGGCCGACGAAGAAGCCATCAAGCGCGCCATTGCCAATCTGGTCGACAACGCGGCCGAAGCCATGCACGAATCCGTCGTGCGCGAAATCCAGATTTCTACCGCCCTGGTCGCCAGCCGCGACGCCGTGGAAATCACCGTGGCCGATACCGGCCACGGCGTGACCACCGACCTGAAAGAGAAATTGTTTCTTCCCTACTTCTCCACCCGCAAGCGCGGTACCGGGCTCGGACTGGCCATTGTCGGCCGGGTCATCGAGGAACATCACGGTTCGATTCGCGTGGAAGAAAATCATCCCGTGGGCGCGCGCTTCATCATCGAGCTGCCGGTGGTTCCCGAACCCGCGGCGGTGACCGTCTGATATGGCGAAAATTCTGATTGTCGACGACGAAACCGGTATTCGCGACTCCCTCGAAGGCATTTTCGCCGACGAGGGATATGAAGCGGTTTCGGTCGGCAGCGGCGAGGATGGCCTGAAGCATTTGCGGCGCGGCGCCGGCTTTGAACTGGTTTTGCTCGATGTTTGGCTTCCCGGCATCGACGGCCTTGAAACTCTGCAACGCATCCGCGAACTCGACAACCCTCCGGAAGTGATCATGATTTCCGGCCACGGCACCATCGAAACCGCCGTGCGCGCCACCAAGCTGGGGGCTTACGATTTTCTCGAGAAGCCGCTTTCTATCGACAAGACCCTGATTCTGGTCAAGAACGCGATCGAGTCCAAAAAACTGCGCCACGAAAATGTCGACCTGAAAAAGCAGTTGCAGGCCAGGAGCATGATCGTCGGCGACAGCGTGCCCATGAAGGCGCTGCGCCAGCAGATTGCGGTCATGGCGCCCACCAACGGCCGCGTCCTCATTTACGGCGAGTCGGGCACGGGAAAGGAACTGGTTGCCCACGCTATTCACGGCCAAAGTTTGCGCAAAGACGATCCTTTCGTGGAAGTGAACTGCGCCGCCATTCCCGAGGACCTGATTGAAAGCGAGTTGTTCGGCCACTACCGCGGGTCGTTCCCCGGCGCGCTCGCCGACAAGGAAGGCAAGTTTCAAAAAGCCAGCGGCGGAACATTATTTCTCGATGAAGTCGGCGACATGAGCCTGAAAACTCAATCCAAGGTGTTGCGCACGTTGGAAGAGCAGCGCGTCGCGCCCCTGGGCAGCGATGAGGCGATCATGGTGGATGCGCGCGTCATCGCTTCCACGAACAAAGACCTGGAAGAAGAAATCTCCCGTGGCAACTTCCGTGAAGACCTGTTTTACCGGCTGAACGTCATTCCTTTTTTTGTGCCGCCGCTCCGCGATCGCAAAGAAGACATTCCGCAACTGGCGCGGCATTTTCTGAAGGAACTCGCCGCCACCTACGGCCGCCGTCCGCGCGAAATTACTGATGACGCCATTGAAGCCCTCATGCGCTACAGCTGGCCGGGAAACGTCCGCGAGCTGCGCAACGTGATTGAGCGCATCGTGATCATGAATCCCACCACCACCCGCTTTGACCGCAAGCACCTGCCCACGCTGGTTTACCGCGACGGTCACCGGCGCGCGCCGCGCAGCGAGTTCTCCACTTTGCAGGAGGCGCGCGACGCCTACGAGCGCGATTACATTTTGAAAAAGCTGGATGAAAACCACGGCAACGTGAGCCGTACGGCGGAAATTCTGGGGCTGGAGAGAAGCAATCTCTATCGCAAAATGAAGACCCTGGGAATTGCCGCCAAAGAATAGCCGCAGGGCCGGCGCGGAGGGTCAGTGGGAGGTTCGGCGGGAAGGTTCGGCGCGAACTTCAGCGCTTGATCATGTGGATTTCGGTCCCGTTCTTGTGGAACTCCACCTTGTCCATCAGTTGACTGATCAGAAAAATTCCCCGGCCGTGATTGGAATAAACGTTCTCGCCCACCGTGCAGGCCGGGATTCCGTCCGGTCTGAAACCTGTTCCCGGGTCGCGCACTACAATCAATAATCCCCGTTCGGCGTCGCGGCTGACCACGCATTCCACGGTTTTTTTCGGATCTTCTCTCGCGCCGTGGATCACCGCGTTCGCCAGCGCTTCCTGCAAGGCCAGTTCGATCGCGTCTTCTTTTCCATTGACGCCCTCGAGCCGCCTCACCACCTCCATCACCTGCTCCACCACCGGCTCGACCGCGGTGCGCTGTGCGGAGAGCGTTACGCGCAGAACTAAATTCAATTGATCGGGATCGAAATCCTGTTCGGGAAGCGGCTGTTCCCCTGAGTCCTGGCCGGGCGTCATTGGCTTGTAATAATCCCCCGAAATGCCTGTGCGTTACCGTCGAATGATTCTAGCCTGTAACTGCCCGAACGACAACGTGCCGTCTTGGGTTGTGGGCGAGCGCCTCGGAGCGCCGCACAGGCAACAAGCGAACTCACGGGCACGGGGCATCTCCGCCTGGCGGCAACTCTACCCTTTCGCTCTCATGCCGCCCGACCGCAATGCCAGGTGCTCGAGTTGCCGCCGCCAGTCTAATTCATCCACAAACTCGCGCGACTGGCGCCAGTTCGCCTGCACCTTCACATAGAGCTCGAGAAACACTTTGACACCTAACATTTGTTCAATCTGCTTCCGGGCCGAGGTGCCAATGCGCTTCAGCATTTGCCCCTGCTTGCCGATCAGGATCGCTTTCTGCCCCTCGCGTTCGCAGTAAATCGTCGCTGAAATTCGCGCCAGCCTCGGGCCTTCTTCAAAGTTGTCCACCAGAACGGTCACGGCGTAGGGCAACTCCTCCGACGTTTCCACCAGCACCCGCTCGCGGATGACTTCGGCCGCCATAAACCGCACCGGCTGATCGGTGATCTGGTCAGGAGGAAAAAATGGCTGTCCCGCGGGAAGCGCCGCCGTAATGCTGTCCAGCAATAATTGCAGGCCGTCGCGCTTCAGCGCGGAAATGGGGATGATCTCGTCGAACTCGTACAGCTTCTTGTATTGCTCGATCAGCGGCAGCAACTTGATCTTGCCGCCCTTAAGCACGTCGATCTTGTTCAGCACAAGATACGATTTCAAACCCGATTGCTTGAGCATCTGAATCGCGAACTGATCGCGGACATCGAGTTCGCGCGTCACGTCCATCAGCAGCAGCGCCAGATCGCAGCCTTCCAGGGCTTCGCGCACTTCCACCATCATCTTTCGTCCCAGCGAGCTGTCGGGCTTGTGAACTCCGGGGGTGTCGATCAGAACAACCTGGGCCGCATCGCGCCCCTTCTTCTTCGGCAAATTGAGGATGCCCTGAATGCGATTGCGCGTGGTCTGCGGCTTGGGTGAGATGATGGCCAGCTTTTCCCCGACCAGAGCGTTCAGCAGCGTCGACTTGCCCGCATTGGGCCGTCCGAGAATGCACACGAATCCAGAACGAAATGGCATAGAAAAACCGGGCTTCAGCTACCGAGCGCTGGCATCCGCCGGCAAACACAATATCCACAGCCTGAAACCAAACGATCACCGGCCGGTGACCGACGACCGAGAACCAACGACCGAGAGCCGAAGACCGACGGCCAACGACCAACGGCCAACGACCAAACTAAATCAACTTCAACTGCTGCGGCTCCAAAGTCGAGATTCGTACGCGCTCAACTTTTCTGTCCGTCGATTCCAGCACTTCAAAGCGCAGACCGTCGTCATCCACGGTTTCTCCGCGCTGCGGAATATGGCCCGCAAGCTCGCTTACCAGCCCCGCTACCGTGGCCGATTCCGTTCCTTCCGGCCGGCTGCCGAACAGTTCCGCCAGCCGGTCGACGTCGGTCCCTCCCGAAACAATGTAGGAGTGGTCATTCTCCCGGACGATTTCCGGCTTGTCGTGATCGTCGCGAATCTCGCCCACAATTTCTTCCACCAGATCTTCGATGGTCACCAGCCCGGCCACGCCGCCATATTCATCCACCACAATCGCCATGCGGATATTGTTCTTCTGCATCTCCCGCAGCAAATCGCTGCCCAGTTTGCTCTCGGGAACGAAATAGACATCCCGCCGCATCAGCGTGCCCAGGGTTCGCGTGGCGGCTTCGCTGTCGGAAACCTGCAAAACATCCTGCGCGTAAACAATGCCCTGGATGTTATGAATGCTCTTTTCGTACACCGGCACGCGCGAATAGTGTTTGCTTCGCAGCAGATCGACGAATTGCTCCACCGTGGTCTCCACCGGCAGGGCGAACATGTCGGGGCGAGGTTTCATCGCCTCACGAACGGTTTTACCGCTGAACTCGACCACCGACTGGATCAGCTCGCGGTCACCTTCCTGAATTATGCCTTCCTCCTGCCCGGCTTCGATCAGCGCATCCACCGCCTCGGCCGCGCTTTCCGGCTCTTCCCGGGTATTCTGCTGGGTCAATGACGCCACCGATTGCAGAAAGCCGAGAATGATCGTTACCGGCAGCACCAGATAAATCAGGCCGGTCAGCAGCCAGGTCCAGCGTAGAAGCCACTCGCCGCGCGTCCGCGAGAAAAACACAAATGGAAGAAACTGGTTGAATACGATTACGATCAGCAGCAGGCTCACCGCGGCCTGCGCGATTTCAGCTGCGCTCCAGCGCTGATCGCTGAAGACCAGAAAGCCCACCAGCAGCGCGATGGTCGCCGTGGTCAACTGCGTGAGCACCGACATGGAAAGCGATGCCCGCGCCCGGCTGACGCGCAGATGGGGCTCGACCCTCTGCTCAAAAACGTCGATGTTGTCCTGAAAATCGCGGGAGAGAAACTTGCCTATTTCCTGATAAACGCGGTCGACATAGGAAGCAAGCGCGAGCAGCCCCAGCAGGGGAATCAGGGCGATGAGGACGGCCCAGTTCATGCCGTTTTCCGCCCGCCCCGCGCGATTCGCCGGCTGGATTTGCCGGATTTGCCCGGCAGGCTTTGCGACCGCTCGATGAGTCCCGATTCCAGCTTCAGCTCTCGACGCAAGCGGCCCTCCTTGCGCGCCATCTCACCCCGGTCGCTCTCGTGATCGTATCCGGCAAGGTGCAGAATTCCATGCAGCGCCAGGATTTTAACTTCCTGCGCGGCGGAGTGGCCCAGCGCCCGGGCGTTCGCGCGCGCGATATCCGCCGAGATGGCCACATCGCCGGCCGAGCGCGAGTCGTAAGCCGCCGGGAACGAAAGCACGTCGGTCGCGGCGTCTTTGCCGCGAAATTGCCGGTTCAGCCGCCGCAACTCGGGGTTGCCCGTTATCAAAATGTTTACCGGCCTCGGCAGGCCCGCCGCCTTCCGTGCACGCAACACCAGCCGCTCCAGCGACGAAGCGTTCAGGCCGGCAACTTTTTTTTTCAGGATCACCAAACTCTTCTCTCGCAACAATCGGGCTTGCCCCACATTTCGCGGTTTCGAAAAGGGGGAGCCCCATTTTCCCGGGACAATTGAAAAGGAGGGCCATCTCGCGCGCCCTCCTGCGATAAATTCTATTCTCCCGCGGAAGCTTCGTGGTCTTCGCTCGCGCTGTCTGGACGCACAAGCTCAGGCCGGGTGTCGGCCGCCGAGCCGCCAGCCCTGCCGCCGCTCAGCAGCATCATCTGCTGGTCGCTGCCCTGGTTCTTGTGTTCGTCATAGGCTCGAATAATGCGCTGCACCAGATGGTGCCGGACCACGTCCGATTCGTCGAAGTGGGAGAAGCTCAGGCCCTCCACCCCCTTCAGCACGTCGATCGCTTCCAGCAAACCGCTGCGCCGGGCGTTGGGCAAGTCGATCTGTGTGATGTCCCCTGTAATCACCGCCTTGGAATTAAATCCCAGCCGCGTTACGAACATCTTCATTTGTTCCGAGGTCGTGTTCTGCGCCTCGTCGAGAATCACAAACGAGTCGTTCAGGGTGCGCCCGCGCATGAAGGCGATCGGCGCAATCTCGATGACATTCTTCTCCAGATAACGGTCGACTTTTTCCGGGTCGAGCATGTCGTACAAGGCGTCGTACAAAGGCCGCAGATAGGGATCGATTTTGTCCTGCAGGGTTCCCGGGAGAAAACCCAGGCGCTCGCCCGCTTCCACCGCCGGCCGCGCCAGAATAATGCGGTTTACGCGCTTGGCCAGAAGCGCGGAAATCGCCATGGCCACCGCCAGATAAGTTTTTCCCGTTCCCGCCGGCCCGATGCCGAAAACCATGTCGTGCTTTTCGATGGCTTCCAGATAACGGCGCTGATTAATGCTCTTCGGCTGCACCATGCGCCGCCCCAGCGAGCGCTGCTTGCCGGCGTCGGCCAGTCCTCGCAAGGTTGCGGTGGAATCGACCGCCAGCACCCGCAGCATGCTGTTCAGGTCGCCATTGGCAAAACTGTAGCCGGAGCGTTGCAGGCTCTCGTAGTCGGCAAAAACCTGCTCGGCGCGGGCCACATCCCGCGGCGCGCCTTCCAGTTCGATGCCGTTGGCACGCAGGTCAATGGTGACGTTCAGCCCGTCTTCCAGCACGCGCACATTCTCGTCCCGCGTACCGAAGAGGGTCTCGATGTTGGGAGCGATCCCT
Source organism: Binatia bacterium (assembly GCA_035538435.1). Classification (GTDB taxonomy): domain Bacteria; phylum Acidobacteriota; class Terriglobia; order Terriglobales; family Acidobacteriaceae; genus Sulfotelmatobacter. The sequence continues at coordinate 26,021 of DATLKM010000266.1, forward strand.
ATGCTTTTTTTCATTCAGCTTCTAGAGTAAACATCTCCGACCGGCCAGCCCAGGCCGTCCTGACAGTGGAAGCGGGGAAGGATGCTGACCGCTGCGGGAAAAACACTGCCTTTTACAAACAAAACAGGATTATGCGTAGAGACGGGAGCTTCCGGAATGACCATGCCCAAAGGGCAAAGTACTACCATTGCATTAAGCGTACCCCGCGGCGGGGTGGGAGTCAATGCCGCAGCTCCGCGC
>DATLKM010000267.1:0-22808 GCA_035538435.1 Binatia bacterium
CCTTCCCTCCGCATCAGATTTTCATCCGAAAAGCACATGAACCTGCATGGCAGCGCGGCGGCGGCGATTGGCGGGCTGATCATTATCTTCAGCGTGCTGCTCGACGCCTTTGAAACGATCGTTCTGCCCCGGCGCGTCACCCGGCACTTCAGGCTGACGGCGTGGTTTTACCGCCGCGCCTGGCTTCCCTGGAAGAAGATCGCTTCCTACGTTAAAACCAATTCCCGCCGGCAGAACTTTCTCGCTTATTTCGGGCCGTTGTCTTTGATCATGCTTTTGGCCCTGTGGGCCGCTACGCTGATATTAGGTTTTGCCTTGTTGCAATTCGGGGCCGGAGAGCACGAACAACTGGGGAAAGAACCCATCACCTTCGGCCGCCTGCTCTACCACAGCGGCGAAACTTTTTTCACGCTCGGCTACGGAGACATCGTCCCCACCTCCACCGCGGCGCGCGTGATTTCGGTGCTTGAAGCCGGCATGGGCTTTGCGTTTCTGGGCGTGGTGATCGGCTACCTGCCGGTCGTTTATGGTTCGTTTTCGCGGCGGGAAATCCAGATCTCCATGCTCGACGCGCGCGCCGGATCGCCACCCACAGCGACAGAATTATTGGTGCGGCTGGCGGGCAAAGCCGACAATCCCGGCATTGACCAGCGGGTGCTGGATCAGGTCCTGCGCGATTGGGAGCGCTGGGCCGGCGAACTGCTTGAGGCCCATCTGTCCTACCCGGTGTTGAGCTTTTTCCGCTCGCAGCACTACAACCAGTCGTGGCTTGGCGCACTCAACGTCATGCTCGACGTTTCTTCGCTCGTGCTGACCGGCATTGAAGGCATTCAACCCAACCAGGCCAAACTTACCTTTGCCATGGCCCGGCATGCCGCGGTCGACCTGGCCCAGGTGGTGAATGCCCAATATGACTCCCACGCCCCGGAGCGGTTAACTGACCCCGGAGTCACCGCGCTGCGCCAAACCCTGGCCGCGGCCGGCCTCAAACTGCGAAACTCGGAAGAGGCCCTCGACAAGCTCACCCATCTGCGCTCCATGTACGAGCCTTACTTGCACGCCCAGGCGCAGCGCCTGATGTTCGATTTGCCGCCCTGGGTGCATCCGGAAAAGATGCGCGACAACTGGCAGGCGGGTCCCTGGGACAAAGTCATTCAGGCCAAAGGGCTGGCGGTTCTGGGCCAGCGGCAAGCCCCGCCGGTGGCGGTCACCGTCGACGATCACTTCTGAAGGAGTTTCACGACACGGTGGCGGATTTCTGGAAAGATCCCTCCGCCGTTTCTATGGCTACAACCTGTTCGATCAAAGAATCTTTCGCCACGCACTCTTTCGCGCCCTTGCGATCCAGGCTGTAGATGTTGGTCCCATCCGTGTAAAGTACCGATCCATCACTGAACAGGTCGAAGGCTAGCACGCCTTTCGCAACGACTTCTTCCTTCGCCTCCGCCCCGCAGCGCATCAGTTCCCACGACTTGGGTACAAGCGGCTGCGTCTCTCCATCCTTGCCGGGATCGGACTGATCGGCTTCAAGCAGGTTGCTCCACACCATCATTTTGCGCACGTCGGCGTGCTTTTGCCGCGCCTGCCCCGCGGTGGTCAAAGTGTTGCCGGTATAACGCGCGGTGAAGAAATTCAGATATTGAAATACCGCATACAGCAGGCGAAATGGCAGCAACACAAGATCTACGGCCGCGCGCCAGGGGCTGACTCCCTGATCCGGATCGCGGTAGGGCCGGCGGATGTACCAAAGAGTCCCATCCCGATCAAAGTGCGGATTCAGCAGGTCAAACTTGGGGTCCTCGGCGACGGTCGCGACCAGACCGGCTTCGAGATCGAGCTTCTGGATGGCGAATGGCGCCTGCATTACGGGAAAGCCCGCGCGATTGCGCCCAATGGCCGCCGACTGAAACACAATTTCTGCCGCCGATCCCGGCACCCAGCGCGGCGAGTCGTCGATCGTGTCACCCTGCGTGACCTCGCGCAAATCCGTGCCATCACCCTGCATCACGGCAATGCTGGAGTTCTGCCCCTTGTGCTGCACCACGCACACAACCCGGTCTTGCCCGGGACAAGCCGCCAGCCGCCGCAAGCGGAAATCTGCCGTATGCAGCAGCCGCTGCTCTTCGCTGGCATGGTTCCGCAACCGGAACAGGCCGCCAACATCGTCGGTGTCCAGCGAGTACAGCAACTCCCCCTCCCGGCATCCCGAAGCCACTCCGGTAATGGCGATTCTCATTCCGGCGGCATCCCGGTCATGCCTTCCCCAGAGCAGGCCTCCCGACATAAAGCGTGCGCCGCTACCTTCGGTCTTCCACGAGTTGCGGTTCTGAATCTGCGCCGCCCGGCTGCGCACCGACTCCCCGAATTGGCTCTCCACCGGGCGCACCGCTTCACTTCCCAGCTTCACAAAAAGCTGCCCTTGCGAGATGTAGGCAAACGAGCGGTCCATGGTCAGCTTGAGCGTAGCCAAAAGACCGGAAGGCAGATAGGTTACTTTCGGGATGAAGTTTGACCGTTGCTGGCCCGCTTGCCGCCGACAACCGGGAAGCCGTTTTTGTTACCATCCTTGCTTCCACACTTTAGATGAAGAATCCGGGCGAGAATGTCGTGCGCATTGAAGCGGAAGCCTTGCGGTCGCTGGCCGACCGCATCGCCGGCCCCATGGCCGCCGATTTCCGGCGTGCGGTCGATTTCTTGTACCGTTGCGCCGGCCGCGTGGTTGTGACCGGCATGGGCAAGAGCGGCCTGATCGCGCGCAAGATTGCCGCCACTTTGAGTTCAACCGGAACGCCGGCCTTGTATCTGCATCCCGTCGAGGCGCTGCATGGCGATTTGGGCATGATTGTGCGCGGAGATGTCGTGCTCGCGCTTTCAGCTTCCGGCGAGACCGAGGAAATATTGGCGTTGCTCGCGACCATCAAGCGCCTGCGAGCGCCGCTGATCACGATGACCGGCGACGACATGGTTCAGATTTCCAGTTCTTCGGCAAAGCTGTCCCACCCTTCGCGGTCTTCGAAGAGTGGGAATTCCCGCAGTAAGACGAAACGGCTTGTCCCCCTTTTGCGTTCCACCCTGGCCGCCGCCGCCGATGTCGCCCTTGATTGTTCCATCGCGCAGGAAGCGTGCTCCCTCGGTCTGGCCCCCACAGCGTCGACAACCACCATGCTGGCCCTCGGCGACGCCCTCGCTGTGACTCTGAGCGAGAAGCGTGGCTTCAGAGAAGAAGACTTCGCCAACCTTCATCCCGGAGGCAAACTCGGAAAGCGGCTGGCGCGGGTGGAATCGCTCATGCATTCAGGCGACGCTTTGCCCTGTGTGGCTCCTAATACGAAAATGCCGGACGTAATCTACGAAATGTCGCGCAAGAAACTGGGCGTGACCGCGGTGGTGGAAAAAGGCAGGCTGGCGGGGATCATCAGCGACGGCGATTTACGGCGCCTGCTTGAGAAACGCGGCAAAGACGCGCTCGACCTGACGGCGGGCGAGGCGATGACGCGGAATCCCAAGACCGTGGCTGCCGGCGAGTTTGCCGCCTCGGCGCTGGCCCTGATGGAAGAGAAGAAGATCACCTCGCTCATGGTGGTGGACAAGTCCGGCAGGCTCGAGGGCATTGTGCATCTGCATGACCTGTGGGGAACCGAAATGATGTGAAGCAGGAAATTGCGTGAGATGGGAATTGAGCGATTGAAATTTGAATCAGGCTGGTTTCCAATTGCTCAATTGCCAAATTTCTCAATTACTCAATCCTATGTATCACTACGATCCCAATACCGCCCTGGAAGAACTGACCGAAGACGCAACCCTGCCTAACCCCGTGCACGTGCGCGACATGATTCTGCGCAAGCATCCCTCGACCGATCAAGCTCTGGAACTCAACCGCCTGTTTGTGGAGTATCAGAAGTTTTTCGGCGAGACGCAGAAGCTGGGGAAAGAGATTTTAAAGCAGTTGGTGGGGTGAGCGGAGCAGTAAGTGCTTCCCAATACGTTGTTCGTTAAGGAAGTCCATACCATCATTTTGCCGATACAAGTGTAAGGGACCCTCATGAGCACACGATCTTCGATTTGGTACGGGAAGGACGAAGAGACAGGCAGCATCGTCCACATCTACTGGGAGCTCGCTGAGTGCGAGATCGAGAACGACCAGATGACAGGCGCGCCGATCTACATAGCTGCAGAGTCAGAAAAGACGCGGGAAGAGATTGCAATCCGCTTACCGAAAGAAATCGCCATGAAGCTTTTGATGGTCCTCAGCCCCACATGGGCTCGCGACGTAAAGCAGGTTCTCTAGATAAAGCCGCGCCCCGGTAAAGATAAGCCGCCAAATATCATTTAGAATCGGGCATTCGTTTTTTTTCGAGACTCCACTATGCATCGCTGGTCACAACTGTTCATTCCCACCCTGCGCGAGGCTCCGGCTGACGCCGAAGTCGCCAGCCACAAGTTTCTGGTTCGCGCCGGCTACATTCGCCAGCTCATGGCGGGCGTCTATTCCTATCTTTTCCTCGGCAACCGCTCGTTTCGCAAGATCGAGGCCATCGTCCGCGAGGAGATGGACAAGATCGGCCAGGAATTTCTTCTGCCCGCGCTCCATCCGCTTTCGCTGTGGGAATCGAGCGGCCGCTGGCCGCTGATGGGCGACAACCTTTTCCGCCTGAAAGACCGCAAGGGCGCCGAGCTTTGCCTGGGCATGACCGAGGAGGAAGTCATGACCTCGATCGCCCTCAAGGAGTTGCGCAGCTACAAGCAACTGCCGCAGGTCTGGTATCAGATCGCGCCCAAGTTTCGCGACGAGCCGCGCCCCCGCTCCGGCCTGCTCCGGGTGCGCCAGTTCATGATGAAGGATTCGTACTCGTTCGACATCGACGCCGCCGGCCTCGACGTTTCCTACAAGAAGCATTACGAGGCCTATTGCCGCATTTTCGACCGCTGCGGCTTGAAATATCTGGTGGTCGAAGCTGATTCCGGCGCCATGGGCGGCAAAGAGTCGCACGAGTTCATGGTGCGCACCAACGCAGGCGAAGATCAGATTGTCAGCTGCGATGGCTGCAACTACGCCGCGAACATGGAGAAAGCGTCGTCGAAGCTGGAAGTAGTGGAAGACCTGCGGCCCGAGGGTGACGGCAAACCGCTCGAGGTGCATACCCCCGGCCAAAAAACCATCGAAGAAGTCGCCAGGTTTCTCGGCGTGTCTCCGAAAAACAAAATCAAGACTTTGGCTTTGATGGCCGACGAAACCGACGCCAAGACCGGGAAGAAAACTTCCCGCGCCATCGTCGTCCTGCTGCGCGGCGATCATCAGTTGAACGAGGCCAAGCTCAACGCCACGGTCGCCATCGCCACTCGTCCCATGGAAGAAGGCGAAATCAAAGCGCTCTTCAAATCCCCCGCGGGATATCTGGGCCCGATCGGCATCGAGTGGGCGAAAGACTTGAAAAAAGACATCGACAGGCCGGTTCTCCTCGTCGATAAAGCCCTCGAGGGCCGCGCCAACCTGATCGCCGGCGCGAACAAAGAGGACTATCACCTGAAGAACCTGACGCCGGGCAAGGATTTCCATGCCACGGCCTACGCCGACCTGCGCTCGGTCACCGCCGGCGAAGCCTGCCCCAATTGCGGCCAGCCGCTGCGCATCGATGTCGCGGTCGAGATCGGCCACATCTTCAAGCTCGGCTACCGCTATTCGGAATCCATGGGCGCGCGCGTGCTCGACAAGAACGGCAAAGAAGTCATGCCGATCATGGGATCTTACGGCATCGGCATCGAACGCATCCTCACCGCCGCAGTGGAACAATCGAACGATGACAATGGATTCTGGCTGCCGCCGGCGATTGCGCCGTTCGAAATCGTGGTCTCGGCCACCAACATGAAAGACGAAGCGGTGAAAACTGCTTCCGAAGACATCGCGCGCCGGCTCGACGCCGCCGGCTTCGACATCGTACTCGACGACCGCGACGAGCGCCCTGGAGTCAAGTTCAAAGATGCCGATCTGGTCGGTATCCCCTTTAGGGTCACTGTGGGAAAGAAGGTTACCGAAGGTACTGTCGAGGTCGTTTTCCGTTCGACCGGCGAAGTACGCGATGTTACGATCACCGCGATCGTCGAATATTTTCAAGGAGTGCTGCCGGCCCGGGCGTGAAATGTTGCGCCCTGCCAGGCGTCGCATTTTAAGCTATGGGAACACTTAAAGCTCTCGGCGGATTTCTGGCCATCGTCTTCGTCGTCTACGCCTGCTTTCAGATCGCTCCTCCTCTGATGGCCAATTACAGCTTTCAGGACGATCTGCGCACGGTCGCGCTTATGGACAGCGGCAACCTGCAAAAGAACGAAGATGACGTTCGCAGCGACGTCATGCGCAAAGTGCGCGAACACGAACTGCCTATCGAAGCCAAGCAAATTACCGTCCAGCGCATCAACACTCCCGGACTTTCCGCTCTCTATGTTGCCGCGGATTACTCCGTAACCGTGAGCCTGCCCGGTTATTCCTTCGACATGCACTTTACTCCGAACAGCGGAAACAAATAGTCCGGAGCTTGCGGAACAAATAAGTCCGGAGAGTCGGCAGTCCCGAGTCCGGAAGCCCCGTGCCCTCATTACACCTCCATCGAAAATACTGAGTTCCGTCGTCCCAAACCCGCTCAGTGCCCGGGTGAGGGACGGCCCTGAGCGAAAGAGCGAAGCGACTGAGCCGAACGGGAACCCGCTCTCCGTTGCCATGGAGAGGACCGGCCCGGTGGGAACGCCCAGGCCCGTTGTCCGGAACTCAGGACTCCGGACTCTCGACTACCTGGCCCATGACATTCGTAACCTTGTCGCCGCGTTACCTTGCTCCTAAGATCGCGAAATAGGTGAAGCTTTACTCAGCCGCAGCGCGGCGAGTTCCCAAAGATCAACAAGCTTCCTGATTTGGAGTTGTTCCGGCAACGGGAGTTCAAACCAGCAATACAACGGCAGTCTCAGGTGGAGGCGGTTACATGACGATGCGAATTCGAGTGGGTCTGGTGCTGATGTTGGCCCTGGCAATGCTTGGCCTGGCCAGTTGCGATCACTACACTTGTCAGGCTACGTTTGGCGCGTCCACCTGCACGGGCGGTCAGCTCACCCTGGGCCAGAGCGGCGGCGGGCCCACCACTTCCGCGTTTGTCTTCGCGGTCGATAGCGGCAGCAATGGCACCAACGGCACGATTGACGGTTTCACCGTCGACAGCTCCAGCGATACGTTTCAAGCCATTTCGGGTTTCACCGGCCCTACTCTTCCTCTGAACGATGGCGGAGTCGGCATGGCCGTGGCCCAAAGCCAGTTTCTGTATGCCGGTATCGCGGGCGAACTTTACGGATGGTCGATCAGCTCCAGCGGTGCGCTGACAGCGGTGAACGGCAGCCCCTATGCGGCGTCGTTTCTCGACAATTTCCTGGTCAGCCCGGGAGAGGCGTACATGATCGCCAATCCCGCCGGCACCGTGCTCTACATTTCGTCTCAAGCCACGAATCAGATTTATGCCTATTCGATCGGCAGCGGCGGCGTTCTGACCGCGGTCGCGGGATCGCCTTTCACCGCGTCCTTTTCTCTGGGATTCGGCCCCAACAATCTCGCCATCGATGGCTTGGGCAAGTACCTGTATGCCTCAAACGGAGACGCCTCGACCCATACCGCCAGCCAGGTTCTGACTTACTCAATTGGCAGCGGCGGCGCGCTCACCCAGGTCGGCAGCGCGGTCACGCTTTCCATGTGGCTGCTCAAAGGCGAGCCGACGGGCAAATTCATGATCGGCACCAGCGGTAATAATCTCAGCTTCAGCGGCAGAGACGATCTCAATCTGTACGTCTTCAACATCGGCTCCAACGGCACCCTCACTGAGTCCGCGTCCGCAACCACGATCTACTCTCCCTGGAATATCGCGGTGCAGTCAAATTCCGGCGGGGATCTGGTCTACTCGTTCAGCTTTAACGACACCGATACGGCATTCAATCCTCCGGAAGGTTTCCAGATTGAAAGCAATGGCACGCTCCAGATGCTTTCCAGTTCTCCCTTCAGCGGTTTAACCAACGGCTCATGGGGCCAGTTCGATCAAAGCGGCACGCTGCTGGTGGACTGGGCGAACTATACCAGCAACGGCGTCTCCGTCACGACGCTTACGCCCTTCGCCGTCGGGTCGGGCGGCCTGCTGACCCAGCCGTTCGGCACCCTCGACCTGAACAACCCCGGCTTTTGGGTCGTCACCGACCCTCAGTAGCTCGCTTGTTAACGCACTAGAGGCCCGCATGCACTGCGGGCCTCTTTTTCTTTGCAAATGTGGCAGTACAATGGGGGTAACGCGGTCAACGCAGTTTTGCACCAGGATACGAGGAACCACGAGCAGGCATACAAACCTTTTCGCTCATCCTATCGTCTGACCACTGGGCGATAATTTTCGGCGGCGTCGAGCTAACCTTGGCCATCAAGATCAGAATTCCAGGAATCGGAAGCGGGGCAAAACCGGGCAAGGGTGCCCGCGGCCTGTCGCGCGACCCGGTGATCCGCATGGCCGTCCTCGTCTTTCTTGTGATCGCCATTGTGCTGGCCGGGTTCGTCAGCTTCTACTACATCAAATACGACCGCATCATCGCCCAGCGCTTCCGTTCGCCCGTCTTCAGCAATTCGGCCAAAATCTACGCCCTGCCGCGCTCCATTCGCGACGGCGAAAAAATCGACGGCAAAGAGATCGCCGGTTTTCTTCGCGCCGCGGGATATTCCGACGCCGGAAAAGGCGCCGAATCTCCACTCGGCACTTTTTCCCTGCTGAAGGGTGGAATCGAGATCACTCCCGGCCCCGAGAGCTATCACAGCCCCGAACCGGCCCGCATCGCCATTCAAGATGGCCAGGTCACGCAAATCTCCAGCAAAGGGAACGATCTTTCCGCCTACGAACTTGAACCCGAACTCGTGACTTCGCTCTATTCCGAGCAACGCGCCAAACGGCAACTGGTCAAGTACAACGAAATTCCCAAGGTCATGGTTGACGCAGTGCTGGCCATTGAAGACCGGCGCTTCTTCGAGCACAGCGGCGTGAATTTTATTCGCATGTTCGAGGCCGCCTGGATCGACTTCACCCGCCAGCGCCACGACCAGGGCGGTTCGACCATCACCATGCAGCTTTCGCGCGGATTCTTTCTGACTCCGGAAAAAACCATCCGCCGCAAGCTGACGGAAATGCTGATCGCCGAGGAACTCGAACAGAAATTCAGCAAGCAGCAGATTTTCGAGTTCTACGCCAACTGGGTAAATCTGGGCCAGCGCGGGTCGTTCGCCATCAGCGGCTTTGCCGAAGCCTCGCACGCCTATTTCAACAAAGACTTGAAGGACATTTCACTGCCCGAAGCGGCGTTGCTGGCCGGCATCATTCAGGGGCCGAGCCGGCTATCGCCGTACCGCCATCCCGAGCGCGCGCTGGAGCGGCGAAATCTGGTTCTCGACTCCATGGTCGATACCCATGCCATCACCCGCGAGCAGGCTGACAAAGCCAAGGCCGCTCCCCTGAAACTGGCGCCGCCCAACGTCGAGGCCAGCGACGCGCCCTATTTCGTCGACATGGTCCGCGACACGCTGATCAATAAGATCAGCGAGCACGATCTGAACGAGCAGTCCTATCGCATCTACACCACGCTCGATCCCGACCTGCAAAAAGCCGCGGCGCAGGCGGTCGAAACCGGCATCAAGCTGGTCGATGATCAAGTCAAGAAGCTGCGCACAAAAAAAGTCAAGGTCGGGAAAAAATACGAAACCACGGTCTTACCCGGCCCGCAGGCGCAGGTGGCGTTGGTGGTGCTCGATCCCCACACCGGAGCGGTTCTGGCGCTGGTGGGCGGCCGCGATTACGGCTGGAGCCAGCTCAATCATGCTCTGTCCCGGCGCCCGACCGGATCCATCTTCAAGCCGTTCGTCTATGCCGCGGCCATGAATACCGGTATCGACGGATCGCAGGCCGTCATCACCCCCGCTTCCACCGTGACCGACGCGCCTTCCAGTTTCGCCTACGGCGACCAGATCTACGAGCCGCGCAACTACAAAGAGGAATACCACGGCGAGGTCACGCTGCGTTATGCGCTGGCCATGTCGCTCAATAACGCCACGGTCAAAGTAGCGGAAGAAGTTGGCTACGACAAAGTTGCCGATCTGGCCAAGCTCGCGGGCATCACTTCCGTAAAAGCCACGCCCGCCATGGCTCTTGGTTCTTATGAAGCCACGCCCCTCGACATGGCCGGCGCGTACACATCTTTCGCCAACAACGGACAGCGGCTTTCCCCGATTCTGGTCAACTCCGTCCGCAACGCCAAAGGCGATGTCATCGCCAACTTCAAAACCGATCAGCGCCAGGTGCTCGACCCGCGCATCGCCTACGTCATGACCAACATGATGGAGAGCGTCATCAACAACGGCCTCGGCTATACTGCCGTTCGCCTGCGCGGCTTCACCCTGCCCGCCGCGGGCAAGACCGGCAGCTCGCACGATGGCTGGTTCGCCGGCTACACCTCCAATCTTCTCTGCATTGTCTGGGTCGGATATGACGATTACAGCGATTTGCGCCTCAGCGGCGCCATGACGGCCGCTCCCATCTGGACCGAATTCATGAAGAAAGCCTCGGCGCTGCCCGGCTACGGCAACATGCAGGAATTCAACCAGCCCAGCGGCGTGGTCGACGTGCAACTCGACAAGGTCACGAACCGCCTCGCTACGCCCGCCTGTCCCGACGATTACACTTCCGCTTTCGTCTCCGGCACCGAACCGCGCGAAACCTGCGATCAGCAGCATGGAGTCTCGGGATTTTTTTCCCGCATCTTCGGTGGAAAAGAAACCGTCCTGCCTCCGCCAAACTCCCCCAATGCTCAGAATCAGGACCAGCAGAACGATCCCCAAAAGAAAAAAGGCTTCTTCGGCAAGATTGCGGGGATTTTCAAAGACGACAAATCCTCTACGCCGCCGCCGAAGCCTGCCAATCCTCCCGCACCAGCCCCGCAGTAACCCCTTTCCTGAGATAATCAGAGTCATGAAGCAGCACACCTATCGCATCCGCATGGAGTGGACCGGAAACGACGGCGAAGGCACAAAGGGCTACAAATCTTACCGCCGCGATTACACGATTTCGGTCGAGGGCAAGCCCACCATCCTGGGGTCAAGCGACCCCAATTTTCGCGGAGACCCTTCGCGTTACAACCCTGAAGAATTGATGGTTGCTTCACTCTCGTCCTGCCACATGCTTTGGTTCTTGCATTTGTGCTCGGTCAACCAGATCGTGGTCGTCGATTACCTCGATGAAGCCGGCGGTCTCATGAAAGAAAACCCCGACGGTTCCGGCGAGTTCGTGACCGTGACCTTAAAACCGAAGGTAACCATTGCGTCCGGGAATCCGGCCAAATTAGACGAATTGCACCACAAAGCCCACCAACTGTGCTTTATCGCCAGATCGGTAAACTTCCCGGTCGAAATTCAGCCGCAAGCGGTGGCCGCCGAGTTGCCGGCATAAAGAATCAGGAACCTATCCTAAGCAACAGACAAAACTGCACTTAAGTCCATCCTCCGTCCAAATCCGCCGCCCCGGCATTCGGGAAAAAATTTCGCCTGCCAGCCGTCCAATGCCCTATTTTCTTGTTCCCGGTGTCTAAAACTGTGGCAGAATGTTCGCATAAAGTGGGTCGCGTGGGGGGTGTGTATGTCCTGCCGCAACGCTTGCCTGGTGGTTGTTCTCGTCTCCGCTACCGCTGTCTTCGCACAAGTTTCCCGTACTGAGCAGGTGCAGGTCGCGCCGCCGCTGGTGCGCGCCATCGATCCGCCGCGGCCCGACGCCACCGCCGATGCCCTGGAGTTGCAGGCCGATCAACTGCGCACCGAAAAGCTTTTTCTCGACGCGCTCGATTACTATCGCGCGGCCCTGGCCAAAGCCGACAACAAGGCCCGCCTGTTGAACAAAATCGGAATCACCGAGCTGATGATGCAGCGCTACAAAGAAGCGCGCAAATCTTTCGAGCAGGCCGTTCACGCCGATCGCGAATACGCCGACGCCTATAACAACCTGGGTGTGGTCTATTACGAGAGCAAGAAATTCGGTGCGGCAGTAAAGGAATACGAGAAGGCAATCGCCAAAGATGCCAACTCGGCTTCATTTTTCAGCAATCTCGGCGCCGCCTATTTCTCCAAGAAAAAATTTGAGGATGCCGCTTCCGCTTACCAGCACGCTCTCGAACTCGACCCCGAAGTTTTTGAGCGCACTTCCCGCACCGGCGTACAGGCGCAATTACCCAGTCCTGAAGATCGCGCCCGCTACGACTACACCGTCGCCAAGCTTTACGCGAAACTGGGATTCTCCGAACAGTCGCTGGAATATCTGCGCCGCGCCATCGAAGCGGGATACAAAGGCATGAAGGATGTCTATAAAGACGCGGAATTTGCCGAACTGCGCAAGAACCCCCGCTTCACCGAATTGATGGCTGCAAGAACTCCGGTGCTGCCCGACTAAGTTGCAAACTCTTGTCTTATCCGGCGCAAATGCCGGCGGGCGGCGGGGAAATACACGCCCGATTTCCCCTCAAAAGTCCAATGACAAGTTCTAAGCACGCTGGCTAAGTCACACAAAAATTACAAAGCTTTACAAAACTAGACGGAACTTCGCCCCTTTCTGCGGTTTAATCATTTCAATTACTCCTGAAAACAACAGGGTGAGTAAGGAGAAACGGTAGCCCGTCGGATGCTGACCCGAGCACGCCCCAAGCAAGCATCCGGCGGGTTTTTTCTTTTGCCGGAATTCGTAGCAAACCCGCTCGCGGCACATTCGCTCAATCTTTCTCAATCTCTATCGGAAGTCATGAGCTCGCCCGAGGTGAGCTGCCGAAGGCCCTATCGAGCTGAAAGCATGGCGAATGCTTGGCGAAAGCAAAATTCTTGGCTAAAATATCAGTGTGCAGTCCCTTCCCTCCTCTCTCGCCTGGGCCCACCCTCTTGTAGGGGAGTGGTTTGTCCAGCGCTTCGGCACTCCCACCGAACCCCAGGAGCAGGGCTGGCCCCACATCTTGGCCGGCCGCACCACGCTGATCTCCGCCCCCACCGGCTCGGGTAAAACCCTGGCGGCGTTTCTCGCCTGCATCGACAAGCTGGTGCGCAAGGCGCTCTCAGGAGATCTCACGGACCGCACCGAGGTTCTCTACGTTTCTCCTCTAAAGGCCCTCGGCAATGACATTCAGAAGAACCTCGAGATTCCCCTCGGCGAAATTCTGGCCATGGCCAACCAGCGCGGCCTGCTCATGCCCGAGATTCGCACCGCCGTCCGCACCGGCGACACGCTCATGCCCGAGCGCCGCGCCATGCTCAAGCGCCCGCCGCACATTCTGGTTACCACGCCCGAATCGCTCTACATTCTGCTCACCGCCGATAAAAGCCGCGCCATCCTGCGCGACATCGAAACCGTTATCGTGGATGAAATCCACGCCGTGGCCGACGACAAGCGCGGCGCGCATTTGGCGCTGTCGTTGGAACGTCTTGACGCGTTGACCCACAAAAAGCCCGTCCGCATCGGCCTGTCGGCCACGCAGAAGCCGATCGAAGAAGTCGCGCATTTTCTCACAGGATCTGGCCGGCCCGATCCCGTCATCGTCAACATCGGCCACCAGCGCAAACTCGATCTTGCGCTTGAAGTGCCCGCCATTCCTCTCGGCCCGGTCGCTTCCAACGAAATGTGGGACCAGGTCTACGACCGGCTCGTGGCCCTCTCCGGCGAGCACCGCTCAACTCTGGTTTTCGTCAACACGCGCCGCATGGCCGAGCGCGTCGCGCACCAACTGGGCGAGCGCATGGGCGAGGAAAACGTCGCCGCGCACCACGGCAGTCTTTCCCGCAAGCTGCGCCTGGCGGCGGAAAAGAAATTGAAAGAAGGCCAGGTGCGGGTACTGGTGGCCACGGCCTCGCTCGAGCTCGGTATCGATGTCGGCACCGTCGATCTGGTGGTTCAAATCAACTCTCCCCGCGCAATCGCGGTGGCCTTGCAGCGCGTCGGGCGTTCCGGCCACTGGCGCGGCGCAGTCCCCAAAGGCCGCTTGTTCGCCACCACGCGCGACGATCTCCTGGAATGCGCAGCCCTGGTCCGCGCGATCAAGCAGGGAGACCTTGATCGCCTCATTATCCCCGAATCCCCGCTCGACGTGCTGGCACAGCAGATCGTGGCCGCGTGCGCCGCCGAAGAATGGGACGAGCAGGAGATGTTCTCCCTTGCGCGGCGAGCCTATCCCTACCGCAATCTTGGCCGCGAAACATTTGACTCCATCCTGGAAATGCTCTCCGAGGGCATCGCCGCAAAGCGCGGGCGCTATGGAGCCTACATCCACCGTGATCGCGTCAATAACAAACTGCGGGCGCGCCGCGGAGCGCGCCTTGCCGCCATCACCAGCGGCGGCGCAATTCCCGATAATTCCCTCTACGCGGTGGTGGCCGAGCCCGATGGCCTCGTCGTCGGCACCGTCGACGAAGATTTCGCCGTCGAGAGCAATCGCGGCGACATCATGCTGCTCGGCAACACCTCATGGATGATTCGCCGCATCGAAACCAACTCCGGCCGGGTTCTGGTGCAGGATGCTCATGGCGCTCCGCCCAGCGTGCCCTTCTGGAATGGCGAAGCGCCGGCCCGTACCGAAGAGCTCTCCGGCCACATCGGCGCCCTGCGGCAAACCATCGGCGACATGTTGCCGCACACTTCGCCGGTGGGGTTTTCGGCCACGCAACCGGAAGTGGCTGCCACCGTGAATTGGCTGAAGGAAGAATGCGGCCTCGACGATTCCGCAGCCGAGCAAACCATCGAATACATCCTTCAGGGCCGTGCCGTCCTCGGGGCTGTGCCCACTCAAACCACCGTCATCGCCGAGCGCTTTTTCGACGAAGGCGGGGGCATGCAGTTGGTGATTCACGCGCCCTTCGGCGGCCGCATTAACAAAGCCTGGGGGCTGGCTCTGCGCAAGCGTTTCTGCGTGGGCTTTAATTTCGAATTGCAGGCCGCCGCCACCGACAACGGTCTGAACATCGCTCTCGCCGAACAGCACAGCTTTCCGCTCGCCGACGTTTTCAATTTCCTGAACGCTGCCACCGTCGAACCGATTCTGGCCCAGGCCGCGCTCGATTCGCCCATCTTCGGCACCCGCTGGCGCTGGGACGCGGGCCGCGCACTCGCCCTGCTGCGCTTCCAGAATGGCAAGAAAGTTCCGCCCCAGATTCAGCGCATGCGTTCCGACGACTTGCTCGCCTCTGTATTTCCCGACGCCGCCGCCTGTTTCGAAAACATCCAGGGCGAGCGCAAAATTCCCGACCATCCCCTGGTGAATGAAGTCATGAAAGACGTGCTCACCGAGGCCATGGATATCGAAGGCCTGAAAGCCCTTCTTGGCGGCTTGCGCGAGGGCGGCATTCGCTGTATTGCCGTCGACACGCCGGTTCCTTCGCAGTTTTCGCACGAGATTCTGAACGCCAATCCCTACGCGTACCTGGACGATGCTCCGCTGGAAGAGCGCCGCGCCCGCGCCGTGCAGATGCGCCGTATGTTGCCGGAATCCGTGCTGGAAGAAGTGGGAGGGCTGGATCAAAATGCCATCGCGCAGGTGCGCGAGGAAGCCTGGCCCGACGTGCGCGACGCCGACGAACTGCACGATGTGCTGCACACGCTGGTCGCGCTGCCGGAGCACTCAGCATTCAGCGGTCATCATTCAGCCGGCGCGGAATCCCTATGGCAGCATCATTTTCAAACGCTTTTGCAACAGGGCCGGGCCGCGGTTGCGCTGACCGCAGGCTCTAAGTATTGGGTAGCAGCCGAGCGGGCAAAAAGTTTTTCTATCCTCTTTCCCGAGGCGCAATTCGATTCGGAGTTGGCCGGCGTTGAACAGTCAACTCCCACTCGCCAAGATGCACTACTGACTCTGGTCACCGGCTGGATGGCCCACGCGGGTCCGGTTACAGCGGCGCAACTGGGCCAGACTTTAGGAATTCCACCCGGCGATGTCTTCAGCGCGCTTCTCCGCATGGAAGCCAGCGGCACGGTATTACGGGGAAAGTTCACCTCGCAACAGGCGCCCGCAGCGCCGCCGGGTTCGGCGGAAAAAAGCGATTTCGATCTCGAGTGGTGCGAGCGGCGTCTTTTGGCCCGCATTCACCGGCTTACCGTAGCCACGCTGCGCAAACAGATCGAGCCCGTCTCCAAAGCGCAGTTCATGCAGTGGCTGTTGCAATGGCAGCACGTTGCGCTAGGAGCGCAGGTCGTGGGCGAGCGCGGAACGCTCGAAGTCCTGCGGCAGCTCCAGGGTTTCGAAATTCCCGCCAACGCCTGGGAGCGTCA
The DNA here is from genome assembly GCA_035538435.1 of Binatia bacterium. Lineage (GTDB taxonomy): Bacteria > Acidobacteriota > Terriglobia > Terriglobales > Acidobacteriaceae > Sulfotelmatobacter. The sequence goes on from DATLKM010000267.1 coordinate 16,338, forward strand.
AGTCCTGGCCCGCCGTGTCACCGACTACGATCCCAAATGGCTCGACCAGCTTTGCCTCACCGGCGTCGTCGGCTGGGGAAGGCTGTCTCCTCATCCTGCGACCCTCGAATCCATTCAGCCGGAAAACGGAGCTGACAGGGCTTCTCCCAAAAGGCAGCGCCGCGTTATCCCTACCAGCGTCGCGCCCATCACGTTCTTCGTGCGCGAAGATGCCGATTGGATGATGCCACGCCATCCCGGCGCTGAACTTTCCGAGAACAATGGCTTAAGTCATAGCGCTCAGCTTGTGCTCGATTTCCTGCGTCAGCGCGGCGCTTCGTTTTTCGCCGATATCGTTCGCGGCACGGGAAAATTAAAAGCCGAAATCGAAACCGGCCTGTGGGAACTGGTCGCAGCCGGGCTTGTGACCGCGGACGGCTTCGACAATCTCCGCGCTCTCATCGACCCCAAACGCCGCGCGGGGCAAGGAAGCGGCCGCATCGCCAGGCCGCGCCACAGCGCCGGCCGCTGGGCGCTTCTGCACACCGAATACGCTGTCGAGCGCCCCCGCGCTGTCGAGGCGGCATGCTGGATGTTGCTTCGCCGTTACGGAATCGTGGTCCGCGACCTGCTGGCGCGCGAATCGAATCTCCCGCCCTGGCGGGAACTGCTGACGGCCTTTCGCCGCCTCGAAGACCGTGGCGAGATTCGCGGCGGCCGCTTCGTCGACGGATTTCTCGGCGAACAGTTCGCGCTTCCGGTGGCGGTCGAGTCGGTGCGCGCCATGCGCAAACTCGAGCCGGCGGCGAATGCGGTCACCATTTCCGCGGCCGATCCTCTCAACCTGGTGGGGATTCTCGTTCCCGGAGATCGCGTCCCCGCTATCTCCGGGAACAGTGTGACCTATCGCGACGGCGTGGCCGTGCCATTAGCAACCATTGGTGCTCCAGAAGAGGGCCACGCGGCGGCGGGGTGATAAAGATAAACTCCGCTCAATTCCGGCAGGATCGAACTTAAGCAAAAAACACACCGGGGAACCGATGAGGGGGCCCTTCGGGTCCCCGATGGCGCAAAGTGCCCTGCAAGAACAACCCCGAAAAAGCGCTTCCCCCATCGCTTTTTTGCTGGGCATATGCCGCACTCGTGTAAGTGCAGATTTGGGGCCAGTTCCAAAACGGTTGCTTGGCCTGTGGAAAGATTCAGCAGTACGCTGAAAATACAAGAGTTACACAAGGCTCGGTGTTTATTTTTTCCTCTGGTGCCGATTCCTCTTCGGCAGAAATCGCTATCCGAACAGATAGTGCTCTATCTGTTCGGATATGGAACAAACTAATTCGGGAATGAATTCTTCCCAAATCTGTGATAAGACAAACCCGAGGTGAATGCTTGCGCCCCAGGCTTCTGGTATTGTCCGGCCCTCTGAAAGAGTCCACCATCCCCCTTTCCCGGGAAAAAACCACCATTGGACGGGATGCCTCCAATGGCATCACGGTCAGCGATCCTTCGGTTTCCCGTAAACACTGTCAGTTGGACTGGGAGGACGGTCGCTATCGCGTCCGTGACCTCGACAGCCGCAACGGCACCTTGGTGAACGGCTCCCCGGTGGAAATGCATTGGTTGCAGCATGGCGACGAGATCGCCACCGGCGACTCCTCTTTCTTGTTCCTGCTGGAGGAAGACACCCCCTCGCTGACCGGTGGCCGCCTCGAGTTCGAAGACGCACAATTCACTGCCGAAACCAAGATCATCCACCCCAAAGATGTTTTGTACTTGCAGCCCGAGCGTCTGGTCAGGGAATTGCCGGCCTCATCGGCCCTGGCCCGCAACCTGAACGCCCTGCTCAAAATCAGCCGGGTGGTCCACGCCATTCGCGACGTTACCGAGTTGCAATCGCAGTTGCTCGACCAGATCTTCGAGGTGGTGCCCGCCGGCCGCGGCGCCATCCTTCTCGCCGACAAAGATTCCCGCCAGTTCAATTCGACGTTTGTGCGCGGCCGGAACGGGAACCCAGGGCCGGCACTGAAGGTGAGCACCACCGTTGCGCGGCGGGTTCTGGAGCAGGGAATTTCGATTCTCGCCAGCGATGTCGCCCGCAACGACAATCTCCGCGAGGTGGAAAGCCTGGCCGCATCGCAGGTGCGTTCGCTCTTGTGTGTGCCGCTCACCGTCTTTCAGGTCGTGACCGGCTGCATTTATCTCGACAGCGATCAGTTGGCTCACCGCTTTAATGAGGAACATCTGCAATTGGTCACGGCCATCGCCGGAATTTCCGCCGTCGCCCTCGAAAATGCCCGCCGCCTGCACTGGCTGGAGGAAGAAAACGAGCGCCTCACCCTGGAGATCAGCCAGGAGCGCAGCCTGGTCGGTGAAGGCCCGCGCATGAAAGAGATCTACCAGTTGCTCAAGCGGGTTGCGCCCAGCGATTCCACCGTGCTGATCGAGGGCGAAAGCGGCACCGGCAAGGAGTTGGCCGCCCGCGCTGTGCACCGCAACAGTCCCCGCGCCGGCAAACCGTTCGTCGCCATCAATTGCGCCGCCATCCCCGAATCGCTGCTCGAAACCGAGCTGTTCGGCCACGAGCGCGGGGCCTTTACCGGCGCCATGATGCAGAAAAAAGGCAAGCTCGAAGTTGCCGATGGCGGCACGGTCTTTCTCGATGAAATCGGCGAACTGGCCCCCGCCCTCCAGGTCAAGCTGTTGCGGGTTTTGCAGGAGCGCGAATTCGAGCGCGTTGGCGGCCATCGTGTAATCAAGGTCGATATCCGCATCATCGCCGCCACCAACTGCAATCTCGAACTCGCCGTGCGCAACGGCGACTTCCGTCAGGACCTTTATTACCGCCTCGCCGTCTTGAAAGTGACTATGCCCGCTCTGCGCGACCGGCGTGAAGACATTCCGCTGCTGGTTCGCCACTTCGTGCAGAAACACGCAAAACACTGCAAGGTCAAGCCCCGTCCCGTTTCGCCCCCAGCCCTGGCCCGGCTGGTGAACTATGACTGGCCCGGCAACGTCCGTGAGTTGGAAAACGCGGTCGAACGCGCGCTGGTGCTGGGCTCCTCAGATATGATCTTGCCCGAAGACTTGCCCGAATCGCTTCTGGAAAGTCCGTCGGTTCCCGAGACCACCGAAGCGAAGTATCACGAAGCGATCAAAGAATTTAAAAAACAGTTGATTCGCGACGCCCTCGAGCAAACCCAGGGCAATTACGCCGAGGCCGCTCGCCTGCTGGGCGTGCACCCAAATTATCTCCACCGCCTGATTCGCAACCTGGAGTTAAAGGAAAGCCTGCGTTCGTTGCTTCAGGATGTATCGTGAACAGCAGCCCCAGCTCTCAGCTTTCAGCTCTCAGCAGTCAGCTCTCAGCAGGTAGCATCAGTGCCAAAGGTCGCAACGACGGATTCGGCCAAGCCAATGAGAGGCGGTGCTGAAAGCTGAAAGCTGAGAGCTGATAGCTGAGAGCTGAGAGCTGCGTGCTGAATGCCGTTTCCCCTCACGGCAGCTTCATCCGCATCAGCGCCGCCGGATCCAGATACGTTCCCTGCCAGCGAACTCTCACGTCGAGGTGCGGCCCGGTGGCCCGTCCCGTTCCCCCGCTCAGTCCAATCACCTGCCCGCGTTTTACCTGCTCGCCTTCTTTCACTTTGAATTCGGATAGGTGCAGATACATGGTGAACAGCCCCTGGCCGTGATCGAGCACCACAAAATTTCCCTCATAATACAGCGGACGCGCCAGCAGTACCGTTCCATCGTTCATCGCGCTGACAGGAGTCCCTGTGGAAACCCGGAAATCCAGTCCCAGATGCGTGCTCAGCGCTTTTCCGTTGAACACCCGCTGAATTCCGAACACATCGGAAATCTCCGCGTCGGCAGGCGCCATAAACGATCCCGACCACTCCCGCTCCGGCGTCACCCGGCCCAGGTATTCTTTCTTTACCTGCGAGCTTTCCTCGATCTCCTTCTGCTGCGCGGGGTTCGGCTCGGTGAATTTTCCTTCCACGTTCAGCTTGGCCTGGATCTTCGGATATTTCCCCGCACCCACCCCGAACTTGCGCGCAAACGACATTTCTTTTCCATCGACGGCTTCGCCGGAAAGTTCGAGCGTGTAGGAACCTGGCGCGGTTTCCAGGCTGACACCGGCAAGAGCGAACCACGTTTTCGACGCGCTGTCGAAACTGAAAACGATCTCATGCCCCTGCCATGTCCCCTTCAGCGATTTCAGCCGCGCCGGCGGCCTGGCTTGAAACAGCACGGGTGCGCCGTTCACCAGTTTCACCGGCTGGGCATGCACGTTCCATGTGGCGCCGGAAGCGAACGATGAAAGGAGTATGACAAAGAACGGCAATCCCGAAATTCTCGCCCGTTTCACTTCACCAGCCTAGCATTGTTCATTTGCGGCGCCGGATATAATCCGCATGTTGCGATTAACGAACTGAGGACATCGAATTTGCCGCGGAACAAAGACACAAAAGACACAAAAGACACGCGCAAGCCTGGCACCCGCGCTGTTTGGGCCGGAGAAGAGGGCAACCACTGGGAGCGGTCCACGCAGATTCCCGTCGCTCTGAGCGTCTCGTTCGGCTATGGCGATGTGAATGAATGGCTAAGCGTCGCGCAAGGCAAGTCGGCCGGGCACATTTACAGCCGCAACACCAATCCCACCGTCGCCGCTTTTGAAGAAAAGGTGCGCAACCTGGAAGCGGCCCAGGCCGCCACCAGTTTTTCCAGCGGCATGGCCGCCATCAGCAATACGCTGTTTACGCTGCTCTCGCCCGGCGACTGCGTGGTTTCCATCAAAGACACTTATGGCGGCACCAACAAACTTTTTCTCGAATTCCTGCCGCGCTTCGGCGTCAACGTCGTTTTATGCGATACCACCGACCACGGAGCCATCGAAGCCGCGATCGCCCGCGGCTGCCAGGTCGTCTACCTCGAAAGCCCCACGAACCCCACCGTAAAAGTAGTGGACCTCAAGCGTCTGATCGCGGCCGCCCACCGCCGGGGAGCTGTCGCCGTCGTCGATAACACTTTCGCCACCCCCATCAACCAGCAACCGCTCGCGCTCGGCGCAGACCTGGTGATTCACAGCGCCACCAAATTTCTCGGCGGGCACGCCGACGCGCTGGGCGGCGTCGCCTGCGGGCGAGAAGACTTAATCGCGAAAATCTATCACTTCCGCGAGATCACCGGCGCCGCTCTCGATCCCATGGCCGCCTATCTTCTCCTCCGCGGAATGAAAACTTTGCATCTGCGCATCGCGCGGCAGAACGAAAGCGCAATGAAGATTGCGCGCTTTCTCGAGTCTCATCCCAAGGTTGAGAAGGTCTTTTATCCCGGCTTGAAGTCTCATGCAGGTCACTCCATAGCCCGGCGCCAGATGACCGGCTTCGGCGGCGTGCTCAGCTTTTCCCTCAAGGGCGGATTTAATGCAGTCAGGTCTTTTTTGCCGCGGCTGCAATTGGCCCATCTGGCTGCCAACCTGGGGGCAGTGGAAACGGTGGCCGGCCCACCCGCTACAACCAGTCATGTCGAATCCACGAAAGCCGAACGCGCCGCCGCTGGAATTCCCGAGGCGCTCATTCGCTATTCCGTGGGCATAGAACACCCCGACGATTTGATCGCCGATCTGATCCAGGCATTGGATGGCAAGAAGCGCGGGACGCGGAGCGGCAGGGCAAGCAAGAGCTCGGCATCCTGAGAAAACGCAACCTCCGCTTCGATTGCCGGCCTCACCATCCGTATGCGCGCTCTTCGCCCCGCCTGCCCCGGAATCGCCCATGGGCGGCGTCTTTCGCTGGGTGTGCAAGATCCTTCACCTTGACAGGCTCCCCGCTTGCTCCTATGTTGGCAGAGCTTGCATCGCATGACGTTGCGTCACGAGTTCACCCGTGCCATGGCGCACTCTGCCCTCGTCAAACATCTGCACAAAACCAGCCAGGAGAAAAATTCCATGAAACGATCGGCTCCCCGAGTGTGCCCCGGGTTCGCAATCTTCATCGCAGGCTTATTGCCTTTCGCCGCTACATGGGCAAGTGCCCAGGCACCGGCCTACAGTACGATTCCCGCTCGCAGTCCGCAAGCCATGGCCGCCGCCGAAGAGCAGGCGTTCGCGCCGGCGGGCGGTTTCGGCCCCAATGTGAACGTCACCAATGAAACCGGGGCGCAGAGCGAGACCAGCGTCGCGGTTGATCCGACCAATCCCATGCACGTCATTCAGAGCGTCAACGATCTGACCAGCACGGCCGCGGTGTATGAGTCAACCGACGGCGGCGCCACCTGGACCAACACCGGCCTTCCCACCAACGGCGCCTTCTGCTATGACACGTGGGACTCCTTCGACACCGCGGGCAACGCCTTCGTTTCTTTCCAGTGCTTCGATCAGCGGATCGCCTACAAGCTGGCTGGAACCAGCACTTGGGTGGCGACCACGCTCTCCATCGCCGGCGTGTCCCCCGACCGGGACATGGTGGCCGTCGACAATAACACCGGCAGCCC
>DATLKM010000268.1:0-7405 GCA_035538435.1 Binatia bacterium
AGCCAGCCCCGGAGGGGCGAAAGAAAATGTCGCATACCTTGGGCAACGTGCTGCTGCATTTCATTTTCTCGACGCACCAGAGACGTCCCACGATTGAGCCATTTCGCGAGGACTTGCACGCATACCTCGGCGGCATTCTCCGCCAACTGAACGCCACTGCGCTCGCCGTAAATGGCACGTCGGATCACGTTCACATGCTGGTGCGCGTGCGGCCATCGCAATCAGCGGCGGAGATTGCCCGTTTGGTCAAGACCAATTCGTCCCGTTGGGTGCGCGAGAAATGGAGGCCCGATTTCGCGTGGCAGACGGGTTACGGAGTTTTCAGCGTGAGTGAATCGAGCGTCGCCGCGGTGGTGAAATATATCGCACGGCAGGAGGAACATCACAGGAGGGTTTCATTCCAGCAGGAGTTTGTGGTCTTCTTGAACAAGAATCACGTTCAATACGACGAGCGGTATATTTGGGATTGGGGCTCGTCTTCTCTCGCCCTTTCGGGGCTTGACTTCCCTATACATCTGCCACCCACGGCTTGCGCCGTGGGTGGCATTCTTTCGCCGCTTCGCGGCTGCCTTATCGGAACATCACTTTTGTTTTTCACAACTTAGGCCGCTGGACAGCCGAGGGCAGCTGTCCCTACATGAACCTTCAGAACCCCATGATGTTATACCCGCAATCCACGTAAATCACTTCGCCCGTAATTCCGCTGCTGGCGTTCGACGCGAGAAACACTCCCGTCGACCCCACCTCCTGCACTTCCACATTGCGGCCCAGCGGAGCGCGCTCGGCGTGCTCTTTCGTCATGTCGCTTAGCCCGGAAATCCCGCGCGCGGCCAGGGTTTTGATCGGTCCCGCGGAAATCGCGTTCACGCGGATTTTCTTTTTTCCCAGCTCGTAGGCTAGATAGCGCACCGAGCATTCCAGTCCCGCCTTGGCTACGGCCATCACGTTGTAGCGGGGCACAACTTTTTCCGAGGCGTAATAGGTCATGGTCATGATCGAGCCGCCATCGGTCATGAGCGGCGCGGCCGCGCGCGCCACAGCAATCAACGAATACACGCTCACGTCCATCGCCACGCGAAAACCGTCGCGGCTGGTATCGACGAAATCCCGCTTCAACTCTTCGGCCGGGGCAAACGCGACCGAGTGCACCAGCGTGTGCAACTTGCCGTTGTTCTCTTTCAGGGTCGCGAACAGGCGGTTGACTTCTTCATCTTTGGTCACGTCGCACATGTAGGCGGACGCCCCCGGAAGAGAGAGAATCAAGTCCCGGGCCTCTTGCCCCAACCGCTCGTTCTGGTAGGTAATGGCGAGATTCATGCCCGCGGCGTGAAGTCCCTGCGCAATCGACCAGGCGATCGAGCGTTTGTTGGCGACTCCGAAAACCACGGCGTTACGCCCCTGCAAATCTGCCGACATGCGTGCTCCTTTGGAAGGGGAAAGAATATCAGCGCGCGAGCGAGATTGCCAAAAAGCCGAGTCACCCACCACCGCCGCTACCGAGCTAGCCGGAACGTGCGACTGACAGCCGGACACGCAGGCCGCTAGAATCCAGGTTATTCACGGGCAGGAAGGACTTTGCCATGAGCACAAAAGTTTTGTGTACTCCGGGAGAGCATCCGGTTTTCGCCGAACAGGCTTACTGGTGCGACAGCTGCGGCTTTTACCTCTGCCATCGCCACGCAGTCACGACTATGCTGGTCGATGACATCCTCTGTCCCAGCGGACATCTTGTGATCGAACCAGAGCGGGTCGCGGTTTTCGAAGAGGCTCGGGCGCCGGTAATCATGCCGCGGCGAATTTGAGGTTCGATCCCCGCGGGGGAAAAGCAGGTCCCTCACCCGCGCTTCGCGCGAGTTCGGAATGACATCGCTCTGATTTTTTCTGAGAGTGGAAGCGAGGGTACACGAAGGATTGCTTCGGCACAGGGCTAGCTGGCGATCGTGATTTTGCGCTCGTTCTCGCCCGTGCGCTGAATGGAAATTTCCACGTCCCGCTGGCGCACAAAGCGGGGAAACTTTTCTCCCCATTCGATCAACAGAATACTGTCCTGTGAGCGCAGATCGTCCAGACCCAGCGTCTCCAGCTCGCGCTCGGTGTCGATGCGGTAAAGATCAATGTGGTACAGATTCGCCCTGGGCGCGCGGTATTCGTGGATCAAAGTAAACGTAGGGCTGGTCACATCTTCCTCTTGAGCGGCCCCAAAACCGGCCGCGATCCCCTTCACCAGCGTCGTCTTTCCCGCGCCCAGGTCGCCACGCAGCAGCACCAGCTTCGGCGGCTCGAGCCAGGGCGCAAGCTCGCGGCCAAGTCCCGTGGTTTCTTCGGCCGAATGGGTGGTGATTTCGCGGGTGGGCATCGTTTCGCGCCCGTGCGGGCGGGAATTGTCAGTATAGCGTTCTGCCCTACCAGAATTGGAAACTCCTACATGGATGTTCCCCGCTTCCTCCATGCATGTGCCTCATTCCACGCCTTCTAGCGTTGGTACTTCACTTGCCACTAGGAAGTCGATTCCTCCCGCGCCACCATGGTTGTGATGTACCGAGTGATGAGCAGATCGGTCCAGCCCCGGTTCTTGTTCGCGGTCGCGCTTCTGGCCTTTGCCCTGGCGTCGCTGGCGGGCTGCGCCCGCTCCGGCCCGCAACCGGCCGGTGCGCAAGCTTTGCCCAACCCACAGCCGAATCTTCCCTTCCATGCCGAAGGCGAGGCGACACCCGACGACGGCGACGCCCATCCTGACGTCTCCCCGAATCATTCCACTACGGGCGTGCCGTTCCGAAACCCGCACGCGCGGGTTTTGCCCACGGGTACCCTGTTGACCGTCAGGCTCCGCAACGGCCTTTCCAGCGCCAGCGTTCATCCCGGCGATTCTTTCGCCGCCGCCCTGACTTCCCCGCTGGCACTCAACGGCAGCACCTTGATCGGGCAAGACACCGTTCTGAAGGGGCGAATTGAGGAAATCAAGGTGCCCAACGTCAAATCCGGCTTGGATTCCGTTCCCGGATATTTCCGCCTGACTCTGGAGGCCCTGGATTACGACGGCCGCGAAGTCGCCGTACAAACCTCCAGTCTGTTCGCCCGCAGCAACCCGCCGAAAAACCCCGCCGCCCATGATGGCAGTGCTCTGGTGGTTCGCGTTCAAAAAGGCAGGCAAATGACCTTCCGCCTGCTCGCCCCGGTCACGCTGCCGCAAGAAAATGCGGCCGCAATGCTGCACGAAGTGGCGAGATAGCCGCAGTATTGGCTCCCTTCGAACCAAAAAAACTCGCGCGTCATTCCGACGTCTCGCGCCCCACCTAGCGGCCCTTGCTGAATCCTGAGTGCTGACTGCTAGTCATCCCCAGTTTTTAATCCACAGAGTTTTCCACAGGCCGACGCGAATTCTTGGTGGCGGATGTACTTCGCAGGAAAAATCTTGCGACCTATAGTGGGAGCGATTCGGGGCGAACCGGGCGGGGCGATTCCATTTTGGGAAAACGAAAGTATCGCATAGCCCATCGCGGGCTTCCGTCCGGGATTTGTCTCGCGGCAAAGTAGATTCATGCAGGCGACAGTTCCATTTGCGGCCTTTGATGCCGCTGTTGACCACAAAACGGGCAGCTTCGATGCCTGGTTCGATCGGGCTCCCCTAGCCGCGGCGCGCTGCAATGGGCAAGGCATGGTTATCGAAATGAATGCCGCCCTTCGCCGCCAGCTCCACGGCCCGGCTGCTGAGAAATCTCTTAGTTGCCCTATCGCCGGACTCGAACTTCTCCGTTCGCAGGAGCGCGAGCAAGTCGAGCGTCAATGGTCCACGCTGCTCGCCGGCGAGATTGAGCATTTCACGTTTCTCGCGTCATTAAACGAAGGCGCCGAGCCCACGCCATGGGCAGGATGGCGCGCCGGCGAAACGGGCGATGTTGTCCTGATGAACGCTGGCTCTGGCCACGACGCGCGCAATCGCGATCTCTGCCAAGCCGGCCGCTGGGAGGCCATTGGCCGCCTGACCGGCGGGGTTGTTCACGACTTCAACAACCTGCTCACCGGCATCATGCTGTATTGCGACCTGATGCTTTCCAGCCTCGACGCGCGCGACCGCCGGCGCCGCTACGCGCAGGAAATTCGCCATGCCGTAATCCAGGCCAGCGGCCTGGTGCGGCAGTTGCTGGTGTTTGCCCGGCCGCAAGCGGTATCGATCAGACCGCTCGACCTGAATGAAATCGCTACAGAAATGCGCGGCCTGTTGACCCGGCTGATCGGGGAAAATATCGCGCTCGATCTCAACCTGGAGCCCGGGCTTTCCTCGGTGGCCATGGACCCGGCACAGGCCCAACAAGTTCTGCTCAATCTGGTGCTGAACGCGCGCGACGCACTGCTCCAGGGCGGCCAGAGTGGGAAGATCGCCATTGAGACGCGTAACTGCCGCTTTCAGCCCGTGGCCGGCAGTTCGATCGACCGAACCCTGCCGCCGCTTCCTTGCGTCATGATCGCCGTCACTGACAACGGAACGGGAATGAGCGCCGAAACCCGCCGGCGGCTGTTCGAGCCGTTTTTTTCCACCAAGAATCGCGGCCAAAGCACCGGCCTCGGCCTTACCACGGTGCAGAGCGTGGTCTCGGCCAGCCGCGGCCTGATTCATTTTCAAAGCGAGGCCGGCCGCGGCACCCGCGCCATGATTCTGCTGCCGCAGGCCGGATGCGCACCGAGCTCGAGTTTGGGGACCCAGCCGGAAACGCCTCCGGCATCGGCAACGCCACTTCACCCGCTTCAAGAGGAACCTTCGCTATGACTTCTGTCGCCGTCAGTCCGTCGATACTCAATCCGCAAATCATGGCCGCCAACTTTCTTAACCTGCTGATCGTGGATGATGAGCGCTCCATCCGCGAAGCCTGCCGCGAAGTCGCGCTTTCGCTCGGCTTCAATACTCACATCGCCGATTCGGCGGAGCAGGCCTTCCGCATTTTGCAGACCCAAAACATTGACGCCGTATTGCTCGATCTGCGCCTGCCCGGCGCCGGGGGCCTCGATGCCCTGCGCCAGATCAAGGCGCAGCGCCCGGAGGCGCTGGTCATCGTGGTCACTGGCTACGGCACGGTGCAGTCGGCCGTGCAGGCCATGAAAAACGGCTCCTATGATTACGTGACCAAACCCTTCACCGCCGACGAGTTGAAGCTTCTGCTGGAACGCGTCTCGAACCATCTGAAGCTGAAGACCGAGAACCGCATTCTGCGCGAAAAGCTCAAGTCGAAGCAGGGCTACGGCGGAATCGTCGGGCGGTCCATCGAGATGGAGAAGCTGTATCGAATCATCGCCAAAGCGGCGAACAGCTCGCACCCCGTTCTGATTCTGGGCGAAAGCGGCACCGGCAAGGAAATGGTGGCGCGGTCCATCCACTATTCCGGCCCGTTTCACGACAAGCCGTTCATTCCCGTCGATTGCGGCTCCCTGGTGCCAACCCTGATTGAAAGCGAACTTTTCGGCTACGTGAAAGGGGCTTTCACCGGCGCCAGCCAGGCCAAAGACGGGCTGCTAGCCATTGCCGAGGGCGGCACGCTGTTTCTCGATGAAGTGGGAGAACTGCCCATCGACTTGCAGGCCAAGCTGCTGCGCGCCATTCAGGAAAAAGAAATTCGTCCGGTGGGAAGCACCAAGCGGGTGCCCATCAACGTTCGCATTCTGGCCGCTACCAACCGGGTTCTCGAGCAGGCGGTGACCGAGGGCAGCTTCCGCCGCGACTTATATTTCCGGCTGAACGTTCTGAGCCTGCGAATTCCTCCGCTGCGCGAGCGCCGCGAAGACATTCCGCTGCTGATCACGCATTTTATGGAGCGCGCGGCACGGGCGTCCGGACAAGAAAAGATTCTGACCGACGATGCGCTCAAAGCCATGCTCGCCTACGACTGGCCGGGCAACGTGCGCGAACTGGAAAATTGCCTGGAGCGCACCTGCGCCTTCACCAGCGGCCCGTTGATTCACGTGGCCGATTTGCCTTCGGCGATTGCCGGCGCCCACGTGCCCACGCCTGCCAACGGACACAGCCTGAGCCGCATCGTGCCCATGGCCGAACTGGAAAAGCAGACCATTCTCAGCGCCATCGCCGAGCTCCACGGTGACAAGTTGCAGGCGGCACGATTACTCGGCATCGGCAAGACAACTCTGTATCGTAAGCTGAAGGACTACGCGGCCCAGAGTTAAGAAGAGTTGCGGCCATGCTTTCGTTTGAGTTTTGGTGGTTGGCGTCAGTCCGACGCCTCGCGTTTTAGCGAGCCGGGCGAGGAATCCCATGCCTCAATACGTGCCGAGTGTGAGTATTCCTCGTCCCGCTCATGAATCCGGGATGACGTCCTCGCGTTAACCGGCGTGAACGTTCTTAACCCGGGCTTAGGAGTTCCCGGTTCGGGCGCGATCACGCTCGGAAGCGTCCGGAACGGGAATCCTCAAGGTCCCCGGCAAGCATAAGTTCTATAGAATCAGTCGAACCAGGTATGGTGGAAGAAGTGCATTAGCTCTCGCATGATCCTACTGATAACCCCGTCAGCCCGCGGCCAGGAATGTGCCGCCATGCTGAAAGAGTCAACCGGCGAAGAAACTAACTGGGCCGCCAGCCTGCAACAGGCAGTGGCCCAGCTTCGCGAACAGTCTTATAACGCCGCAGTGCTCGATCAGTTTCTGCTGGAAAGCGAACCAGGCGAAAGCGATCAGGTGATCGAACATCTGGGCACGGCGTTTCCCGTTTACCTGAATTTCGCCGTCAGCGGCATGGAGCGTCTGCTGCGCGAGGTGCGCTCGGCGCTGCACCGGCGCAAGCGCGAGGAAACACAGGCCCGGCGCTCGGTCGAGCAGCAGATTCGCAGCCAGATGTCCGAATCGCTCACGGCCATGCTGCTTTCCTGCGAACTGGCCATGGCGGTGCCGGGAGTTCCCGACCCGGCGGCGGAAAAAATCCGCACGATCGACAACCTGGCGCGCGACATGCGCCAGCGGCTGGGGGCGAGTTAACGAGATCACCAGCGTCGATCAGCGTACCCGCCTCATGGCATATCGTGTGAAGGCGCTCAGGGTGACGCCATCAAAAAATAAGCCGTCCATTTGGCACTGTCTGTCGCAACCAATTGACTCCCTGCGGCCAGCCAACGTCGTTATGAATCAAGCGCGCCCGAAGGCGAGTAGATGAACTTGGTTTTATTCTTTCACTCGCGCTTCCCCCGAACCCCGGCGTGTACTAGAAAATAAGGCCGGTCGTTCCTACAATTTTCACAGGTATTTGGGCTCAGAAGTGAGCAGCGCTGCCGTAGTGCGAACAACACTGGGTCGGCAGCGCTTTGCCATTGCTAGCGCTTGGGTTGCCAGTTAGGCCATGGCCCGAATGGCCTACTGCGGTGCCTTGCAGTAAAGAACTCCTGGCGGCAGCCCGTGACAGTCGGCGGCA
>DATLKM010000269.1:0-1935 GCA_035538435.1 Binatia bacterium
ACGTGGACCCCATCGGAATTGCCAAGCTTAGCTACCGGGAGGTCTCGGCTCGCTTCAATTCGAAGCACGGCAAGATCAGTCTCTTCATCAGTTCCCACAACTTTCGCGGTGTACTTTGTTGAGTCTCCACTGAGTTGAACCTGGATTTTGGTCGCTCCATTCACCACGTGATTGTTTGTCAGGATGTACCCCTTCTTGTCGACAATCACCCCCGAACCCAAGCTGTGCTCTGCCGTTGGTCCCGTGTCGGGAAAATCGAAGAAGCGGTTCCAGAAATCGCCGAACGGGTCTTCAAATCCACGCGGCACGCGTGGCCGATTCGTTGTCCGATGCACCTGCGTCGTGGAGATGTTTACGACTGCTGGCTCGACGTTTTGGACAATCGAAGCAAAAGTGCTCGACAGATGAATGGGATCGGGTATCGCGAGAGGAGCAGGCGTGTCTTTGCCCACCGCTTTCGAAATGGCTCCGTGCCCCGGCAGTACCGTGCCGATAACGAGCCCGCATAACAAGGCAACGAAAACCGCAAGTCCAAATTGCCACCGACTCTCCCTAGCAAGCCCTCGCAAACCGTGCATGCCGAATCTCATGGCCACATACCTCCCGCCAATCATTCGCCCAGCTTTGTATTAATTAGCCTGATGCCACGACAACGGCAGAGCCGAGCGGTCCGAGTTGGGTTTTGAACTGCCAGTCGCGGCGGATACAGACCGCCTCGGAGGCGGGGAGCCTCCCGAGGCGGTCCGTCGCTGGTGAGCGAGCCTTCAGGCGGCGATTTGCTTTGACATCGGCGTCGTTTTGACTTCGATGCGGCGCGGCAACGCGGCAGCCGCCACGGGCGCCGTCAATTCAAGGACGCCGTTGTGGTATTCCGCGGTTAGCTTGTCCGCTTCGATGCCCTCGGGCAACGTCAGCGTGCGCTCGAATGCTCCATACGAAATCTCTTCGTAATGGAGGTCAAGGTCCTTGCCGCTGCGCTTCACCTGGCGCTCGCCGCTGATTGTCAGCGTGTTCCCTTGCGCATGAATCTGGACTTCCTTGGGGTCCACGCCCGGCAGCGATGCCCGCAAGTGATACGTCTTGGCATCCTTGTCGATGTAAGACTCGATTGCGGGAGTAAAGGCCGCTGACGTTCCAGTCGTGGGTGCCTCGCCGACCGGCCAGCCACTCACCATGCGGTTAAAGATCTGGTCAAAGTCCCGACGGAAATCGAACAGATCCTGGAACAAACTACCACGAGGAATAAGGTTGGTCATGACATACCTCCTGATCCAAAATTTGTCCCTCGGAAGAGGGAGCATGTTATGGCTCGGTTAGCTTTGATGCTGCCCGAGCAACCTGAGTTGCTTATTAGCAGATTCTCTTAGTTTTGTCAATACCAATGTTATGTCGCTGACAATAAGCCACATAACTAGAATTCGTGGGGTTCCATTGCCGTTTCAGTGAGCGCGCGTTGCAACCCAAACGCGTCTCTTGGCGTCGAAAACGTTGGAAAAGACTTCTACAGCGAGGAGGATGCGATGAACAGAGCAATTCGCAAAATCATGGTCGCTACCAGCGCGTGGACACTCGTCGTCTCGGCGGGCATTTGTGCCGCAGCCAGTCAACTCAAGCAGCGGCCGGATGAGGCGCAGTACGAACAAACGCTTGGTCAAGAAGTTCGCCATCAGTTGGTGCTGCTGCCCTTCTATTCCGTGTTCGATAATCTGGAATTCTCGGTGAAGGACGACACCGTGACCCTCATGGGACAGGTCGTCCGGCCTACACTGAAATCAGATGCAGAGGCAGCCGTGAAGCACCTCGAAGGGGCCGCGCAGGTAATGAACGACATTGAGGTGTTGCCTGTTTCCCCGAGCGATGATCGGTTGCGCCGGGCGCTCTATCACAAAATCTACGGAGATGATGTGTTGCAGCGGTATGCGCTACAAGCTGTGC
>DATLKM010000270.1:0-2697 GCA_035538435.1 Binatia bacterium
ACCAATCCGAAGCAGACCTGCACCGTCACTAACGGCAGCGGCACCATCAGCGGCAACGTGACGAACGTGCAAGTCACTTGCTCTCAACCAGCCTTCACCATCAGCGGTTCCGTGGTCGGGTTGGTTCCAACGACCGGGCAGGATACGATCGAATTGCAGGACAACGCCGGCGACGACCTCTTTGTTACCGGCAACACCACCTTCACCTTCCCGACTCAGGTCACCAACGGCGGCATTTATCACGTCTCGATATTCAATCCGCCTACCAGCCAGCCCCAGCCCTGCACCGTCTTCAATGGCGACGGCATCGCTAAAGGCGACGTTGTGAACGTCATCGTGGATTGCCAGCACAACGATTGGACCTGGATCGATGGACTCAACACTGAAAACAACAACGCTATCCTTGCCCTTGATGCAGACCAGCTGACCGTTTTCCCTCCCATTCAATCGGCGCCTGACGTCAATAACCCTGGAGGCAGAGACTTTGCCTCTACCTGGACCGACCTGAACGGCAACAAGTGGCTCTTCGGGGGCATCGGCTTCCCGCTGAAAAACGGAGCGTTTAACTTCGCTCCGGGCTTCCTGAACGATTTGTGGGTCTTTACCGAAGCTCCCAACGTCCATGGTCCGGCGGGCGGCCCCGCATGGGTTCCCGGAGGTCTGCCGAACACATCAGGTGCTGATGCAGGGGCTATGTATTTCACTGACACCAATGGTGTTTACGGCACCCTGGGTACGGGCACGGCCGGCGTCACCGTTCCGGGCGCGCGATGGGGCGCCTCCAACTGGACCGATGGCGCCGTTGGAGACCTGTGGATGTTCGGTGGTCAGGGCTTCGACGCCACCAGCGTCACAGAAGGCCTGCTCAATGACCTGTGGAAATTTACTCCTGGCGCTTACGATGCCACCACCGGCCAATTCACTGGCACCTGGACGTGGGTGGCGGGCTTCAACGCCGCCAACCAAGCCGGTATTTACGGCGCGACTCCCGGCACCGCTACGGCCAGCTGCGCCACCGGCACCACCACCGGCTGCCTTATACCCGGCGGTCGCTGGGCGGCAGCCACCTTTACCGATAAGACGGGCAAGGTTTGGTTCTTCGGTGGCCAAGGCTACGACAGCACTGGCGCCCTCGGTCTGCTGAACGACTTGTGGATGTGGGACCCACTGATCGCGCGCTGGACGTGGGTCGCCGGTACTCCCACAGCCAACCAGAACGGCAGCTATGGCACTCAGGGAACTGCGGCCACGGCCTGCACAGGAAGCAATGCTCCGTGCAATGGCCCCGGTGGTCGCCAGGCCGCGGTTCTGTGGACGGACAGCTCCAACAACGTGTGGCTCTTTGGCGGATTCGGCCTCGACTCCGCTGGAACCGCCAACGGTGTTCTCAACGATCTGTGGAAGTACAGCGGCGGCCAGTGGACCTGGGTTTCTGGCGGCGGCGCTTCCGGGCTCGCCAATCAAAACGGTGTCTACGGTACACAGACCACACCGGCTGCGGCAAACGTTCCCGGCTCACGCTGGGGCGCGGTGGGATGGAACGACGCCTCCAACAACCTCTGGTTCTTCGGAGGATGGGGCTATGACTCCGTGGCTACTCACGGCACCGGCTTCCTCAACGACGTCTGGGAGTATCAGAACAGCAGCAAACAGTGGATCTGGTGGAAGGGTTCCAGCGCCATCAACCAGAACGGAACGTACTCCAAAGGTTATGGCATACCTTTCGTCGGCTGGATCGCCGGCGCTCGCAGAGGCGCAGCCCTGTGGCAGCCGGACTCGCTCGACTACGTCTGGGTGTTTGGCGGCCAGGGGTATGACTCTACCAATGGGACCGCCCCCGGCTACCTAAGCGATCTGTGGACCTATCTGCCGTTCCCATGAGACTAGCGGGCGCCGCCGGCCAGGCGTCGTCCGGCTAAGACGCAACGCAACCAATCCTGGAAGCGCCCCGCCGCTACAAGGCGGGGCGTTTCGTTTTTACGATGGCTGCCAGAAACCTATCCCGCTGCGCCGATGGCCTCGGTCCAGAAGGGCAACTCGCGGCCCAGGCCCTTCTGTCGCGCCAAATCGTACACTCTCACCGCCACGGCTAAGTCCCAGGAAGCGATTCCGTTGGACTTAAACAAGGTCACTTCCGTCGCTTTGGTTCGGCCCTGGGTCTTGCCTCCCACAATATCCGACAGCTTCTTCACCGCTGCCCAGCGGCTCTCGTCTCCGCGAAACGCGAGAACCAGGTCGCCGGCTTCCTGGCGTGATTGTTCGATGGAGTCGACCACGATGACGCTTGCCGCCGCAACCGCCTGCTCGTCCAGCTCTTGCTTGTGTGCGTGGTTGACGCCGATGGCGTTGATGTGCATCCCCGGAGAAACCTCACCAGCGTGCAGCACCGGTTTTGACGCGGTGGTGGCGGTGCAAACGATGTCGGCGCCGCGAACGGCTTCACTGGGGGATTCGGCGGCGGTCACGGGAATCCCAATACGCGCCGTCATGTTCTTGCAGAAGCTTTGCCGATTCTGCGGGTTGCGGCTGAAGACTCTTGCGGATTGCAGCTTGCGAACAGCCGCGACGGCTTCCAGTTGGGTTGCCGCCTGGCCGCCCGTGCCGATGATTGCCGCGACCGAGGCGTTAGGGTTAGAGAGAAACTTGGTGGCTACTCCGGATGCCGCGCCGGTACGCATCTGACCCATGTAATCCGCC
>DATLKM010000271.1:0-60869 GCA_035538435.1 Binatia bacterium
GACCTGGCAACCGTTTTTATCGTCGATGATGACGCTGATGTGCGGGAATCCCTTCAGGAACTATTGGAGTCCGTCGGCCTGCATTCCCGATCTTTTGGAAACGCGCAGGAGTTCCTGTCGAATGCGCGTAGCGATGCTGCCAGTTGTCTCATTCTCGACGTGAGGCTTCCCGGCATTAGCGGACTCGACTTGCAGCACGAATTGAAAAAAGCAAGAATAGCGATCCCCATCATCTTCCTTAGTGCTCATGCGGATGTTCCCATGTCGGTAAAGGCCATGAAATCCGGCGCGGTTGAATTCCTTACCAAGCCATTCAGGGCGCAGGACCTGCTCGACGCCGTCCAGCGGTCGTTAGCTCGCGCCCGCGTCCTGCGCGAAAGGGAGCGAGAGCTTACCGAGTTGCACGAGCGTTCGGGAAGACTCAGCGTTCGCGAGCGCGAAGTAATGAACCTGGTTGTTTCCGGGATGCCCAACAAGCAAGTCGCCGCCGAACTGGGCGCCAGTGAAGCGACCATCAAAATGTACCGCGGCCAAGTCATGAAAAAGATGCAGGCCAAGTCTTTGCCCGAACTCGTCCGAATGGCGGACAAGCTCAAGCCTTCCTAGCGCTCGCCTGTACCCCCCATTCGTATGGATCCTTCCATCTAAAGTCGGCCTTTATTCGACGAAAGCGATCTTGCTACCTTCGCAACCGTCACGCTAAACTCCGGGCATGCCGGTGGATCGGACATCCAAAATGATTGCCATCATCGATGACGATGAAGCCATGCAAGATTCGCTGCACGATCTGATGGAGGCGGCCGGACTTGTAGCTCGATGCTTTGGCTCGGCGGAAGATTTTCTTGAGTCCGACTTACGCAGAAAGGCCGCCTGCCTGATTGTTGATGTTCGCATGCCGAAGATGTCCGGCCTGCAATTGCAGGCCAAATTAAAAGAGGAAAAATTCCACGTTCCGATCATCTTTATCACGGCACATGGAGACGCCAGAATGCGGATTCAAGCCATGCGAGAGGGAGCGGTGGAGTTCCTTGCGAAACCATTCGATCATCAATTGTTACTTAAGAGAGTTCGAGCGGCGCTTGATATCTAACCAATTCTGAATTTCTTGTGGTCGTTTGGGAACCAGGGTGGGGGGGCTTCTGTGGGAGATCAGGCCACAATCACGTACGCCGGCACGGACCAGCAGGAGCGCACTTTCGAGAGGATCGTTGGCCATAGCACTGCTCTCGAAGCCGTTCTGGATCAGGTGGAGCAGGTCGCTCCCACGGACTCGACTGTCCTTATTGAAGGGGAAACCGGCACCGGAAAAGAACTCATCGCCCATGCAATCCACAACGCCAGCCAGCGCTGCGGGCACGCTTTTATCAAGTTGAATTGTGCGGCAATCCCGCTGGACCTTCTGGAAAGCGAACTGTTCGGCCACGAGAAGGGCGCCTTCACCGGAGCCATCGTGCAGAAGATCGGGCGCTTTGAAATGGCCGACAAGGGTACTTTGTTCCTGGACGAAGTTGGAGACATCCCCGGGGCATTGCAGCCAAAATTGCTGCGTGTTCTGCAGGAACAGGAATTTGAGCGCTTGGGCAGCGGCCGCACTCACAAAGTGAACGTCCGACTGGTGGCGGCCACGAACCGGAATCTCCTGAAGATGGTTTCCCGCGGTCAATTTCGCAGCGATCTCTACTATCGCCTGAATGTCTTTCCCATTTCGCTTCCACCGTTGCGAGAACGCCGGGAAGACATTCCCGCTCTGGTCACATATTTCATGAACATGTTCAGCCGGCGCATGGCCAAGCAAATCGATACGATTCCTCCCGAAACCATGGCGGCCTTCCAGTGGTATTCCTGGCCGGGCAACATTCGCGAATTGCAAAACCTGGTGGAAAGAGCGGTCATCGTTTCGCGCGAGGGCGTGCTCTCAAACCCTCTGCATAAAAAGCATGCCGATTCCATGGCTCCCAGTCTGCACCAGACGCGTACTTTCCCATCCTCGATAACGCTCGAGGACTCGTATCGCGCCCTGATCTTGGAGACGCTGGAGCAAGCCGGCTGGGTGGTCGGTGGGCCCCGCGGCGCCGCGGTCAAGCTGGGGTTAAAGCGAACCACCCTGCTGGCCAAGATGAGAAGACTGGGGATCTCAAGACCGGTCTCTCAGGATGGCACGGAGGTTTTCGGAGTAGCACAGGAAGATGTTCAGATTTGACCGGAGTATTTCAATTACGCAATCTGCCGTGCGGGTCCGGACTTCGAAAACTCATCGGTGACAATGTGGCACACGACGGGATCACGCGCATATCCGCACAGCGCATGATCGGGTTGGGGGCAGTGTTGGTGGGTTTGCTGGCTTCGTTTTTGCCTCACTGGGGTTCGATCTGGATCAGCGGAGGTCGCGGAAATCCCATTGCACATTGCCGATCCCGGCGCAGCAACCTTTTCTCTCGATTGCGTAAGGGTTTCGAAGTGCTTAAATTGGAGTGCTGAAATATGAAGGGGCATCCGGATTCCGGCTCATGTCTCTGGCGCCAAATTTCAAGCTGATCATGCCCCATACTGACGACGAATCGAGTGGGAATACATCCCGCCCGGAACTTCGAGAGTCTCTTCAAAACGCGGGACGGAGGTGCTTTCTCGGCGGCCTCGCTTCTTTTCTGTTCGCCGCAGGGCAAGCCTGCCGTAAGGCAGCCCCACCAACAGCCGCGGTCACCCTGGTACTGATCGATCAAACCTGGCTCGATTACACTTTCCGCGACCGCCGCAACCTCGAGCTTGAACGCTTCACCCGCGAAACCGGAATTCAGGTGAAGCTTCTTCCCGCCCCAGAAGGGGCAGTCGAGACACTGGAAGTGTGGCGCAATCTTCTGGAGAGTGGAGCACAGATTCCGGACGTTTATGCCGTAGACGTGATCTGGCCGGGAGTTCTCGCCGAAAACCTGCTGGATCTGAGGCCCTTCGTGCCCCAGTCCGAGATCGCGAGCCATTTCCCCGAGTTGATCGCAAACAACACTGTCGATGGAAAGTTGGCCGCATTGCCCTGCGTGATTGACGTGGGCTTGTTGTTTTATCGTACTGATCTGCTGGCAAAATACGGATATCGGGCTCCGCCGCGAACATGGGATGAACTCGAACAAATGGCCGAAAGGATTCAGGCTGGCGAGAGGGCGAGAAGCCGAAAGGACTTTTGGGGTTTTGTTTGGGAGGGAGCGTTGTCTGAGTCCGTAACCTGCAACGCCCTCGAATGGCAAGCCTCAGAGGGGGGCGGGATGATCGTTGAGAACAACCTTGTGACGGTCAATAATCCGCAAGCCGCTCGAGCGTTGGCCAGGGCCGCGCGCTGGGTGGGAAGCATTTCTCCCCCCGGCGTGGTTGCCTACAAAGAATGGGATGCTTATAACATCTGGCAGGCAGGTCAAGCAGCTTTCATGCGCAATTGGGCAACCTCGCATTTTGGGGAACTCTTTCAGGGAGCGATCCCCAGAGACCAGTTTGATATAGCGGCCCTCCCTCGGGGACGCGCCCGGAACGCCAGTACGGTGGGAGGGCGAGCCTATGCGGTTTCCCGGCACTCTCTCTATCCGCGCGAGTCTACCATGCTGGTCCGCTTCCTGTGCCGGCCGGATATTCAACTGGCCCGGATTCGAAAGATCGGGGGGTCGCCCACCATACCTGAGTTGTACAACGACCCGGGAATGCTGGCGGCGAATCCGTATTTTTCCACGATTCTCAAAACCTATCAGAACGACAAAGTTTGGCGGCCATCTGCGCAAACGGGCAAGCTGTATCCCGCTTTGTCGCGAGCGTACTATCGGGCGGTTCACGAAATTCTGGAAGATAAAAAACCTGCGTCCGGGGTACTCTCCGGTCTAGAAGTGGAACTGATGCAGATCACAGGAATGAAGGCAGCGGCTCCCGGCGCAGGCAGGGGTTTTCAGGGGAAATCAGCGGGCTTACGCGCGGTTCCGCGATGCAATTCCGGGCCGGATGGAATCCCCGACAAACCAGATGTAATCCCGGGCGGAATTTAAGGCGGAAAAATGACCTCTGCTGCGCTAAACGTGAACAGCGCTTCCCCCAGTGGTCCCGGCAACCACTTCCGCCTGGGGGAGTGGAAGATCGGGACGCTTTTGACAGTCTGCTTCGCAACGATTGTGGTGTTGATGGTCCTCGGTGACATCATAACTCTGTCCCAGTTCAACCGGGTCGAGCAACGGGCATCACGTTTTTACCAGGCGGACCAGAAGTCGCTCGCGATCATGCACGTTTATCTGGATGTTGTGACCTTCCGCGAAACTCTGACCAGCCTGGCGCAGGACCAGAATCCCGGCGAATTCACTTCGCAGGCGACTTCCCTGCGGGACAATTTCCTCAAAGACGTTGCCCTGGCTCAACAATCGCTCAGTTCCGCGCAGGAAGCCAGCCAGGACCCGACCATTTTGAATCGCGTGGAGACCGTGCGCTCTGCCCTTCCCCCGCAAGTGGACACCATGTTGGAGCTGGTGAAAGCGGGCGACTGGCAAGCCGTGCGCTTTCGACTGGCGGGTCAGGTGCCGCCTTTAATCGGATTAAGTTCGTCACTGGTGGCAGACGTGGAGAAACAGGTAGGCGAGGAGCGTGCCCAGGCGCTGGAGGGGATTCAGCGGGCGCAACGCCAGCTCTATGTGGTGCTTCCTTTGACCGGTGTGGTGATCCTGATTATGGCTGCCATGCTCGGCTGGTACGCCACCCATAGGATCAGTGGACCACTTGCCCAGCTGGACGCCGCCGCGCAGGCCCTGGCGCGGGGCGAGTTCGAGTACAAAGTCGCAGTGGACGGACGCGATGAACTCGCGGATCTAGGCCGGGCCTTCAACTACGCTGCCGAGCAACTGCACAAACTCTACGATGTCATCAAACGCAGTGAGGCGTATTTGAGCGAAGCGCAGAGGCTAAGCCACACGGGAAGCTTTGGCTGGCAAGTTGCAAGCGGAAGCGTGTACTGGTCGGCAGAGACGTTTCGAATATTTGAAGTCGAACCGGAAGCGCAACTCCATTTGGATGCGGTGATGCAGCGGGTCCATCCGGAAGACCGGTGGAATGTCCGCCAGATCATTGATTCTGCCGCGCGCGAGAAAAAGGATTTTGATCTTGAGCATCGGCTGTTGATGCCGGGAGGCCTGGTTAAGCACGTTCGCGCTGTGGGTCATCCCTCGTTCAAGAACGAGTCGGCCAGCCTGGAGTTCGTGGGAGTGATAACCGATATTACCGAGCGAAAGCGCGCGGAGAATGCGCTGCAGCGAAGCCAGTTTTATATCAAGGAAGGCCAGCGGGTCGCACGCATGGGGAGCTGGGCGTACGATCCCGGCGGCTTTTTTGAGTACTGGTCCGAGGAACTGTTTCAAATTTATGGTCTCGATCCGCACAAGGGCGCGCCGACGCTGGAACAGTATCTGGCCGTCATTCATCCCCAGGATCGCGAGTCGATGGCAGAAGTCATAAAGGCGATGCTCCTCGAACGGTGCGGCTGCGACGTAAAAAAGCGAATTCTCCGCTCCGACGGCGAGTTGCGTTACATCCGGTGTGTGGGGATTCCCGTGGTTGAAGCGGATGCACTAAAGGGATTTCTCGGCACCGCCATCGATGTTACGGAGCAGGAGCAGCTGGAACAGGAAAGGGAGAGGCTGCGACAGTTAGAGGCTGAGCTCGCGCATACGAACCGGGTGAGCATGCTGGGGGAAATGGCGGCGTCCCTGGCGCATGAACTCAAACAACCGCTGGCCGCGGCGATCACCAGCGCGAATAGCTGCATTGAATGGCTTGCCCACGAGCCGCCGAACCTGGAGCGGGCGCGCGCAGCCGCCGCGAGAATCGATAAATACGGCAATCGTGCGGCTGAGATCATCGACCATATTCGATCCTTGTACCGGAAATCCCCTTCCCAACGCGAACCGGTCAATGTGAACGAAATCGTCCACGAAATTTTTCCCTTGCTCCAAAGCGAGGCCAGCCGATACTCCATCGCCATGCGCCTTGAACTGGCCGACGGACTGCCCCGTATTGAAGCCGATCGCGTGCAATTGCAGCAGGTATTCATGAATCTGATGCTCAACGCGATCGAGGCCATGCAGGACACTGGAGGAGAACTTGCCGTGACCTCGCGCCTGCAGGAGGGTCAACCGTTGTTCGCGGTAAGCGATACCGGCATGGGACTGCCGGAGGGAATTGCAGATCAGATTTTTTCCGCGTTCTTCACCACCAAGCCACAAGGCAGCGGCATGGGGTTGGCGATCAGCAGGTCTATCGTGGAGTCACACGGGGGGCGGTTGTGGGCAACTGCTAATGATGGGCGCGGCGCGACTTTTTATTTCACGTTACCGGCCCACCCGCTGTAATCGCCGCCGGGTCACCTCGATTTTTGGAGCTGTGCGTACTCTGCCCGGGCTTGTCGATAGACAGGAAGATCGGGGTCGGCATCCTTCCACATGCTAAGGAATTCTTCGTAGGACTTGACGGCTGACACGGTGTCCCCCGCCGTCTTCTGTGCACGGCCCAGTTGAAGTCGAGCGAGTGGGCCGATGACATGTCTCACAGTAATACCGGGGTTGTCGATCAGCTTTTGGAACTGAGCGGCGGCCGATTGTCCGTCACCCGCTGCCAGATATGCAAGTCCTCGGATGTAGGCAGGGTACACGTAGTCGAACGACGACGTGAACGCCAGGTCATACCTGGCAGTGGCACGCAGCAGATCGATGGCTGCCTGCGGATCGCGTTGCTCTAGTTTGATGGCGGCGCGAATCGTGGGGATGAAGTAGTGCTGAACCAGCGTGCTTTCGGGATTTTCTGCGCTAACGTCATTTGCTATTCTGGCGGCCTCCCCTGCTCGTCCTGATCTTGCGAGCGCAAGCGCCAGGCTGATCTTGTCACTGCTTCTTAGGGGCCTTCGCTCCGCCTCGCTTTCGTAGTGTCGAGCTAGCGCGTCCTTTCCGACTTCGGCATCCTCCAAAGCCGACAGAACCACCCACCAGTCATCATTGCCAACGTTCGAAGTTAGCGCCGAAGCCTGCTGGCGCAGACGTTCCGCAGAGTGAAAGCGGCCCTGCTGAATCTCGATTAACGAATGCTCGCGCAGGAAGTCCGCCTGAAAGCTGCCTCGCTCCTCCTCTTTCAGGATCTTCTCGACATTGGCACGGTCACCCGTCGCGAACGCCACGATGAGTTTCTCGCGCCGGATGAGAGAATTATCGAGTTTGAGGGCATCCGCGTTGGCCAACCACGACTTGGCCTCATTAAACCTGCTGGCGAACCGTATCGACTGTAATGCGCTGCCGAAATAATATGCACTTGGCTGTAACCGTACGGTCTCAGCCGCTTCGTCAGCAGCGCGGTCGGGCTGGCCGAGATACAGGAAAGCAGCCCTGAGGTCGGCATGAGCGCGCGCATCCCGAGGAAAAATTTCCAGCAAACGAACCACGGAAGAATATCCTTTCTCCCAGTCGCCAGTGACGCGGCCGTAATAGGCGATTTCGATACTCAACCGGTCTTTCTCAGTCATTCGGTCGCGAAGTTGATAGGCATGAGCATACGACTCCGCCGACAACTCAGGCTTACCGAGGAAGAGGTAGGATGCGCCCATGCGGCCATGGATTAGAGCAAAGTTCGGATCCAGTTCGGCAGCCTGACGGTAGAGCTTGAGCGCTCCCTCGGCATTGCCGGCCAGAAAAAGCTTGTTTCCCTCAGCGGCCGTCTGGAGCGCTTCCAACGAGGCGCTGGACGCTTTCTCCAGAGGCTGATTGAACCGGGCCAGCGATTCGGCCGGCTCCCCAAGCTTCTTTCGCAGTCGCGTAGCCACCGCGCCCAACTCATGGACTATCTGATTCCGAGTGCCGATCTCGGTCTTTTCCTCCGCCAGAGTCGCTCCCGATCCGCAGCCGAGCGCCCGCATCTCCAGGCGATACCGGTTACCGGCGTCGGCGATGGAATGCGAAATCACCATCTTGCTGTTTGTCTTCCCACAAATCCTGCGCGCGACGTCCGGTGTGATCCTGGTCGTCGGAGAAAGTTGCAATTGTCCCAGTGTGGCGTTCGTTTTATCCAATCCCAGAACGTTTAAGTAAGGTGTTTGTTCCATCTCATAACGCAACGCATTATTCAGGGCATCGTCGAAAACAGGGTCGCCGGTTCGGTTATCGACGTCCGCCAGCACGATCGTATCCGTGGGAGCGAGAGTGACGCGATGGCGGTAAACTTCATAGCGCCAGAAACCCAGTGCGCAAGCTGCGAGGAACGCTCCGGTAATCAGTCCCCAGCGTTTCGCGCTCGTAGTGGCATCAATGACTCGATGCTGGATGGCGATCTTCTCAACCCCCGGCCTCGATTGAGCCTGCTCGACAGCTACGGCTTCCTGGGCGGTCGTCCTTGACGCTAACTCCACGGCCTCGATCGCAGGCATCAATCGATAACCGCGACGAGCCAGTGTCTCAATGTAACGGGGACTCTCCGCGGAATCATCGAGAGCGCGCCGCACGGCTTTCACCGTCGCGTTGATGCTTTGATCAAAATCCACGACGGTATTGTCCGGCCAGAGCCTCACTTTGATTTCCTCTCGAGTAACGATTTGGCCCTCGCGTTCCACGAGCATCCGCAATACCTGGAACACTTGTTCTCTCAACAGGACTTTCTGGCTGGGATCCGCCGTCTCTGTTGACCGCAGCTCGCCGGTGCTGAGATCGAGTTCAAAAGCCCCGAAGCGGACGCGTTTTGCCGAAAGGGTGTGCATAAGAGCCGCAGATTACCGGCGAAGCAATGTCACCAACTCTACCAACGGTACTCGCGAATGTCGAAACAAAGGCTGGAGCAATCGGCGGGCAGGTCTTTAACCTCTTTGAAATCATTCACTTTCCCAATTCATCGCAATTTCATCGCAAAATCACTGCCTCTCTATTTACCGCCGCTTGATCCTGCGATAAGCACTGGAGTGGGCGTGATTGATCAAACGATATGCGATTCGACGTCATATCCGAAGCACAAAGGCAAATTGATTGCCATCATCGATGATAACGAAGCGGTT
Source organism: Binatia bacterium (assembly GCA_035538435.1). GTDB lineage: Bacteria > Acidobacteriota > Terriglobia > Terriglobales > Acidobacteriaceae > Sulfotelmatobacter. The sequence continues at coordinate 9,038 of DATLKM010000271.1, forward strand.
CAGGACTCGTTGCGCGATCTGATCGAAGCGGCCGGGTTCGAGGCAAGATGCTTTGGCTCGGCCGTGGTGTTCCTTAATTCCGATTCGTACGGAAAAGTGGCGGCCTTGATTATTGATGTTCTGATGCCAGAGATGTCAGGCTTCGAGCTGCAATCCAGGCTGAAAGCAGAGCGATTACCGGTTCCACTAATCTTTATCACCGCCCACGAAGACCCCGCGATGAGGGCCCAGGCGATAGGCCAGGGCGCTGCCGAATTCTTTACCAAGCCTTTCTGTCACACGCGCCTGCTTGATGCACTTCGCACCGCCTTGGATACGAAAGAGGCATAGCAGCGGGCCGCGCCGGAATGCACATCTACTCCGGCGTGGTGCCCATGGCATCCAGCAGTTCATCATGCGCCTGCAAATAATCCAACTGTGACTGTAAAAGGAGTGCTTGGGCATCGTATTCCTGGGCGGTTGCCGCATCCGCCTGCGAGTTCAGCGCCGCCCCCCGCAATAGTTCTTCTTTCCGCACTCGGTTGGATTCCGTGCGCAGGGCCAGTACTTCTTCGGACACCTTTAGCATCTGCTCGGTCCGTTCCAGCTTGTTGTATGAGGTCTCCACGGACAAGTCAACTTCATCTCTCAACTTCGCCAAGGCCTCCTTGGCCTGCAACAATTGCGATTGCCGTTCGTGCAGCAGGGCGTGCTTGCGGCCGGAGTCGAACAGATCGTAGCCGAAGTGAATTCCAAAAGTGCCGAAGTTGCGTGCCAGAAAGGGGACGTTTTCCGAATAGCTGTAGCGGGCAAAAGCGTCGATATCGGGAACCCAGATGTCGGTGTTGGCCAGGCGCACAGCTGCTTCGGCCTTCTGCACCTCCGCTCTTGCCGCCATGATTTCCGGATGGGAAGCCTCGGCGGCCGTAATACATTGCTCCCGCTGACACCCTTGCTGAAATCCTGGAACAGCGGGATCGAGATCGATGGGAGTGTTCAGGGGCAAGCCAACCAGGTCGTTGAGCTTCAGTTTGAGGTCCGAGAGTTGAAGATCGGTGGTGAGGATTTCCTGCTTCGACTGCAGTAGTTGCGCCCGGCTGTCGATCAGGTCTTGCTCCAGCCTGCTCCCATATTTCACCTGCTCCACTCGTTCGCTCTGAAGGTCTTCGGAAGCTTTTATGCGCGCTTCGGTCGCGCTGCGACGCGCCTGAGAAATAAGTATCTGGTAGTAAACCTGGTGAACGGCGAGGGCGACATCATTCTTGGTGAGTTGGGCCTTCTGGCGCGTGGCTTTGAGTTCGGCCTCAGCCAAATCGTTTTCGCGCCTTATTTTGAGCAGGGTACTCAGGGGCTGCGTGAGTTGGGTTCCGCTGGTAATAAAGTCCTTGCCCCCCTGGCTGATGATTGCGTTCACAGGAGGAATGGGCGCCCCTGCGGCGGTACCCAGACTGCCGGCCCTGATCTGAATCAACTCTGTGTCGGTGGCGTGCAGGAAGTTGCTGTCGTTTCGTATGGAGGGAAAATACTGGCTCTTGTCGGCGCGCTTGGCTTGTGCTTTCTCCTCTATAGCGTAACCGGCGATGCGAACGTCGTGATTGTGCTGGAGAGCCAACTGAACAGCTTCCTGCAAGGTGATGTGGCGAGAAGAGACGGCATTGCCAGCTTCCTGCGCCGTTCCACCACACCCGAACAAAGCGCCTGCCGCAACGAGAAATACCGCCGCGCCTGGTTTCATGGTCTCGACCCCTTTCCGGAGCCCGGAATCTGCTGCATGTCGCTGAGGTCTCCATAGTTCAACGGCGATCTACGCAGCATGGCGACGAAAATCAAAGCGCAAACGCAGCTCCAGGAGATCAGAAAAAAGCCGTCGATCAGGCTCAAGCTATAAGCCTGAAGGCGCAGCCGGGCAGCCACCAGATCGACTGCCCTAGCGCCCGCATCTGCTATGCCGGAGGATTTGGCGTAAAGCCCCGCCGTCATGGCGCGAATATTTTGCTGGGTGATCCAGTTGCCGGGGCTGACGTGAAGCCCCAGCAGGTTCGAATGCAATTTCTCGCGCTGCGCGATGAAGTGGCCCATGTAAAGAGCGCCGGCGGTCCCGCCGAAAAGTCGGATGACGTGAAAAAAGGCTGAAAACGTGAGGACCCACTCCGGCCTCGCCAGAGCGCCGCTGAAGATGGCTTGAAGCACGATACAGCCGACCAGTCCGATGAAAGCAAAAGCCTGGCCCACGCCGGTGAGCAATTCCGTCCGGTAAAAGTTCTCGGCCGCCCAGACGGTTGTGTACTGCGAGCACAGCCAGCAGGTGATGGCGGTACAGGCCAATCCGGCCGCGAATAGAAGGCGGGGATCGGATTTGTGCAAAAGCAAGAGTCCGGCTACGAACGCAACCAGAATGAGGGGGACCGCGCTCCAGATGACCGCCGGACCAATCTGGTCTGCCTCGAAACCGCGAATGGCCAGCGCTTGCGGAATCAAAATGATAGTTGTGCACAGCGTGAAACGAAAGCAGAACAGCAGGGTGCCGAGGAGGACCGTGTTCCACTGCGCAAGGTAGGGCAAAGCGACCAGTGGGTTAGGAGAGCTCAACCTGCGAACCAGCGAACACAGCAGGAAGAAAGATCCCGCCCAAAACCACGCGTTGAACACTCCCGAGCGCCACCAGTCAAGGCGCTGGCCCTGCTGAAGGGCGGTGAAAATCAAAGCCAGTCCCAGACTCAAGTAAAGGAACCCGACAAAGCTCGGCGGGGAACCGCCCTTCTTGCGTGGCGGCTGCGGGGGAATGCCGAAGTAGATAAAGATCATCATAAACGGCGCGATCACCGCCGAATTCCAGAACATCCACTGCCATGAGAGATGGTCGCGATACCAGCCGTAGAGCGACGGCGCAATGTTCACGCCACCGTCCACAAACACTGCATAAAGAGCGATTGTGAAAGGCAGGTAGCGCAGCGGAATGTTGCGGAGAGCGAAGGTAAGAGTGAGCGGATAAAAGGTCCCCGAAGCCATCCCGGCCACAATGAGCGCGGCAACCAAAAGGCTGTAGTTGTGAATCAGGGGAAGAAACGCGGAAGTCACGGCGAAAAGCCCCGCGGCAAAGAGCAGGACCCTACGCGGCCCCACCAGCCCGCCGATGTAAACCGTGAACGGACCGATAAACATCAGCGAAGCGTTAAAGGCGCTGTCGAGCCACGCGCCATCGTCAAAGCTGACGCCAACGTGTCCCTTTAAATCCGCCAGGCCCAGGCTAAGCAAGCGGCCCGCCAGCGTGACGAGTCCTGCGCCGGTGACAACTCCCAAAATACCGAGCAGAGGGCGGGTTGACACTTCCGACGGGATCGCGGCGGCGGCAGCATGCGCGATCTCCACCGCCGATGGGCGAATTGTGATGGTCGATGCGGCCATAGATTCGGTTATTGCCTGGTACGAACCATCGCGACCACGGACAGCCCGGGCCGCAGCCTGGTTGCGAGGGTTGGATCGTCCAGCGCGATCTTGACGGGAATTCTTTGCACGACTTTCGTGAAGTTGCCCGTGGCATTGTCTGGCGGGAGCAAGGCGAATTGCGACCCGCTGGCTGGGGCAATCTCGATTACTTTGCCCCGAATCGTTTGCCCAGGATATTCATCAATGCGAAGCTCGGCGGCGTCGCCAATCTTGACATTGGTCAACTGCGTTTCACGGTAGTTTGCCTGCACCCATTTGGTGAGCGCGACAAAAGAAATGACCTGCGTGCCGGGAGAGACCAACTGCCCGGGCCTAACCTGGCGCTCCCCCACATTGCCGTCGTCGGGAGCGTAGATCTTGGTATAGCCAAGGTTCACCTGGGCCACGGCGAGGGTCGCTTGCTTGGCCCGCAGATCTGCCTGAAGCAGCGTTCCCTGGGATTCAAGCACGGCCTTGCTGCGCCGCTCGGTTTCCACGGTGAGTTCGCTGCTGCGCAACATGGTTTGCGCCTGAACAAGATCGGCTTCGCGGCTAGCGAATTGGCCCGCCAGATTTCCTTCCGCCGCAACCGTTTGTTCCACGGTCTGCTGCGTCGCAGAGCGACTCTGATACAAGTTTTCCTGGCGGGTTCGTTCCAGGCGGGCGCGAACCAGCTCGGCCCGCACAGCTTCCCTGCCGGCTTCGGCGGCTGCGATCTGCGCTTTTGCCTGATCAATACCCGAGGACGCTTTCTCGATCCTGGCATCCTGCAACTGGCGCTGCCGGAGATTTTCCGCGATGGAGGCGCGCGCGGCCTCAACCGCCGCCATGGCCTGAGCGACTACCGCCTGATAGTCATCGTCCTGCAATTCCACGATGAGATCGCCCTTGTGAACCTGCTGGTAGTCGGCCACGCCCACGGTGCGCACAATACCCGCGACTTTGGTGCTCAACGGTGTGAGGTCGCCGCGCACGTAAGCGTCGTCCGTAACCTGTTCGACCTTGCCACCTTCCCAAGCATTCCAATTGCGCGTGATGGTGACCAGAAGGGCGACGGCGAGAATGAGCACGAGTGCCGGCGTCAGGTACCTCCGCCAGTTCGAGCGCGGAGGAACCGCCGGGTCTGAGTCGTGGGTCGGGATTGGCTTCGTTACCGGCGCAGGTCCGGCAGACACTGGCGAGGTGGACATTACATTCCCTCCTTCAGCGACACCACAGTTCCGCACCCCGAAGTTTTCATGCCCGGTTCGAAGCAAGTGCATTTCCACTCGCTAAGGTGATTGCGGGCTGCAAGCCAGCGACGCGTGCAGGGAAATCTGCACAAATCCCGTAGTTCCACTCGTAGCGGCCGACGGGCGCCTTCATGACTCGTCGTGACACTGACGGTGACAGTTGACACTATGAGGCGGAAAGAGCAGCCCGGGAAGTAATCTGCCACCGCTGCCGATTCGGGGTACCTGCTGGCTCGGGTCGAGGTTCAATTCTTCAAGGCAGCTGTGCGACTGGCTGCTACACCCTGGGGAATTGTGGCCAGCAGCTTCTCGATCGCTCTCTGCATGGTGCGGTTCATCTCGGCGACCACGGCCGGCACTCCCCGCTGCCTGACATCTCCAATTTCCGAAACAGAGTTGGCCCACACGGTGGCACCGGTGGCAATGCTGGTGAGGTCGGCGGTGATGGCTATCTGAACTTTGACGCTGTCGCCCTGGTAGTCGAGTTCCTCGAGCTTCTCCAATCGTCCGCTGAGAATGTAATCGGTATCGCGGCTTCCGTCATATGGCTTCACATGGGCAAAGATGCCGCTGCTTCGCAGACGATCCATGACGGAGCTGGTTACGAAGTCACGAGGGTCACGCGCCCAGCGGTGGTAGGCATAGAAGTCAAGCTGCTCCGGCGAGGTCTTGTAGACGATCGAACCTTGCCGCAGGTAGTTCGGCGCACGGAATTCGCGAACGGCGAGAGTGGAGCGCGCCTTCTCAGCAGCGGGCGGGTCTGGCGGCGCCGGCAGATCGAGAGTGTAGTAGTTCGGGTATCTTACTTTTCCTCCGCAGCCGGCCAACACCGCCAAGGCCGTTGCGCAGAAAAGCATCGTTGCCAGAATTCTTCTCATAGTTACCGCCTGCCGCCAGGTTTTCCGTAGCGCCCGTGCCTCGTTTGATTCAGGTGCGTCATTTCGGAGGCTTCCGGTCTTCCGGCTGTTTGATCCGAATCAGGCTCCAGGGACGCTCTTTCACCGACTCGGTCAACTGGTCCAGATTTTCCGTCGCCGTGCGCAGGTTTTCGATCGTGTCGTCGATTTTGTAGTCATTGGCCCGGACCAACACTTGCATGTCCGCGAGCAATTGCTTGGCCTGCAACAAAGTCCGTTGCAGCTCGGCGAGGTCTTCACGAACGGGCTGTCGCACATCCGTGACTGCGCCGTTCACGTTTTGAACGGTTTCATCGGCGTGCTGGCTCAGCGTGTTCAACCGATCGGTAAGACGGTCAATTTTCGGCCGTTCTGTGGCAATCAGGGCGTCGATGTTATCAAGAACGGCACGAATTTTCTGCTGGTTCGCCGGGCCCGTGACATGATTGAGGTTAGCGAGCAGCGTGCGGGCGTCGCCGCTGATTCCTTGCAGATCTCCGCGCACTTCGGTGATCAATCCGTTCGCGTTGTCGGCAACCACTGCGACCTTGCCGGTGATTTCGTCCAAACTGGAGGCTTCCTGCGATGCGATCGTCGAATTCGGAGGCAAACGCTTCGCATCGTTGCTGCCGGTCGTGATGGAAAGCGCCGCCCCGCTCATCACGCTCAGCAGCCCCAGCTTCGCGATCGACTTCTCGTTCAAGGGCGTGTTTTCTTTCACGTCGAGAAGAATTTCGATCTTTGTAGGATCAGACTTCCATGGCCGAACCGTTGTGATTTTGCCCACATTGATTCCTCCGAACAGCACGGGCGCCCCCGCTTCCAGCCCGCCCGCATAGCGAAGATAGGTTTGGTATGGAACAGTGTGCCGGCCATACTGCGCGTTGATCAGGTAGATCAGCGTGAACGCCAGGACCGAGAAGCAGGCAAGGACGAACGCACCGACTTTCGCTTCCGTGGTCACCGGTTGGCCTCCTCAGATTGCATGTATTTTTCGAAATAAGTTTTTACCGCCGGCGTCTGCACCAGGTTTTCAGGAATGCGGTCAAGAAATTGCCGCACCCGCGGATTCTGGCTGGCTTTGATTTCGTCTTTTGTACCGATGGAACTGAATGAACCCTGATACAACATGGCAATGCGGTCGGCAATGCGGAACGCGCTCGGCAGCTCGTGCGTGACCACGATGACAGTCATCTGCCAGGTGTCTTTGAGCAATAGAATCAGCTCGTCGAGTTCGGCGGCGACAATGGGATCAAGCCCGGCCGAGGGTTCGTCGAGCACCAGGATTTCGGGACTCAGAGCAAGCGCCCGCGCCACCGCCGCGCGCTTTTTCATCCCACCGGAGAGTTCCTGAGGCAGCAGTTTACCGAAATCGGCAAGGCCAACCACGGCCAATTTCATCCAAACCACGAGCTCGATGATCGAAGGCGCAATCCGCGTATGCTCGCGCAGCGGCAATGCGACATTCTCCTCCACGGTGAGCGAGTTGAATAGAGCCGCGCTTTGAAAGGCGACACCGATGGAGCGGAGAATCGCTTTTAACTCCGAGTGCGAGCAGCGAGTGATGTCCGTTCCCTTGACGTGAACGCTGCCCGACTTGGGGCGCTCCAGGCCGATGATCTGGCGCAACAAGGTGCTTTTTCCGGAACCGCTGCCGCCCAGTAAAACCATGGTTTCACCGTGCTCGATGTCGAGGTTCAACCCATTGAGTACTTTCCGGCCGTCGTATTCCACCACCAGATCGCGAACGGAAATGATGGGCATCAGGGTTTCACCGTGAAATAAAAGATCGCGGTAAATACCGCATCGGCGACAATCACCAGAAAAGTTGACTTCACCACGGCGCTTGTGGTCGAGCGGCCCACGGCGTCCGGGCCCCCGTGGACGCGAAAACCTTCCAGACAGCCAACATGAGCGATGATCGTCGCAAACACAACGCTTTTGATCAGCCCGGTGATTACGTCGCGCAAGTTGATCGCGGTGAAGACGTAATGCATGTATAGCGGCAGTGAGAGCCGGGTGCTGAAGAACATAAACAGGCCACCCGCCAGAATGCCGAAGACATTGGAGACCACGCTCAGGCAAGGAACTGAAATCAACGCCGCCAGATATTTTGGAGCGAGCACAAACTCGATCGGCTCGAGAGCCATCACGCGGAGCGAGTCGAGTTCCTCGGTCACCTTCATGGTCCCGATCTCAGCCGCGAACGCGGACCCGGAGCGGCCGCTCACGGCAATCGCCGTGAGCAGCGGTCCAAGTTCTCGCGTAAAACCCACCGAGACCAACTCGATGACGTAATGAATGGCCCCGAAACGGCGGAGTTCCGATGCCCCCTGCATGGCGAGGATGAAGCCGCTGCAGACCGCCATCAACGAAACCATGGGCAGGGCGTCGACGCCGATTTCCAGGGTTTGCCTAACCGTCGCCTGCCAGCGATAACGATTGCCGACAAAGGGCAGCGCCTGCGCCATGGCCCGCAGAGTTGCCCACCACTGAATATTGAGGCTACCGACGTAGTCGAGATGTTCGATGGTCTTTTCGCCAACGTTTTCGAGAAGATTGGCCATCAGCTTATTTTTTGCTCCTGCATGGTGGCTTCGAACATGGCTTTTACCCCCGTCACTTCGAACAGTCGCAGGACTGCGCCGCAGAGCCCGCGCAAGTTCAGCCTGATATTCCGATGGCTAGCGACTCTCAGCGCCTCAATCAAGGTCGCAACTCCGGACGTCTCAATGTAAGGCACGCCAGCCAGATCGACGGTGACAGTGCGAGGCGGCGGTTCCTCCGACAACACAGCCCGCAAGTGGTCGCGAAAATCGGGCGAGGAGTCAACGTTAATTCGGCCGGCTACACGCAGCACGGCATCTTCTCCCTGGCGGTCAATCGCGATATCAAGCCTCTCGCCTGGAGGAATTGCCGGCTGTCTCATCGTCGCTCCCGGTTCCGTCGCACGCCACTTGAATGAGCGGTCCGACTTTAATGGGCCTGCATGCGCGCTGCCATAGCGAATCTGGGAGCGATGGCGCGCATCTATAGCTGTGAAAGCGTGCTTGCCAACTCTTTTTCCGTGGACGGGAGCCGGTCCAGTGTCATTGACATTTGACTCCTTAGTCCGGTTGACACCTGCTTCCGCATTGGCGCGTTGAGAATTCAACGGGATGAGAGCGGATCGGGTTTGGCATGCTCCTTGCCGTAAATGGAAGCAATCAGCCAACCACGAATGAAGACTTTCTATTCGCTCCGTTGTGTGACAATCCTGGCTATGACGCTGGGCGTTTGCGCCGCTAGCTCGGCGCAAGGCGTCGAAGCGGGGGATCAGAAATCCGCGAAACTCGTCGGAACCGTCGTCGACGTGAACGGGAACCCGGTGCCGAAAGCCCGAGTCGCTCTCGCAGAACCGAGCGCGGATAATCGTCGTACGCTTTCGTCGCAGGAAGGCGGTTTTTTCGAATTTGATAACGTGAAGCCCGGTATTCCCTACGTTCTCAGCGTTAGCGCTCCCGGCTTTGCTGACTGGACCTCAGCTGCCATAACGCTCGAACCGGGGCAATTCAAGATCGTACCCGGCATTCAGCTGCGGATTGAAACTCAGCACACAAGCGTGGACGTTCATTATGATCCCGTCGAGGTCGCGACGGAGCAATTCAAAGCGGAAGAAAAGCAGCGCGTATTCGGAATCATCCCCAACTTCTACGTAACTTACGAGAAGGACCCCGCGCCTTTTACCGCGAAGATGAAATTCAAAATGGCCCTCAAAGTCTCTGTCGATCCGGTGACGGCGGCGGGAATCCTGTTTGTAGCCGGCGCGAAGCAGGCCGGGAACAGTCCTAAGTACGGAGAGGGCTGGGGACCGTTTGGAGAACGCGTCGGCGCGACCACCGCTGACGGATTTTCCGACATCATGATTGGCGGCGCCATACTGCCCTCGCTACTGCACCAGGATCCGCGTTATTTCTATCAGGGAACGGGGAGCAACGCATCGCGAGTGCGCCATGCCATGCTCGCTCCATTTGTGGCGCGGGGCGACAACGGAAAATGGCAGCCGAACTATTCCAGCCTGGGCGGCGACTTGGCTTCCTCTGCTTTGGCAAACCTTTATTATCCGGAATCGAATCGTGGCGCCCGGCTGATGTTCGAAGACTTCGCCATCGGCACGGCCGAGCGTATCGGAGCTAGCCTTGCTCAGGAATTCCTGGTGGGCAAGATCACCAAAAGAGGCGGCCACATGAAATAAGGCGGCGAGTAAATGTCCGAATCGCGCCTGCCCGATGCCCGAAATTGTTCACCCGAGATGGTCTACTCACGTGAAGCGTTACGCACAAACTCCCACATGTTGTGCGATTTTCGCAATGGCAGCGGCTGGAACCCTCTTGGCTGATGCCCCTGCAGCGGCTTACATGCTCTCCTCGAACTCAGATGTCATTGGATATCTGTGCTTCAGTCGGTGAACTGGTACCGGAATGAATATGCAGAACGGCAGGTTTCGCGGGAACCGGGCGACGTAATGTTTCTCGGTGACACGCAACCGGTCGAACGGCAGATTGTGAAGCTGTCGTTCGAGTTCGCCAGAGCGGATGCCGAATTGGAAAAATCTACAGCTTTTGCGCAGGACCTAGCGACTGGTCGATTCACAGGTCACGTAGCAACGTTTTCGAATTCGCTGGTCTTCGTTTCGCCGGCCACGGGCCTCCTGAAATTTGATTGTGTTCCTGAGAAAGCGTCGCAGTCGGCGCCGAACAAGGACTAACCGAAGGCCGGCGCCGCGCCGTCCATCTGCCAGGCTAAAACTTAGCTTGCGCCCCAGGCTCGAGATTGCAACGTCATTCTATTGACATTGCCTTGGCTGTTCACGGTCATGACAGCGAGTGTCCCATGTCGCTGTTATTGCGCCGCAAGTCCGGCGAGGGGCGTTAAACGCGCTCGCAAAGCGCAGTTTCATGCCCTGCGATCCTTCAGACTCTCCATCAGCCGCGATGGCAGTGAGCTTGCTCACTTCCGAGAGACGCCGGGGAGGAGACTATTAAATGCTGAAGGGCTTCAACGTTCCACTGACCGCAAAAGGCAAATCAACGCTGAACCCGACTCCCCCGTGGTATTACTCCTGCGACTTTCTCAGCATCGAATTCTGGTCCGACCCTTCTGCGGCCGCAGCTCTACTGCCCGCGGGTCTGGATCCGGACCGCGCCGCAAATGGCCACGGCAGCGGCAGTTTCTACGATTGGCAGTTCAGCGGCAACGACGAAGAGTATCTTGACCCGGCGCGATATCAGTACCGCGAGTTTTTCATACTCATCGATGCATTGTTCCAAGGCAAGCCGGTTTCCTATTGTCCGTATATTTTCGTCGACAACGACGCCGCGCTGGCGCGTGGTTGGACACAGGGTTATCCCAAGCGCATTGCGCAGGTTTTTCAGACCCGGTATCACGCTGCCACCGGCAAAGCGGGCCCCGCGCTCGCTCCGGCATCGAAGTTTGCCGGGTCGCTCACCTGTGCCGGGCAAAGAATGGCTGAGGGTCTGGTCACGCTGAGGGAACCGGTAAAGGATACGTCGCACTTGATTGAACGGCCTGTGCTCGGTCTGTTGCATTTTGCCCGTCTCGCGGCTGACCGGCAGGACCACCCCGCGGTCCACGAAATAGTCCAGAACGTTCCTCACGACGTAAAGATTGAGCAAGCGTGGGTAGGAGACGGGAAACTGACACTTCCCATCTGCAAAGGAGAAGAAATATCAGATCTCGCGCCCGTTCGCTGCGGAAAAGGGATTCGAGCCTCTTTGTCTTATGTCGTCGACGATCTCAAAACGCTGAAGGACTGGAGTAGATAGTGCCGCAAGGCGGCAAGCATTATCTCCGGGCTCGGATGTTTTCAACAATAAGGAGAACTTCATGGGAAAAACTGCAGCAGATCAAATTGCAGAAATGATGACCGATGCCGGCATTCAGCGGGTTTACGGAGTAGTTGGCGATTCGATCAATCCGATCGTGGACGCTATTCGCCGGACCGACGGGAGGCTGCGTTGGATCCATTGCCGGAACGAGGAGGTCGCCGCGTTCGCCGCCGGTTCGGATGCGCTCCTGACCGGGCAGATTGCTGCCTGCGCCGGATCATGCGGACCCGGCAATCTTCATCTGATTCAGGGCCTTTACAATTCTCATCGCAACCGGGCGCCGGTATTTGCGATCGCAGGACAGGTGCCCACCCGCTTTCTTGGCACCGAATACTTTCAGGAGACGCATCCCGAAAGGATTTTTCGAGACTGTAGCCACTATTGCGAAGCGGCCTACACCGCAGTCCAGGCCGCGACCATGAGCCGCCTTGCGATACAGTCGGCAATCACCAAGCGGGGCGTGGGGATGGTCTGCATTCCCGGCGACACACTCGCCCAATCCGCGGCCGTCGATTTGCCATCGCATCCATTCTTTACCACTGCTCCGCGCATTCGGCCTACGGATGACGATCTCGATCAACTGGCCGAAATTATCAACTCGGCGCGGCGGCCTTTGATTTTCGGAGGTGAAGGCTGCCGTGGAGCCCGGGACCAGGTCTTGGAGTTCTCACAAAAACTCAATGCGCCCATCGGGTTTTCCTACCGAGGAAAAGATGTGCTGGAGGCGGACAATCCCAACGCCGTGGGCATGACGGGCCTGCTCGGTTGGGGCGGGCTACAAAAGGGATTCGATCGGTGCGATGTTTTGATTATGTTGGGAACGGATTTTCCCTATGTCGATTTCATTCCCAAGCAGCCGAAAATCGTCCAGATCGACAGTGACCCCACGCATCTTGGCCGACGCGTTCCATTGGAGCTGGGGCTTTGCGGCCATGTCGCCGAGACGCTCGATGCGCTGCTTCCACGCATTAAACCGCGCGGCGGTAACCGGGCGTTCCTCGATGAAGTGCTAATCGCCCACCGGGACGCAATGAAGCACATGCAGACCTATGTGGAACATGGCGGAACCGACGGGAAGCTCCGTCCAGAACACGTCGGGGATGCGGTGAGTCGACTCTGTTCGCCCGATTCAATCATCATCGCGGATACCGGTATGTGTGTCGTCTGGGCCGCACAATTCCTGCGGCTGCGTCCTGGGCAAAGAGTAATGACTTCGTTCAATCACGGCACCATGGCCAACGCCATGCCCGACGCCATCGGCGCGCAGATGGCGTTTCCAGACCGCCAGGTGATTGCCTTTTGCGGCGATGGCGGTCTCTCCATGCTTATGGGCGATCTTCTGACCATCGCGTCGCACAAACTGCCCATCAAGATCATTGTCTTCGACAACTCCACCCTGGGGATGGTTCGGCTGGAAATGATGGTTGGTGGCTACCCCTTCTGGGGAACCGAAATGCAGAACCCGGATTTCAGCGCTGTCGCTCGAGCTATTGGTTTTCACTCCGAACGTGTGGAGCGAAAAGAAGATGTGGCCCCCGCGATCGAGCGGGCATTTGCCCATCCCGGACCAGCTTTATTGGACGTGACCACCGATCCAAATGCCCTCTCCGCTCCACCGAAAGCTACTTTCGAGGAAGCGAGGGGATTCGCACTGGCAATGACGCGCATGGTGATGGACAATCGCGCCGACCAGGTGTTCGAGCTGGTCAAGGACAATATTCGCGAAATGGTCTAAGCCCATCAGAACACGCATTGGTTCGCCAGGCTGGGAAGGTCCATCGAACGACCTTTCCAGCTTGGCTTGCATAGCTGTAACGTGCCCGCAGTCTTCGGCGACAACCCAGTCTCCATCTGGCGTTTGCCGCACTAAAAAGCTGGGCCTAGCACGAACGGGAGAAGACCATGAACAAGCTGCTATCCGCGAACCCCACCCGGCTCGGCCGTCCAGATGTACCTCCTGCTTCGGACGCGGTGGAAGAATCCCTCATGGGAGGAACCCGGAAAAGCTTAAGACTGATCTGATTGAGATTCTCGGTGAAGAGCTTGTCCGGTCTCGCATCCTTGACCTGGTGCGCTACGCATCGGACGCCAGTCGCGCGGATTCGCTGCAAAGTTGGCACCACTCTTGGACGCCTCAACGAAGTACCGAAACCTCACGCCCGCCGCATGGGGCCCGATCCCGCCAGCTTTAACGCCGCGACCATTGGCGGGGTGCTGGCCAATAATGTGGGCGGCATGCGTTGCCGCCCAGAGATCGACTCCTACCATTCGATCGCCGGGATGAAAATCGTTCTGACCTCCGGCACGGTTATCGACACAGAAGATCCGCACGCTGAAGAGCACTTTGCCGCCACCGAGCCGGAAATGGCGGCAGGTCTGATGGAGATTCGCGAAGAGCTTCTCGCTGACAAGCAGACCTGCGATCGAATCGTTCGCAAGTAGAGCGGCATTAGGATGACTCTTTCGTTCTCCGTTTATACTGGGCGGCCATTGAGACTGGGCTCGATCTCTTGTTCACAAACTCTTCGAGTCCCACAAGGCGCTCAACTCACTTCCCGATAAACCCATGCAAGGCCGGGGCCAGAAGGAACGCCAGGGATGGGATGGCGACGAGGGCGTGGAGGCGGATCCTCAGGGGATTTGAATAAGGACCGCGGTCGGAACTTTGGCATGTCAATAACGCGTCAAGATTTTATGCCCGCGCCGATGTGTCGTAACCCTGGGCACGCCGCTGCCGTCGACGAACTCCTGTTGTTTGTTTAAACGATTTTCTTGAGCGTTTCCTGAGCCTTGCCTGGCCGTTTCGCCGCAGTCTGTCGGGGGCGGGTTTTGGCAGCTTGCGTGCTTTTGCTGTTCTTAAATGACAAACCACATGCCGGACTTAGACACGCGCAGGGAGAATTACCCAACGTTGAAGCTTTCCAGCCAAGCAAATGCATCGCAGGAGTTCCAGGAAGTTCTACTGCTACGCCTGCCTTATTTTTATGGCTATGCTTTTCGAGTTCTGGGCAATGCGGCTGAAGCAGAAGACGCGGTGCAGGACGCTCTGATGGCTGCCCACAAAAACGTCAACCAGTTCAGGGGGCAAGCACAAATGTCGACCTGGCTGATGACCATCGTTCGCAATTGCGCGTTGATGCAATTGCGCAGACGCTCCCGCCACAACCTTCTATCTCTGGATCAGCGGGTAGACGAAAAACAACCGTACTTCGTGGGCGAAAGCCTCTCGGATGGCAGGCCCAGCCCCGAGGACGAATTTCGACACACCGAACTGGCTGCGCGCCTGCGGAGATGCACCCGGCTGCTCTCGCCTACTTTGCGACGAACATTTCAGTTGCGTGTGATGGATGGCCTCTCAACCACCGAGATAGCGGAACATTTGGGAGTGCCGCTCGGCACGGTGAAGGCCCAGCTGGCGCGGGCACGCGCGAAGATTGCCCGGCATATAAAGCCGGGTCTCGCGCCAAGGTTTCGACCGCGCCAGCATCAGCCCACTGAAGCTCAATAGGCCTGGGCGGTGTTTACGGCGCGATTTTCGTCTTCCTCAGAGTCAGCCGCCAGCCGGAGAGTAGGGATCGACTTCAGAGAAGAATGAGAAGTTGGAGAAGCTCTCGGACGATCAGTCGATGGTGGTCGGAACAGCGCCGCCCCGCAAATCCAACGGCGATTTCGGTGTTGCCGCGTCCGCCCACCAGATTCCAGAACCTTCCGGCTCTTGGCGGCAATGGCACTTAATTCCCATGCGATTCAATAGATGCAGCGTCTCTGTCATTGCGCGAGGCAACGCCGATTCGACAGATGCGCTCAAGGTGCAGCCCGGCTCCAGCGACTCCACTTGAATTCCAACGAGAACCACCTCTTCAGGACAAACTCCGAGAAACTCAGCGCCGAGCAGAGTGTCAGTCAAGGCTGGAGAGTGCGTTTCCAGTCTTGCAGATCCTCCTTGCCGAATGATTTCTTGCTTGGTGAAAAGCCGAACCGCGCCCGGCGGTAAGCCGATATCGATCGAATCAATCAAAATAACCGAGCCTTTTTTCGATATGCGATGGAGAAGATCAAGTGCTGGCGTCCCCAGATCGACGATCTCAACACCCTTCTCAAATGCGTAGCGAGACGCGAGCAAGCGCAGTAGATAAGGTCCCACGCCATCATCTCCGAGCAAAACATTGCCCATCCCGCCAATCAGAACCGTTTTCATAGTACCTTGACCTGCGCAATGCGGCGACCGGAGGGATCGAAGGCGTGGCAGGCGCATGCCATGCACGGATCGAACGAGTGCACCGTTCGAAGGACCTCGAGGGGTTCCTCAGGCCGCGCCAATGGAGTGCCCAGAAGCGATGCCTCATAGGGGCCATGGTTGCCTGCGCCGTCACGCGGGCTCGCATTCCATGTGGACGGCACGACCGCCTGGTAGTTCTTGATCTTGGCGTCTTGGATGACAATCCAGTGCGACAGCGTGCCGCGGGGAGCTTCGTGCGTTCCCACGCCTTCAACTTCGTGATCGGGAAACACCGGCGGGTTGAAAACGTTGTAGTCGCCCTTGGCGATGTTTTCAGTGAGCAACTGCAAATGCTTGTGCGCGAGTTCGCCTAACATGCACGCTCGAATGGCGCGAGCGGCGTGGCGGCCGAGCGTTGAGTGCAGCGCCGCCGGCGTGGCGTGGGGTCCGCCAAGGGCAGCGATTTTTTCGATGACAGCGTTGGTGTACTTCTGCGTTAACGGATGCCCCTGCGCGTACCCGATCAAAACCTGGGCGAGCGGGCCGACTTGCGCGGGCTCTCCGTTGAAACGAGGCGCCTTCACCCACGAATACTTCTTGTCGCCGTCCCATCCGGTAAACTGCGGTTCGGTTTCGCCTTTCCACGGATGCAGCGGTTTGTCACCCTGATAGTACGCGTGGATCACATCCTCGGTTACCGACTGGCGGAAGATCGGATCGGCGGCGGTTTGGAATGTTTTCACCGCAGCAAGATCGCCTGCGTGAATATACCCGCCGGGTAGATCATAGGCTAGCCCGTTGCCGTTGAGCGGAAGATCGGGGACAGCCATGTAATTCTTCACCCCGCTGCCTATCTTGAACCATTCCGGATACATGGCTGCTACGGCACAGACATCGACAAGGTACACTTCGTTGACGAACCGGACGACTTCATCGAGCAGAATGCGGATCGCTTCCAGCCGATTCATGTCGAGCGAACCGGGTGTGTCGAGGTCAATGGCGTTGGCCACGCCCCCAACCGTGAGGTTCTGGATGTGCGGGGTTTTTGATCCCAACATCCCGACCACCTGCAGGGCTTTTCGCTGATATTCCAACGCCTGCACATAATGCGAGAACGCGAGCAGGTTCACGTCTGGCGAGAGATGCATAGCGGGGTGGCCCCAGTATCCGTTTTGGAATATGCCAAGCTGACCACTGGCAGCAACCGCCTTGACCCGGTCCTGCGCCGCTTTGAGTTCCAGGCGGGAATTACCTGTCCAGGGCGAAAGACTTTCAGCTAGCTTGGAGGTCGCGGCCGGATCGGCTTTCGGAATCTGAAGAACGTCCACCCAATCCAGCGCGGAAAGCTGGTAGAAGTGGACAATGTGGTCGTGCAGGGCGTGCGCTATCAGAATCAAGTTGCGGATGTATTGCGCATTAAGCGGAATCTCCAACTGGAGCGCATCTTCCACGGCCCGGACGCTGGCCATGGCGTGCACTGTGGTGCAAACACCGCAAAAACGCTGTGTAAACAACCACGCATCGCGCGGATCGCGGCCGCGCAGGATCTTCTCGATGCCGCGCCACATGGTGCACGATGCCCAGGCGTTGCTGATTGCGTTGTTATCCACTTCGACGTCAATGCGAAGATGACCTTCGATTCTGGTAATCGGATCAATCGTGATGCGTGCCATATTGATTTACCCGCCACGTCTTTCTGATATCAGTCTGCAAATTCTTGCTTTAATCTCAGGCGACAAATTGCCCTGCGGCCGACCGTATGGCTGCGGCTGCAACTTGCGAGCTTTTCTCTCGCTGCGCTTCCATCTCGTACCAAAGGCTGAGGGGCGCTGGAAGAACCGGCAGCACCTTGGCGAGGATAATGAAGATCGCGGCTCCGATCGACACGAACCCTATCGAAATCAGGAGCTCTATCACGCTGGGAAAGTAAATCGATCCCGGCCTCGGCTGGAAGGCCGTGGTTGTTGGATCGAAGCGGTAAAGCATTCCGCCCAGGCATGTGAGTAGCGCTCCGAAAAACATGCCTCGGGGACTTCGTCGGACGGAGGCGCTGCGCGACATCCAAAACGCCCACCCCAGAATCATCATTTCTGCCCAGAATAGTCCGGCGAAAAAGTCGGGACGGAAGGCAGCCACGATTCGGCCACGAAAGGTAAGGTCGATCAGCCGTGCCGAGATCCACAGGCCGATCAGCCAAGCGTTGATGCGGCTCAGCTGGCTGAGTATATCGACGTCGAGGGGGCGTTCCCAGATAATTCCACAAAAGAGCAGTATCGCGATCACAAAACCGAAGCCTAGAAATGCCGCCGCCCACACATAAAGAAAAGGCAGGAGCGGCGTTTGCCAAAGCGGTGAGACTCGATCGCCGCCCAGCAGCATCAGTGCGCCAAGCGAGGACTGATGCATCGCCGGTAAAACGTATGCAAGCCCGACCACGAACGGGTAGCCCGCAACAACGACCTTTTCGAATTTTTCAACGCTAAGCCGTTGCTGCGGCCACCGGTCATAAACGTAATCCAGTACGGTGGGAATATTTTCGAGAAAAAGCGGGATCGTAGCGTAGATCGACATGCAGACTGCGACTTCCAGCAGCGGAGAATGCAGATTCCAATGCCACGGGAACGCAATCCAGTAGAAATTCCACGGCCGTCCGACATCCACGCCCAGCATGGTTAAGCCAAAGATGTAAGAAAGGAAGCTGGTTAGAATCGCCGTGCGCATGACGATGTGCAACTGATTGCGTCGGAATATCCACGCCGCAATGCCGATGGCGAAAGCGCCCGAACCGAGGCCGGTCAGCACCATCGTATTGAAGGTTTTCCAGATGCCCCAGGCATAAGCGTCATTCATCCCACTGACGGGCCCGAGGCCGACAATTTCGCGGTATAAGACCAGAACCAACCCGATCCCTCCGAGAACGCATAGCACTTGAAATGGACGCGTCCAGATGGGCACATTGAAGACGGGTACATTCCTCCGCCAGTTGTCTTTCATAGTTGCGCCCTCAATCCGGTTTCTTGTTCTTCCTCCCGCATGTGTTCTTCGTGGTGCTTCCAGTTCTTGCGGATGCTGCCGACGAGCACTGCATACAGGCCGGCAGGAAGAATCAGGTAGCTGTACAAGCGCCGTTGCCACTTCAGGTATTTGCGTGGAACGGACTCATCGCCCAGCTCAGGAAGGCCAATCGCCGAGAAAGAAACGTGCGACAGGTAGAGTACTTGTGTGCCTCCCCCTTCCTTCTCGCCGAAAACGCGGTTCTCGAAATACTTCCCAGGGTTCTGTGCGATGCGAAGCTTCGCTTCTTTCAACAGCTCCTCGCGCGTGCCGAAGACCACGGCTTTTTTGGGACAGACAGCGGTGCAGGCCGGCTCTTCTCCTTGCGCCAACCTATCCTTACAGAGTTCGCATTTCACGATCCTGGGATTGAAGCCCTCCCACTGGAACTTGGGGATGTTGTAAGGACATGCCACCTCGCAATAACGACAGCCGACGCAGTATTTGCCGTTCCAAGTCACCACACCGCTCTTCGAATCTTTTTTCAACCCGCCGAACATGCAAGCTGAGACGCATGCGGGATCGACGCAATGCATACATTGTTGTTTGACGAAAGAAAATTCTTTCCCGTCCGCGGCTTTATAGAGTTTGATGAGAGTCTTGGTGCGATAGTTGAGGTCGCCCGGCGCCTGATGGAGTGGATCGCGGCGATTATCGGGCTGCAAGTCATTGGCCTTGGTGCAGGCAACGACGCAGGTTTGGCAACCGATGCAGCGAGTAGCGTCGTACAACATGCCCACCGCTCGCGGTGGCACTTTTGCCGGTTCTTCGGCGTGGGCCAAGCCAGTCATGGTGGCGGCGGAGACTGCGCCGCTCACTGCAATGGCGGCACTACCGGTCGTGATTCTCTGCAACAGGTCGCGTCGAGTGATTTCCATCGCTAGTCTCCTGACGGAATCTCGCTGCCTGGCTTGTCGATTTCGGTCTCACTGGCTCCAGCAGGAACCAGCGCCTGCTTCGGCAAACGCCGGGCGCCCATCAGCGCGGCGCCAGTAACCGCCCCCGCCGCGATACCAACCAGTGCAGCTGCCCCGGTTTTGAGCGCGCCGTTCTTTGCGTAGATCGGCGCATATGTATCGGGAGGAGTGACGAGGTGAATGGGAACGGTACTGAAAGTTGACATCTTCCATACGACGTCTTTTTCGGTGCAGCCCACACACGGGGCGCCGATACCGATCGGCCACACGCCGGGAACTTCATTAAAGTGGCGCGTTGCGCAGGACGCGTGGGTAACCGGGCCTTTGCAGCCGAGCTTGTACAAGCAATAACCCTTGCGATGACTTTCATCGCCGAAGGCCAGTGCAAAGCGTCCGGCATCGAAGTGGGCACGCCGCGGGCAATTGTCGTGAATTACGCGGTCATAGGCGAATTTTGGCCGGTTGTATTCGTCAAGCGCGGGAAGCTTGCCCATGGTGACGTATTCGAGAACGACTGCCAGCAGGTTGTAAGGATTTGGCGGGCAACCCGGCAGATTGATGATGGGCTTGCCCGACACGACAGAATCGACGCCAACAGCCCCTGTGGGATTGGGGTCGGATGAAGGCACTCCGCCCCACGAAGCGCACGATCCCATGGCTATCACCGCCGCCGCCTTGCCGGCGGCTTGCTTCAGCACTTCCGCTCCCGGCCGGCTTCCCATTTCGTAGAAGCGGCCATCATTCTTGAGAGGAATGGATCCCTCCACTACCAGTACATACTTGCCCGAATTTTCAATCATCGCCTTGTGCAGTGCCGCCTCCGCCTGCGCCCCTGCGGCGGCCATCAGGGTTTCGTGGTAATCGAGAGAGATTACGTCGAGGATGAGATGGGCGACGTCTGGCGTGGACGTGCGCAACAGCGTCTCCGTGCATCCCGTGCAATCCTGGAAATGGAGCCAGATCACCGAGGGGCGCCTGGTTTTTCCAATGGCTTCGGCGATCTGGGCGACAGATTTCTTGCTCGTAAGTGCCAGCCCGACCGGGGCGGTCACCATCAGCGTGCCGCAAAGTTGAAGAAAATTTCGACGCGAAACTCCGGTCGCTTTGAGATGTGCTTCAATCGTGGCGTGATTAGACATGACTGCCTTCCATGCGGATGGCGTCGCCCGCGGATCGGCGGGTTCGTCGCGTACTGGATCGTTTCAGCCGGGACGAAATCAAGATGGAGGGCACCAGGCACGAAGAACTGCTCGCTACTAGAAAATCCCGGTATGATGGCGCGGAGATCTTGCCTGGTTCGCCCTCCCACTGTTGAAGTCGCTCTTTCTCGTCCGCGGCTACGATCCTGCCGCATCGATATTTTTTATCGCTCACATTCGTTTTTCAGTCTGTGACCGCTATCACGATCGCGTGTGTGCACGACGTCGCACATACAAATTCAAAACCTTCGGTGACGGAAACGACCTCCCTTTTAGATGGCTGCTTGATGTGCCGCAATCATCGCCTGCCCCAGGCTCAATCCGCCGTCGCCGGCGGGAACTTCTCGCTGAGTGAACACTTCGAAGCCGTCTTCCATCAGGCGCCTTTCAAGCCCTTGGGACAGGTAAACATTGTGGAAAGTCCCGCCGCTTAGACAAATCCGGCGCAAACCTGTGCGTTCACGGACCCGAGCAGCGATTTCGGCCAGACAGACAATCAAACCGTCGTGAAAGCGCCGGCTGATTGTGCCGAGGCTAGCGTTGTTTTTAAGGTCTTCAATCAACGCGAGAAAAAGTGGGCGGGCGCCGATAATCCAGTGCTCTCCATCCGGCACGAGTTCGAAGGGGTACTCTTCGCTCTTGTCCGCCAATCCAGTTTCGATCGCCATTTCCAGCTCAATCGCCGCCTGAGCTTCGTAATTGATATGCGGGCGAATTCCAGCTAAGGCGGCGACAGCGTCAAAAAGCCGGCCGCAACTCGATGTGAGCGGAGAATTGATTCCTTTTCGGATCATCTGGCACAGCACCTCGGTTTTTTTCCGGTCCAGGCCGCGGACGAAAGGAACATCCACTTTCCAAAGCTCATCTTCGAAATAATGTGCAAGATAACTCACTGCCATACGCCACGGCTCGCGAATCGCCCCTTCGCACGTGGGCAGTGAAACGTACTCAAAGTGGGCCGCACGTTCAAATTGAACGTAGTCGGCTATGAGCACTTCCCCGCCCCAGATTTTTCCATCACTTCCATAGCCCGTCCCGTCCAACGCCAACCCGATGACCGTCCTGTCCAAATGGTTCTCGGCCATACAGCTCGCGATATGCGCATGATGATGCTGCACACCAATCGTTGGAATACCCGATTGCAGCGCCCAGTTTGCCGAGAAGTAATCGGGATGCAGATCGTGAGCAACGATTTCTGGTTGGATCCCCAGGATTTTTCGGAGATGTGCAATCGCTTCCTCGAAGAAGGCGCATCCTTCGGCATTTTCCAGATCGCCAATGTGCTGGCTCAAAAAGGCGTGATCCCCGCTAGTCAGGCAGATCGTATTTTTCAGTTCACCTCCAACCGCCAGAACCGGAGGCTGCTTGTGCTTTAGAAACACGGGTGCAGGGACAAACCCGCGCGACCGCCGTATTTGCCGCGTCTCACCGTTCACGACCCGGACCACCGAATCGTCGCAGCGCAACAGAATTTCCCGGTTGTGCACAAGAAACAAGTCGGCGAGGCCGCGCAATCGTGATGCCGCCTCTGCGTTGTCAATCGCGATCGGCTCCTCGCTGAGATTTCCACTCGTCATCACCAGAGATTTGAGCTCGCCGCTTCGAAATAAAAGGTAATGTATGGGGGTGTAGGGCAGGAAAAGCCCAAGATACCGGTTCGCGGGTGCAACCTCCTCTGCGATGCGCCACTGCCTCGCCCTTGGCAGCAGAACAATCGGTCTCTGGGCCGATTGCAAGACGTCACAGGCTGCGGTATCAACATCGCAAATCTGTCGCGCCGTATCAAGATCGGGCACCATTACAGCAAACGGCTTTTCTACTCGCCTCTTGCGTCGCCTCAATAAAGAAACCGCCGCAGAGTTCGTTGCGTCAACCGCCAAATGAAATCCCCCCAGGCCCTTCACCGCCACGATCTTGCCCAGCAACAACTGCCGCACGGCCTCCGCGATCGGATCGGCCGCATCGATCTTTTGTCCGCGTGAATCCCACAAATCCACTTGCGGCCCACAATCCCAGCACGCATTCGGCTGGGCATGAAAGCGGCGATTCAGTGGGTCTTGGTATTCCGCCTGACACGCCGGGCACATAGGAAACACAGCCATGGACGTATAGGGGCGGTCGTAGGGAATGTCTTTGACAATGGTGAAGCGCGGTCCACAGTTGGTGCAGTTAATGAAAGGATAGCCGTGCCTGCGATCCTTTGGATCGAATAGCTCGCGGAGGCAATCGGGGCAGATTGAAACGTCGGGCGAAATAAGCGTATGAACGTTTTCGCCGCGCTGGCTGTGGATGATTCGGAAACCGGTTTCGCCGCTGCACGGCACTTCTCTCATAACGAAATTGCTGATCCGCGCCAGACGAGGCGCTTCCACAGGAAGACGTTGAACGAAATCCTGCACCGCCTCAGGAGAACCTTGGACTTCTATCGTGACTCCACAGGAGTTGTTGCCGACGTGTCCCCGTAAGTTGTGGCTTGACGCCAGCCTGAAGACATAGGGCCGAAAGCCGACTCCCTGGACAATTCCCGATACGTCGATATGCTTTCGGACAACCATAGCCTCATCCCACTGCGAGGGAATGTACGGCTTCGCGTTGCCGATTCAACCAGGCAAGCCATTCCCGCAGGCCTCTTCCGGTCTGGCTGGAAACCTTCACGATCTCCATTTCCGGGTGCACCTTGCGCGCATTTTCGGCAGCGCACTCGATGTCGAAACGCAGGTACGGAAGAAGGTCAACCTTGGTCAGGACGAGGAGATCTGACTTGAAGAAAATCGAAGGGTATTTCAGTGGCTTGTCTTCACCCTCGGTTACGCTGAGCAACACGATCTTCGCCGCCTCTCCCAGGTCATAACTGGCGGGGCAAACCAGGTTGCCCACATTCTCGATCAGCAACAGGTCCAAGTCCTCCAGGCGCCAATCTGCCAGGTGCCTCTCGATCATGCGGGCATCCAGATGGCAAGTGCCGCCGGTCGTAATCTGCTTGACTGGAAAACCGAACCGGCGAAGGCGCGCAGCGTCGTTGTCTGTCTGGATATCGCCCGTAAGCACGGCCACGCGTTCGCCGCGCGGGAGCGATGCCAGCGTGCTCTCAAGCAGGCTGGTTTTGCCCGACCCGGGCGAACTGATGATGTTCACGCAAAGCACGCCGCATTGCTGAAACCGTGCGCGCAAACCGGCCGCAATGCGGTCATTTTCACTCAGTACTTTTCGCTCCAGTTGTACACGTTCCATATTCCTCCACCTCCAGAAAAGCCAACTCGAGTTCATCCCCGCCAATCGAGGCGGTTGCGTCTTCACCGCAGTCCGGGCAGCGAACGTTGTATTCGCGAACAATAAATTCGGCCCCACAAACCGGGCACCGGTTTCGCCGCGGGCAGAATTCAATCTGCAAATCCAGCCGCTCCAAGTCGGTGTCGCGGGTGAGCGCTTCGAAACAAAACTTCAACGCCTCCTGATCAATGGCTGCGACTTCGCCGATACGCAGGCCCACTCTCACGGGATACGTTCCCGGGTAACGCTCCACCTCCGCGCGCACCGCATCCAGCATCGAGTTGGCAATGCCCATTTCGTGCATATCAACAAATGCGGGGCAACTGGTCGCCAGCCAACATGTCGACGATCCGCGTGGTGCCTAGTGGCGTGCGCATGGTGACCGTTCCGGGGTTATCTTCTCTCACCATCCCGATGATCCGCGCCGCGGCGCCGATCGGGTTGCGCCGCATCGCCCGCACCACGTCTTCCGCCGCGTCCGGAGCGACGATTGCGATCAGTTTGCCTTCATTCGCCACATACAAAGGATCGAGCCCCAGCAGTTCGCACGCTCCGCGCACTTCCTCGCGAACGGGAATCGAAGTTTCTTCCAGTTCGATTCCCACGCTCGACTGCTGCGCAATTTCATTAAGCGTGCTGGAAACTCCGCCCCGCGTGGGGTCGCGCATGCACCGGATTTCGCGGCTTGCCAGCAGCATGTCCGCGACGAGTGCGTTGAGTGCTGCGCTGTCGCTTTGAATTGCGGTCTCGAATTCAAGCCCTTCGCGTTGCGCAAGAATCGCGATCCCATGCTCGGCAATGGAACCGCTCAACAGCACTTTGTCGCCGGGGCGTGCCCGGTCGGCGGAGAGAATCAGGTCTTCGGGAACAATGCCGATGCCGGTCGTGGTGACAAACAGTTCGTCGCCCTTGCCTTTTTCGACCACCTTGGTGTCGCCGGTCACGATCTCCACTCCCGCCGCCTCTGCCGCGCCATGCATGGAATCGACGACGCGCCGGAGTTGGTTGATCGAGAACCCTTCTTCGATGATGAAAGCCGCGCTCAGGAACAGCGGGGTTGCACCTCCCATGGCAAGGTCGTTCACCGTACCGTGAACCGCGAGCGAGCCGATGTCGCCCCCGGGAAAGAACAGCGGCTTGACCACAAAGGAGTCCGTAGTGAAAGCGAGCCTACTTCCGCCAATTTTTACGATTGCCTGATCGTCGAGCCGATTCAGAACCGGGTTGTTCAGGGAGCGAAGAAAAACGTCGCGAATAAGTTCGGCGCTCAGCTTGCCACCACTGCCGTGGCCTAAAACGACGGCGTCTTTGGCGGGCAATGGCGTGGGGCAGATCAGCGCAGCGATGGAATTGTGGGCCCGCATTCCGTCTCCTCTCTCGCAGGCGCGTAGCGGCGATAGCGGTAGTAGGCAGCGCATGCGCCTTCTGTAGAAACCATAGGCGCGCCCAGCGGATTTTCCGGAGTGCAGCGCAACCCAAATGCCGGACAATCGGTCGGCTTGCAAAGTCCCTGCAAGACCTGCGCGCTGATACACTCAGTTGGCTCATCGACCGTGAGTTCGCTCAGCTGAAAGATCCTGTCGGCGTCGAAGGCTGCGTACTCCTCGCGCAGATGCAAACCGCTGCGCGGAATCATTCCGATGCCACGCCAATTTTGGTCCCCGACTTCAAAGACCTCAGCCATGATTTGTTGGGCCGGCAGGTTTCCTTGAAAACTGACCGACCGGACATATTGATTTTCCAGCTTTGCTTCGCCGGCTTCCAGTTGCTTTACCAGCGCCAAAATCGCTGCCAGCAGGTCGACGGGCTCGAATCCGCCCACGACAATCGGCACCCCAAAGTCGCGCACGAGTTCTTCATATTGCCTGCATCCCATGACCGTACAGACGTGCCCCGGGGCAATAAAACCCTGCACGCGGTTATTTTCCGAAGTCATCAGCGCGCGAATAGCGGGAGGCACCAGAACATGCGACACCAGCATGGAGAAATTGTTCAGGTCCTCGCGCCGCGCCTGCCAGGCCGCCATGGCGTTTGCCGGCGCGGTCGTTTCAAAACCGATGGCAAGAAATACGACTTTTCTAGCCGGATTCGAGCGCGCGATTTTGACGGCTTCGGTAGGGGAATACGCCACCCTCACGTCCGCGCCCATGGCCCTGGCGCCGAACAGGTCAGAGCGTGAACCGGGCACGCGGAGCATGTCTCCATACGAGACAAGAATGACTTCGGGGCGCGATGCCAACGCAACGGCCTTATCGATCGTCTCCAGCGGCGTTACGCAAACCGGGCAGCCCGGGCCGTGTACAAGTTCCACACCCTTGGGCAGAAGTTCGTCGATTCCGTAGCGCATGATCGTGTGGGTCTGTCCGCCGCAAATCTCCATGAGCACCCAAGGTCGGACGGCTGACTGGGCGATGTCTTCTGCCAGAGACAGGGCGATGCGGGCGTCCCGGTATTCGTCGAGGTATTTCATTTTGCTGGGTGGCGCCACGCCTGTGAGCCGGCACCTTAGGGGAACTCTAACGATAGGCAAAACCCTGATCGGTGATTCTGGTCACAAGAGCTGGTGATGCGAGGGAAAGCTTTCTCGGGAATGTAAAGTATCAAATCAGGGCAGGTCGGCGCCCGTGGCAGCGAGCTCTGCTTCCAGTATGTCCATCTCGCTTAGGACCTTGTAGGTTCGATCCGCTTCGACTTGGTCGACCCGGCTGATGGCGAAACCCACGTGCACCATCACATAGTCGCCGATGGCGGCTTCAGGAACAAAGCTGAGCGACACCTGACGCACGATCCCGCCGAACTCCACGCGCGCCGCGCGGACGGGATGTTCTCCCTGAATTTCAATAATCCTTCTCGGGATGGCAAGGCACACGCTGGCTTCTCCTCAGCAGGACACTACAACATCGTTACCGCTGAAGAGGTGACGCGCATCACTTGGGCAAGTGAGGCACACCACAGCCATCGTCCGTCGAGTTCGAGTTTCATAAAGTGCAGTGCTCAGAACGTGGCTCGTTAAGATGCCATTGAGCAGGAGAAAGAGGACTTATGCTTGAAGATCTTTTTCAACCGATGCATTTGCTGGTCATTTTCGTTATAGCGCTGTTCGTTTTCGGACCGAAGAAACTACCCGAATTAGGCAAAGGCATTGGGGAAGGCATCCGCGGATTCAGGACCGCTATCCAAGGATCGAAATCCGACACGAACGTGACAACCGAAGAAAAGAAACCGGCCGCGTCCTAGAAATTCTGCCGTCCGGCCCGACGTCTTTTCCCGCTAATTTGCAGCCGCGCTCAACATGCGCAACTGCCTGAGGGTCTCAGCTGGCTCCGTACGAATGGTATAGTCGGCATTCACGTCGGCGGCGCGTATGGTCCCAGTCTTGTCAATGATGTAGCGCGCGGGAACTGGTAACCGGTACTCCGGCTCATCGTTGAATCGGTCGAGCGTGCTTCCGAATGATTTGTACAAATCGCGCAGGTAGTCAGGAAGCGTGAATACCAGCCGAAACTCTTCCGCGACCTTCAAATGAAGGTCGGTCAGGATGTCGAACCCCAGGTTGTACTTTTTGTGCAGCGCCCGCGTGTAACGCTCGAGCTCGGGAGTAATCACGATGATCTGTGCTCCCAAGGCCCGCACATCAGAATAAATTTCCTGTAGAGCTTCCAGCTCCATGTTGCAGTAAGGTCACCAATGTCCGCGGAAGAAGCTGACTACAAGCGGACCCTGGTTGAGGAGGTCGGCCGATGAAATCTGCACATGGTCCTGATTGAAGAGTGCGAAGCCCGGCGCATGTTCGCCAACTTTCAAGGCCCGGCCTTCGATCCCTGTGGCTTTGAGTTCGGTCGTGGCGCGATGCATGATCTCGATTGCTTCGCGCGGCGCATTGTACGGCGGAGCGCCGGACTCAAACGATTTCTTGAATTCGTCCAACCGTCGCTGAAGGCTTGCCATTCCCGTCCTGGCTCTCCGCGCCCGCAATCGGCGCTGAAAACAATCCACCAATGAGAGTAGCGCGTGTTTAGATTCTCTTCAACCATCCTGGCTTCAAGAAAACCAGAATCCCTGCCTTCGGCTTTCGCTACAATATCCTGCATGACGGACACATTGACGATTGCCGGCCGCTCTTTTCGTTCGCGCCTGATTGTCGGCACGGGAAAATACAAGTCGTTTCAGGAAACTGCGCGCGCCCTCGAAGCCAGCGGCGCCGACATGGTCACCGTTGCCGTGCGCCGCGTAAACCTGGACCGTAGCAAAGAGTCGCTGCTCGATTACATCGATCCCAAGAAATATTTCCTACTGCCCAATACAGCGGGCTGTTACACGGCGGACGAAGCCATTCGCGCCGCACGTTTAGGCCGCGAAGTCGGGCTGTCCGATTGGGTCAAGCTGGAAGTGATCGGGGATCAGGCGACACTCTACCCCGACGTGCAAGCGACACTGGAGGCGACCCGCGTATTGGCCAGCGAAGGTTTCACCGTTCTGCCTTACACGTCCGACGACATCGTCTTCGCCAAGCGCTTGATCGACGCCGGTGCGGCTGCCGTCATGCCGCTGGGCGCGCCCATCGGCAGCGGCATGGGAATTCAAAACCAGGCGCACATTCGAATTTTGCGCGAAATGATTACCGGCGTGCCGCTGATTGTGGATGCCGGAGTAGGAACGGCATCTGACGCGGCCATTGCAATGGAACTTGGTGCAGACGCCGTCTTAATGAACACTGGAATCGCCGGCGCGCAGGATCCTGTGCTGATGGCACAAGCCATGAAACACGCGGTACTGGCGGGACGACAGGCGTATCTGGCCGGACGAATGCCGAGAAAACTATACGCGACGGCCAGCTCACCGCTGGAAGGCGTCGTACGGAATTGAAGGTTCGGCCGATGGAGCGACTGAGTGAGAGTTTTCCTCCGAAGTCGATCCCCCGCAAATAAAAACGGCGGCCCTGAAAGGTCGCCGCTGTGTTTCTGCGATTATCTCTATCCGATCATCTTCGCGCTTTCCACGTGGATCGAATCCTTCGTGACATGCCCCGTCACTGCGATGTGATGTCCCTCATGGCCTTTAAGCGCTTCGGGGTTCTCGACCAGTAGAACCTGCTGATCTCTATCGGTAACGATGACCATCTTTTCCCCCGCGGCCAGGCACTTCTTGGTACAGGCTTCGCCTGCCGCGCTCGCGCCCTTGGCGCCACATTTCTGGTCGGTGACCCATCCGTTCACGGTGGTGCTCTTGCCCATATCGTCCGCTACAGAAGTGAGGGCAAAGACAAAACACAAAATGATGAAAAGCGCGATCAGTTTTCTCATGGCTAATCTCCTTTGCCGCGGCGTGTCACGGCGGTTCGCAGTCTCTCCTGGTTGGAACCCGAAGCCCAATCAGAAGTCCGGCCCCTGTCCGATTGTCGATGAGGCACCCGGAAATATACCACAGCGGAGGGCATCGGTTGTCAGCGTTTCCCACGAGGCGGATTTTACTTCTTTGCGGAATGGGTGGAAACTGACGGCGAAGCTGTCACCGACGGTACGTATACATATTCTCCCGGCCGCGCGTAGCGCAACTGTTCGCGCGCTTCTTTTTCGATCGCCTTGGTGTCGGTTTTCAAGGCCTGTATCTGGCGCTGGTAGATTTGGTTTTCGCTTTCTGTATCGGTGATCTTTGTACGCAATGATTGATACTCCGCTTTCTTCTGCTTGTAGACAACCATGCCGTTCGCGCCAAACATAACGTGCACAAACAGAAGGCATGTGAACACCGCGATGGCGGCCGTAGCTATTCGCCGGCGCAAGGCATACAGTCGCGCGGCGAACGGCCGCAGGGCCTCAAAATACGCGGCGGCCCAAGCCTCCGCTTGTGGAGCCCGCTCATTAATCACCCTCAGCCCTTGCTCAGGGCTGGTAAAGCTACGAATTTTCTCCAATCGCCGCGTAGGGACGTTCATGGACTCGGATCCTGCCGAACAAGGCTTGATTCCCAGTGAACTTCCTTAGTGGCAGAGCGTCAAGCGGAAGTTTTACGAATCGTGGAGTGGTGAACCAATCTCGTTACTCTTGGGCGCGCGAACCGTCTCCACGGCCCGTAAAGCGCGATTGTGCGTTAGCATGTCATCGGAACGCGCGAGGGTAAGCCATGACCGACAAACGTCTTGTCCTAACCACTGCCGGATCGCAAGAAGATGCCATCAAAATAGCGCGCGCTTTGGTCGAGCGCGGCCTGGTGGCCTGCGTCAACGTCGTTCCGCGGATCACTTCGATCTACCGCTGGCAAGGGAAAGTGGAAGAATCCGACGAGGTGCTGCTTGTCATGAAGACTAGCGCCGAAAATTTTGCCGCAGTTCGCGATGAAATTCGCCAACTGCACTCCTACGATCTGCCGGAGTGCATTGCCTTGAGCATCGAGGATGGGAGCGCCGAATATCTGGAGTGGCTGGCCGACTCGCTGAAAATCTCGGGCGCTTAGCCCGCACCCCATACCGTCAGTCAAGGCGTTCCGTGAGTGCTTCCACGGGCATGGGCGGCTAGAGAATCCCTTAGATCACCTTCAAAGCCTGATCCAAGTCGTCGAGAATATCCTCGACATCTTCGATGCCCACTGAAATGCGCACCATGCCGTCAGTGATGCCAATTGCTTTCCTTCCCTTTTCTCCGAGCGCCGCGTGGGTCATAGTCGCGGGATGAGAAATGAGGGTTTCCACACCTCCCAGCGACTCCCCCAGCGAGCAAACCTGCAATCTTTTCAGCATCTTGTTGGCGTTCTTGAATGAACCGGTTTCAAAGGTGATCATCGACCCGAAACCGCTCATCTGCCGCTTGGCCAGCTCATGCTGGGGATGATCGGGCAGTCCCGGATAAAAGACTTTCCTGACTTTTCTGTGACCGGCGAGAAATTTCGCCACGGCGCGCCCGCTGCGGTCGTGCAGCTCCATGCGAGCCGCCAACGTCTTCACTCCGCGCAGAATCAGCCAGCACTCGAATGGGGAGAGAATCGCGCCGGCCGCCTTTTGCAGGAACGCCAGTTTCTCCGCCTGCTCCGGCCGGCTACATATGACCACGCCGCCCAGTCCGTCGCTGTGGCCGTTGAGAAATTTAGTCGTTGAATGCACCACCATGGTGGCGCCCAAAGCCAGCGGCCGCTGGAAATAGGGAGACATGAAGGTGTTGTCGACGACAAGCTCTAAGTTCTTGCGGCGGCAGACTTGCGCGATGGCCGCGAGGTCGCTGATGCGCATCAGCGGGTTGGTCGGCGTTTCGACATATACCATGCGCGTGTTCTTGCGAATGGCGCGCTCAACATTGTCGGCGTCGGTGCTATCGATGTAGGAAAATTCCAGGCCGAAGGTCGAGAGCACCTGATTAAACAGGCGCGGCGTTCCGCCGTAAAGATCGTTTCCGCAGACCACGTGGTCGCCCGACTTCAACATGCTGGCGACGGCGTTGATGGCG
Organism: Binatia bacterium; assembly: GCA_035538435.1. GTDB lineage: Bacteria > Acidobacteriota > Terriglobia > Terriglobales > Acidobacteriaceae > Sulfotelmatobacter. The sequence goes on from DATLKM010000271.1 coordinate 40,554, forward strand.
GCCATGCCGCTGGCGAATACCGCCGACCCAACCCCGCTTTCGAGGGAAGCAAGATTTTGCTCGAGCCGCGTTCGCGTAGGATTCGATACCCGGGAGTATTCGTATCCCTTGTGCTCGCCGATTCCCTGCTGCACGTAGGTCGATGTGGGATAGATAGGGACCGCGACCGCTCCGGTAAGAGGATCCGGTTCCTGGCCATCGTGGATGGCGCGCGTGGCAAAACCGAATTTCGTAGAAGATTTCATGCTGGCTTTTTGGGGAACGCGGGTGTTCCTAGATCCCGCCTTCAAAAATTTTCTTCGACAGATACCGCTCAGCTGAATCAGGGATGATCGTGACTACTTTCTTTCCTGGGCCGAGCCGCTTTGCGACCTGTAGAGCTGCGTAAGCTGCGGCGCCGCCGCTCGATCCGGCGAGCACACCCTCGCGCGCGGCCAGTTGCTTAACGGTATTGAAAGCGTTCTCGTCGTTGACCATCATAATTTCGTCGCACACAGAAGCGTCAAAGGTTTTGGGGATAAAACTGACGCCGATGCCTTCGACCTTGTGATGGCCGGGCTGGCCCCCTTGCAGAATCGATCCCTGAGTTTCGACCGCCACCGTGTGAACGCCGGGAAGATTCTGCTTCATGTATCGCGCAACGCCGGTAAAAGTTCCGCAGGTGCCGCAACCGAGAGCGATCGCGTCGATCTGGCCGTTCATCTGCTCGAATAATTCCACAGCCGTGGTCTCGTAGTGGTAGTCGGGGTTGGCCATGTTCTCGAATTGCCCGGCCATAAAGGCGCGCGGATCGTTAGCGACAAGTTCTTTGGCACGCCGAATTGCGCCCGACATTCCTTCTTCGTCGGGCGTGCGCTCGACTTCGGCGCCGAGGGCCTGCATGATGGTCACTTTTTCCTGGGAGAAATTTTCCGGCACGAACAATCGAACTTTGTATCCGCGATTTACTCCAATGAGGGCCAGCCCTATGCCGGTGTTCCCTGCCGTAGCTTCCACGATGGTGCCGCCGGGCTGAAGTTTGCCTTCCTGCTCCGCGCGGCGAATGATGCCGATGGCGGCGCGGTCTTTCACGCTGCCACCCGGATTCAGATATTCCAGCTTGGCAAAAACCTCGGCAGAACCGGCGGGAACAATGCGCTTGAGCCGAAGTATGGGAGTGCTGCCGACGAGTTCGGTAATGTCGTCGACGACGCTGAGATGGGAAAGTTCGGAACTTTTCAGGTGCACGCTACAGGGTAAGGTGTGGCCTTCGACTCCGTCAATTGCGGTTCAGCCGGACTTTTCCACCGCACGTCACATGCGCAGCTAACGGCTATTTGCCGCCGGCCGCTGCCCCTTGGGCCCCGGCGTAGTATCCGCTCTTGGTGCGCACGACCATTTTGCCGTGTCCTTTTTCTTTGGCTTCGACGCGAATCTGGCGAAAACCTCCGCTCGATCGCGGGTTGGTGGGCTTGTATCCGATGGTGTATTGGTTGCGAATATCGTGGGCCACCTGGCGGCTGATCTCATCGACTTCATCGAGGGTTTTGGGAAAGAAAGCCAGCCCCCCAGTGCGTTGGGAAATAATCTCGAGCGCTCGCTTGGCGCGGCGCGGGTGCTCCTCGTCTCCCAGGATGCCGATCGCGTATACCGAAGGCCCATTTTCGTCTTGAAGCTGCTTTACGGCCTCCTCAAGAGTTTCGCGGCTGGCATTGTCTTCGCCATCCGTCACCACGAACAAGACCTTTCTTTCCAGGCGCCCATAACGCTTCAAGTGGTCGGCGGAAGCGACGACCGCTTCGTACAGCGCGGTGCCGCCTTTCGCGTCAATTTTCTCCAGTGCTTCTTTTAATTTCAACAGATCGTTGGTGAAATCCTGATCGAGGTAATACTCATCATTGAAATTGACCACAAAAACTTCATCCTGCGGATTGCTGGCGCGCACCAGGTTCAGCACCGCCTGGTTTACCTTGCTGCGCTTTTCCCGCATGGAACCGGAATTGTCGATGACAATACCCATCGCGACGGGAATGTCTTCATGAGTAAAGTGCGTGATGGCTTGCGGCTTTCCGTTTTCATAAACGGTAAACGCATTGCGGTCGAGATTGGTGACAATGTGCTGATGGTCGTCGAACACCGTGGCATGAAGCAAGACCTCATCCACGTCTTTGCGCATTACGAATGTTCCATCCTCACTCGGAGGTTGCTGCTTCTTTGCAGGCGCCTCGGTGGGAGGAGAAGCGGAATCTTGCGGCCACAGCGCGGGGGCAAAAAGAACCAACAGCAGGAAGTTCAGCAGCGCACGCTTGAGGTGAAAAAGCCTATTCCTGGGGCCCGTAATAACCGGTTCTGGCATAGACACGCAGCGGTGGCAGTCCTTTCGGCGGCAAAAGTTTGACCTTTATCTTACGCCATTTGCCGTCGCGGATAATCCTGGTCGGGCGATAGCCGAGAACGTATTGGTTGCGCAATTCCATGCCAATTTTTGTGGCCACATCGGCAAGGTCGTTGGGATTTTCCACAGTAAAGGCACGTCCGCCGGTAAGTTCGGTAATTTCGCCGAGCAACCCGGGTCCAAGCTGCTCTTCCTGCGTCTGAAAATAACGGTCGTACAAGCCGATAGCGTAGACCATGACATCGGCCTCCTTCACCATCGACTTAATCTCGCCTTCGGTGTAGCGGCTGTGATTATCGCCGCCGTCGGAAATGATGAGCAGGGCCTTCTTGGCATATTTTGCCGTACGCATCTTGGTGATGCCCATGTAAATGGCATCGAGCAGCGCCGTGCGCTTGCGGGGGACCGTGAAAACCAGCTTGCTCTGAATATCTTCGACGGAATTGGTGAAGTCGCTTACCACCTCCGGTTCGTCGGAGAATTCGATCATAAAGAATTCGTCCTGCGGATTGGCCGTCTTGAAGAATTCGATCACGGCGTCTTTGGCGCGATCAATCTTATTGGCCATACTGCCGCTGGAATCAAAAATGACTCCCAGAGAAACGGGGGCGTCCTCGCTGGAAAAACTCTTGATGTCCTCCTTTTCGCTGCCTTCGTAAAGCTCGAAATTTTCTCTTTCAAGGCCGGTCACCAGGCGATTGAGAGGGTCGGTAATAGTCACAGGCACAAGCACCAGGTCCACCGAAACCTTTAATGGCCGGATGTGCGAGTTCAAAGAAGCGGGAACCACTGCGCTCTGCTTTGCCACTTCTTCCACCTTGACGGAACCGGGGCCAACTTCGCGCGGGGAAACATGAACGGCGCTTACGTCAGTTTGGCAAAAGCCTAGCTGGCAGCCAACGAGCGCAAGAGCAAAGAAAACGGCAAAAATTTGCACAGCAGGGGAACACAATTCGCTTGACTGTGAGATACGAACCACGGACTGACCGCGAACTTGAGCTCTCGGGCGAGAGTTCATGCGCATGCCCCCATGCAGGAGGGTCATAAGCACCTCTATTGGCCGCGATGTTACCACAGCTTTACGGCGAAGCTGCGTATTTTTTGTCAAATGTTAGTGACAAACGCCGCGTTCCGGCCCATTCCGGGCTTTGACTCTATTCGAGCCTAACCCTGCCTTCCCCCGCCTTGCTACAATCAGGAGTTTCCATGGCCCAGATTCGTCCGTTCCGCGCCTTTCGCTACAACCTGGAGCAGGTTTCGCTCCAACAAGTCGTCACCCAGCCGTACGACAAGATCACCCCGGCCATGCAGGACCGCTATTATCAGGCCAGTCCGTATAACCTTGTCAGGATTATCCTTGGGCGGCGTGAGGAGAATGACAATCCGGCGAAAAGTGTATATTCCCGCGCCGCGTCCGATTTCCACGCCTGGCGCACCAACCGGGCCCTGATCCAGGATTCGGAAGAGTCGATCTACGTTTATTCACAGAAATTCACTCTGCCGGGAAGCACGGCCCTAGCCGAACGCCGCGGCTTCATCGCTTTGGGAAGGATTGAGGATTACTCTGCCGGGGTGGTATTCCGGCATGAGCAAACCCTGGCGAAGCCCAAGGCCGATCGCCTGGACCTGCTCCGAGCCACGCGGGCCCACTTCGGCCAGATCTTTATGCTTTATGAAGATTCCGGCCAGGTACAAGATCTGTTGGACGTAAAGGACAACGCCGATGTTTCTCTCACCGACGAATACGGTGTTGTCCATTCGCTGTGGCAGGTGACAAATGCGGAGATCATTCGATCGGTCCAGGAAGAGATGACGGATAAGAAGCTGATTATCGCGGACGGCCATCATCGCTACGAAACCGCTTTAAACTACCGCGACGAGCGCCGCAGCGCGGCCGGTACCGGCGATCCCGATGCGCCGTACGAATCTGTGATGATGACTTTCATCAACATGAAAAGCAGTGGCCTGGTGATTTTGCCCACGCACCGCGTAATCCATAGTTTGCCGGCGCTTTCCGACGATGAATTTCGCACTGACGCGCGAAGATTTTTCGATGTGGATGAAATTGAGCCTTCTCTCGACGCGAAACGTGCCACCGTGATGCTGCGCGAGTGCGGTCGCTCCGGGACCGCGATCCTGGCCGTGACTGCCAGGCGGGCGTTTCTGCTCCATCATCCCAACCCCAGCGCTCAGCCTCTTTTGGCCGGATTGTCCCTGAGCCAGCAAGCGCTCGATGTGGTGCAACTGCACAAATGCCTGCTGGAAAATGTGCTTGGACTTTCCGAGGAATCGATCCGCAACCAGCAGAACATTTCTTACTTCCGCGATGCGGATGATGCCCTGGCACAGGTGCGAGGGGGAACTGCTGACGTCGCTTTTCTCATCAACCCTTGCCGTGTATCGGAGGTGCGCGACATCGCTTTCGCCGGCCAGGTCATGCCGCAGAAATCCACCGACTTCTATCCCAAGCTGCTCAGCGGGCTGACGATCTATGCATTGGAATAGGCCAGGGCAGATACAAGCGACTGCTCTGCTTCAAAACGCGCGCCTCGCAGCGGCTTTTTCGTTGCTGTTGCTGACTGCCGGGGCAGTTCTCATTTCCGGTGCAGCCCCCGAAAAGCATCTTTCCGTTTATTCCACGGCAGCAAACTACTCCTTACCAGTTATCCAGCGCCAAGGGCGGGATTACGTGGGGCTGCTGGAATTATTGGAGCCGCTGGGCGCGGTCAGCGCTAAAGCCGAGGGCTCACGCTGGCGCTTGCGCTATAACAACATGGCAGCCGAGTTCACTGCGGGCAAGACACATGCACGCGTGCAGGCGCGCGACACCGACCTGGGAGGCATGTTTCTGATCGAAAATGGCCGCGGCCTGGTGCCGCTCGCCTCCCTCAGTTCCCTGCTTCCGCGCTTTCTGGGCGGGCCGGTCGCTTTGCATGAAGCGTCGGCGCGATTGTTCATTGGCAACGTGGGAACGCATTTCACCGCTTCGATCGCGCCGGACGATGCTTCTCACCTGATTTTCCGATTTACCGCTCCAGTCAACCCTTCCGTGGCGAGCGAACCTGGCAAGCTTACCCTGACTTTCAACCGGGAGCCTTTAACCGCGCCTGCTTCGACGACGCTCACTTTCGACAGCAAAGCGATCCCATCGGCGAACTATAGTGAAGGCAATGGCGCCGCAGCCATCACGGTTAACACCAGCGTGCCCTTGATGGCGAACTTCAGCCCCGATGGCCGAAGCGTTACGCTTGTTCCGGCAAAAACGCTGGTTGCAAATGGCGCTCCGGGCGCCCAGGCTGGAAACAACACGGCCCAGCCGCCAAAAACATCGCCTCCGGCTCAGCAGCCGAATCCGCGCCGGGTTTTCGCCGTCATCGACGCAAGCCACGGCGGTAACGACCGGGGTGAGGCATTGAGCCCCACACTCGCTGAAAAAGATGTAACCGTCGCCCTGGCCCGGCGGTTGCGCCAGGAACTTGAGAATCGCGGCATCTCGTCGTTGGTGCTGCGCGATTCCGATGCCGACCCTTCCCTCGATGAGCGCGCATATTACGCCAACACCATGCATGCGGCGGTGTACATATCTTTCCATGCTTCTGCCAGCGGACATGGCGCGAGGGTTTACACTGGCCTTCTACCCGCCACGAATGAAGAAGACCGCGGCCCTTTTCGCGTGTGGGCCTGTGCGCAAGCGTCCTCGCTGGGCCTGAGCCAGGCTGCTGCGGCAAGCGTTACGGCAGAACTAAGAAAGCAGCAACTCACGGTTCGTCATCTTACGGCGCCACTGCGGCCTTTAAACAATGTTGTGATGGCGGCGATTGCGGTTGAAGTTGCGCCATCTGCTTCTGACGCTGCGCAACTCACTTCCGTCGACTATCAGCAACTGGTGGCCAGAGGCGTCGCCGATGGCATCGCCGCCATGCGGTTGCAACTGGGGGCGGCGCCATGATTCCCCGCTCTTTTTACATCGCGCTCTCGGTTTTGCTGGCCGCCGTACTGGCCATGGGAATTTACGCCTGGCACATGCGCGGCCGCGCCGCGGCAACGCCAGTTGCGTCGAATGAGGCTTTGCCCGTGAGTGCGCCCGCAACTGGCGCAACCGAAAGAGTTACTCTTTATGTAGCCTACGACGACATCGGCTTGTTGCGCCCGCAGTCTGCCCAGATTCCCCTGCCCTCCGTCCGCCAGCAGCGCGCCGAGGAGCTGCTGCGCGCGCTATTCGCCTTGTACCTGCAAAAGACTTCCCCTCATCCTTTGCCGGCCGGGTCCGATATTCGCAGCGTGTATCTGGTCGATCCCGGGTTGGCGGTCATCGATCTCAACGCCGCCTTTGCCGACGGCCACCGTTCCGGCGTTTTGACGGAAGAACTCACCGTGACTTCACTGATTCAGACGCTGGCGGCAAACATTCCAGGAATCCAGCGGGTGAAAATTCTAGTCGAGGGCAAACAGCGCGATACGCTTGCCGGCCACATCGATCTTTCCTCGTTCTTCGACGTTCCGGCCGTAACCCAACTCGCGGCGCAATTGCAGGCGACGCCTTAGCCACATTGCGTCGGACTGTTCCTGGCTTCGAAAACCTACAAGGGACCTGTATAGGAAGTTTTTTTCTCGTCCATCGCAAGCAGAAGTATCTTTCCTCATCTGCCCAGCTTTTTATCGCATCTCTCGTATCACACCGCTGACTGAGCGCTCCGCGTGCGTGATTGACCGATTTTCTATGCCCCTCGTGTCCGCGGCAGGACACCTGTCCTGATGCCGACAGAGCTGGCCATCTCCGGAAGCTTGATTTACTTCTTCTTTTTACTGCCGCCACGCGATCTTCGCGAAAATGTCAGCGCGCAAAGCCCTTGAGCTCGGCGCAGAAATTGCTAGCGTAACGAGGCTGGAAGGGAGTTTCGCTTCCCTGGTGAAGCACCAACCGGTCGGCGCCCAATTTATTTTGACCGGCGATTCGTCGTTCGGTGGGCGACAGGGTGCTGCTTTTTCACACACCCAAAGACATCCGCTTTCTCCGATCGACTGAGAGAAGGGATCTATGCGATGGCAAACGAAACAATGCCAAAAAAAGTGATGACGGCGGGGATGAAGATGTTCGTTTTGATCGCCATCGTCCTGCTGGCAGCAATCTGCGTGGTCGTCCTGGCGCTGCGCTGGCAAAGCGATCTGGGCTGGGTCGTAAGCGCAAACACCGTCCCATGCGCAAATGACAGCGGCTTGAAGTTGCCTCCCGGGTTCTGTGCGACAGTGTTTGCCGACGGGATTGGCCATGCGCGACACATGGTGGTTGCTTCAAACGGAGTCCTTTACGTGAACACCTGGTCGGGCACGTACTATGGCAATGACACTCCTCACCCGGGCGGTTTTCTCGTCGCGTTACAGGATAAGAGCGGCTTGGGGAAGGCCGACGTGATCGAGCGCTTCGGCGAAACCGTTCAGAGCGGCGGCCACGGCGGTACGGGCATCGGTTTCTACAACGGAGCCCTCTACGCGGAGAGCAACGATCGCATCGTGCGCTACTCTCTGCCGCCCACTTCCGTTTCGCCAAACGGTGCTGCCGAAACCGTCGTCTCCGGTTTGCCGCTCGGCGGCGATCATCCCATGCATCCATTCCTCATCGCGAGCGACGGCAGCATGCTGGTTGACGTTGCCACCGCCACGAATTCCTGCCAGGCCAGGAATCGCACGCTGAAATCCCCCGGCCTGAATCCCTGCGCCGAGCTCGAAACCCGCGGCGGCATCTGGCGCTATGACGCGAACAAAACCAATCAAAGGTTTTCTCCCGCTGAACGTTTTGCCACCGGAATTCGCAACGCCGAGGGATTCGCCGTTGAAACGAGTGGACAGGTGTTGGTCACAATGCACGGGCGCGATCAATTGCACGCCAACTGGCCCGATCTCTACAAAGACGAACAAGAAGCAACGCTTCCGGCTGAAGAGCTTCTGCTCTTAAGGCAGAATGGAGATTACGGCTGGCCCGAGTGTTATTACGACTCTTTCGCACAAAAACTCGTGCTGGCGCCGGAGTATGGCGGCGATGGCGGCAAAGCGATTGGTGTTTGCGCGAACAAGATCGGACCGCTTGCGGCGTTCCCTGCGCACTGGGCTCCAAATGCGATGGTGGGCTATGACAAAGAAGAGTTCCCTGCACATTACCGAAATGGCGTCTTCATCGCCTTTCACGGATCGTGGGATCGAGCGCCATACGCCCAGGGCGGCTACAACATAGTTTTTCAGCCGCTCACGGGTGACCACGCATCCGGCGACTGCGAAGTATTTGCAGACGACTTCGCCGGCCCTGTCGAATCACCGGCCCAGGCCAAACATCGTCCCAGCGGCCTGGCGGTGGGCCCGGACGGTTCTCTCTACGTTTCCGACGACATCCGCGGGCGAATTTACAAGATTGTTTACCGGGGAGGCGCAGGCTTTGATCTATCGAAGGTCACGAAATGTCCGAGTTTGACAGCGCCCGCGGGCGACGTTGTCCAGATGGCGGCAAAACCACCTGAGGGCACGCACCCGGATGCCGGGGCGGTCGCGACCGCCGTGCCTCCCGGTGCAACGAGGGAGATGGTCGCACTGGGTGATCGCGTTTATCACGGACAAGTCGGCGGAGCCGGATGCACCGGCTGCCACGGCAACGGCGGCGAAGGCACGCCGCTAGGCCCGCCCCTGACCGGGAAGAAATGGCTGTGGAGCGACGGGAGTTTCCCGGGGCTTCGGAAAACCATTGCCGACGGAGTTCCGCAGCCCAAGAATTATCGCAGCCCGATGCCCGCGTTGGGTGGCGCACAACTCACACCCGATCAATTATCGGCCGTGGCTGCCTATGTGTGGAGCATCAGCCACCGCCGCGGATCCATGAGAAACTAGCCGGCCATCGCCAGGGCCTCTGAAAAGGCGCTCCCTGCGCGATCAGCCAGGGCACGCCACAGCTGAATCCATGCCTCAATTGTTTCCCGGTTGCGGGGATTGTCCGCGATCGCCATTTGTACCAAGGCCTCGCTCCATTGCCGATGCCACTGGCAATCCTCGTTCAAGGAAAAAAACACTTGCCCCAGCAGGTAGTCATCCTGGCGAAGGGCCAACTCGCTCACGCGAGTCATGAAAAGCGCGTCGATCAAGGGTTTGACCACCAGATTCAGCCCAACAAAAGATTCCGCCCAGTCGTAAGTGATGAGCAGCTTCTCTACAACCTCACGCAGCGGCTGCCACATGGGGTCGGCCTGCCACAACGCTTTGCTGTCGTCTGCGAAGCCCGGATAGATTCTCTGGAGCTGCCGGATGCGGTAAGCGACTCGCTGTATGCGCCGCATCTCGTCGGCGGATTGAAGCGCCGCGGTAATGGTGATGCGCCCGCTTGGGGCCATCTGGGCAATATATGACGCGATCATCTGAAAGCCATGCCAGGGATAACGCAGCGGAGCGATCAACCTTGCGAAAGTATGAAGCCATTCCGGGCGCAGGCGCGCATCGTATCCGGTAGAGTCAATTTCTTCGAGGATCCCGTCCACGAAAGTTTCTTTGTCTCTCTGGATCTGGGTGTACTTCGTGTAGGTGGTCTCCCGGGGATCGTGAAATTGTTCCCAGGAACTGCACACCAGCGGAGATTCTTCCTGATACCGGCGATACCAATCCTTCAAGGGAACATCCAACTCGAATCGTTTCCCGGTAAAGCCCTCGCCGGTGTAGCACAGCAGCTTCGAGGTCACAATTTCATATTCGCTCGGCATGCGCCGTTGCTGCATGAGGTGCCAGTATGTTTTCTGCTGAGCCATAACAAGTTTAGAAGAGAGCGGGCGCGGCGGCCATCACTTCGAACTCTCTTTCCGACCGAAGTGCCACATCGCGTCGTCCTGGTTCAACTGAAGCGAGCCCTTGAAAGCTGACATGACCATTTCCAGTTCGCCCGGAAAACGAACCTGGCGTCCGAGATGCTTTTCGATGGCCGCCCGCGTCACGACACAACGCTGAGGCACCAACACGCGCACATAGGCACCGCGGTCTACAACCAGAACGTCCTGGTTCAGGTCTTTTATTGCCGCAATGATGGCGTTGGCAACGCTTCCCGCCTGGAGAACAGGGCCCACGCGATCGTACAGGCCGGTTTCCAGTTCAGTCATTTTCTTCCCCGGGCTGCGCAACCGCCAGTTCTGCAACATCAAGATCCATATCGATGAGTATGTCTCCCCCTTCGACCTTGACCGGAAACGATCGCAGACAAGTGTTTCGCGGGTTCAGGCCGGCTCCGGTGCAAGCGTCGAATTCCCAGTGATGTCTCGCGCAACGCAGCATTTTCTGCGTCAATGTGCCTTCGCTCAACCGGCCCTTTTGATGGGGACAGGCATCGGCATACGCGCGAACCTGGTTATCGATGTTGACCAGAAGAATGGGTTCGCCATTCACCTCCAGGCCGGCCATTTCCCCACCCCAAAGATCCTCAGTTTTTGCCACCTTCTGAAATCCCATTTCCGCTACCCCGAAATCACATCGATCCGGTCCAGCGCCTGCACCCCCGCCTGCGCAACCGTGCTTGACGGATCCATCGCCTGGGCGTTGTAGATAACCTGCACTTTTTCTCTTGGGGCCACGCGCAGGCTGCCGGCATCCTGAAGTTTTTGTGCCACCGTTTGAAAGGTGTCGTGTTCTTCAAGCACGAGCACCAGCCCTACCGTATCGCCTTGCAGGAAACCGTAAACAGGAATGGGCATAAATGGCGAACCGGTCACTCAGGCAGCGGATGTTTTGCGGCTGCCCATCCACTGGTAATTGCCGTGATACACGTCTTTGCCCCACGTTTCGGGCGTGAGCTGGAAATAATCAGTCAACAATTTCGGAAGTTCAGACGGCGCCTCTCCCGACAGCACGCGCTTCACCACATCCTTGTGATTGGCATACCGCTCCGGCTCACGCTGAAAAATCCACTGACATGGTTCGGAACAGAAAATATATTTGCCTCCCTCATGCACAACGATTCTCGCACTATTCTTCTGGGGTGTACCCGCGCTCAGCGGCAACTGGCAGAGATCGCAGAAAGTCGGCAGGGCTGCGCCATGAACCGACAACTCGTTTTCGGCGCCGGGCCCCGCCATCCTCCAACGTTCGCTAATCTGCTCCCAAACCGCGTTCATGTCGTCCCAATATTTGGGATACTTTTGGCGCAGCCATTTCCTTTCCGCCGGCCCCGGCATCACAAAATTGAACCAAAGCGTCGCACGGTAGCTGTATGCACTGGCGTAAATCATGTGATGGTAAATATCGAGTTCATCCATCACCAAATCCCAATACCACGGTTTCTTGAGGCCGAATTCATCCAGCGTGCGCAAGAACTGGTCGATGATCCACTCTTCCATGAACTCCCGGAAGGAATAAGGGCGCTGGTCCAGCGCGGTCAGATAGTCGATCGAAAGTCCGGTCAAAATGGAAAATATCCTCCAGTTCCGCCAGAACCATTTGTCGACCAGAAATTGCACGTATTCGGGATCGTGCTTCATGACCGTCTCGAGCACAGGGTGACCAATCTGCGCATGCCGGGCCTCGTCCGTCTGGATGCTTGTAACCATGCGTTCGAACATGTGGTCGCTCGACTCGCGGGCCAGAGAGGCCAGTCCCACAAACTGCAAATTGGTGAAGCCCGTCTCCAATATGAAATTGGTGGCGATGTGAAACTCAATCGCGTTCTGCCCCAGAGTCAATTCATCAAAAAAATGGCGCGCGGCGATCGCGAACCAGTTGTTGGTGTGGTAAAACTTGTGCGCCCAGTCAAACTGGGAATCAAACTTGACCAGTTGATGGAAGAGCAGCAGCGGAATCTGCGTGTGCCGGTATTCATCGAGCGCCCCAAACGTGGCCATGGTCCGCCACGCGCTGTCACGCCCAAATCGCGCGCCGCGCAGATTACCGATGACACCGGTGAATTCGGCTAATGGCAGCGCTGCCGCGTGGACCTTCAGACTGTTCATCCAGGGCGCGGCCAGCTTCTGGACATTCTCAAGACGGCCGACGGCATCGCGCACCGCATATACAGCCATATCTTTTTCGTATTGATTGTCCACGTATTCGCGGTAGGAGGTCTTGAAAGATTCTTCCCAATCTTTCCACTCCGAGTGAGGCAACCAGGGATGGCCGCTGATCACTTCCGGGAAAACTTCTTCTTCGCTCACGTAGGAGAAGTCCCAGTCGAGTTTCCGGGCAAGGGGCAGCCATTCCTCTCGGTTAAGCACTGTGTCACCTCACGGTTGTGAGCTCGGACAACGGACGGATCGCAGGTTAAATCGATGGCTGCGAATTGGAAATGCTGCGAGTTTGCGGTAGCATACGCTGATAAGAGTTGCCCCGTCAATACGGCGGATCGCTAAGATCGAACGAGGGGCTCTCCGCCGCATCTCTTCTCGGCCGCAATAAAGAATGGGGAAAGAGGATGACGCAGTCACGTTCCAACCTCGCTCGTCGCCTGCCGGAAAACGTCGACGACCAGAGTTCAACAGGAGCTCAAGCTCCTTTCGATCCGGAAACCAGCGAATTTCTGTGGAAAGTCCTGTTCGAACAAAATCCGGAAGCGGTTGCCGTCCTGACTCCGGACGACCGAATCCTCCGCATCAACAAGGAATTCGTGCGCCTGTTCGGTTACGGGCAGGAGGAGGCCGTAAACCACGCAATTAATGAACTGATTGTCCCCAGCGCGCTGGCTGAAAGTGCGGAGGCGTACAAGAGGCTTTTGAGGCAAGGCAGCCGCATTGAAGTCGAAACGGTGCGCAAACGCAAGGACGGAACTGAAGTCCAGGTGTCGCTTCTGGCGGTTCCGGTCACTACGCCCGCGGGCGAACTTCTTGTTCACTACGCCATCTATCGCGACATCACCGAACGGAAACATTCCGAAGAGCAATTGCGGGAGAGCGAGGCCCGCTTCCAGTCCATGGCCGATAAAGCGCCGGTGATGATCTGGACCACCGGTACTGATGGTCTTTGCAATTATTTCAGCAAGCCCTGGCTCGACTTCACCGGTCGAACCATGGAACAGGAAGTAGGCCTTGGTTGGATGCAGGGTGTCCACCCCGATGATGCGCAACTCTGCTTCGATCGTTTTTTGCCGGCGTTCGAAGCGAAAAAGCCGTTCAGCATGGAATATCGCCTGAAGCGGGTGGATGGACAATACCGCTGGGTGATTGAGAGCGGTGTGCCGCGTTACACAGGCGATGGAGAATTCGCGGGCTATATTGGATCGAATATTGACATTACAGACCGCAAGCGTGCCGAGGAAACGGCCCGCCGCAGCGAACGGGAGCTTCGCGATGTCATCGAAACCATTCCTGCCATAGCGTGGAGCGCGCTGCCGGACGGATCGAACGCATTCGCAAACAGCCGGTGGACCGAATACACCGGAATCCCTCCGGAGCGCACCGCCGGTTCAGGCTGGCACTCGGCCATTCATCCCGATGATGCTCAGAGGCACGATGACAAGTGGCTTGAATCTGTCGCCACCGGAAAGCCGTTCGAGATTGAAGTGCGCATGCGACGTGCAGATGGCCAATATCGGTGGCATCTGGTTCGCGGGCTTCCGTTTCGCGGCGAGCAGGGAGAGATCCTCAAGTGGTACGGCCTCTCGACCGATATTGAAGATCGCAAGCAGGCCGAAGCCTGTCTGGCGGCCGAAAAAAGAATCCTGGAACTCGTCGCCAAGGGCGATACCCTTCCCGACATACTTAACGCGTTGTGCCGGATGGCGGAGAACCAGGCAGCTGGCGTTCTGGCATCGATTCTGCTGTTGGAGGACGACCGGCTGCGCCACGGCGGCGGACCCAACCTTCCCAGGCCTTACATGGAAGCGATTGACGGCGGAGCGATTGGACCAGCGGCTGGCTCTTGTGGCACTGCGGCCTTTCGCGGTGAACAAGTCATTGTTGAAGACATCGCCATCGATCCCCTGTGGGCAGATTATCGCCCGCTGGCTCTGGCTTATGGATTACGCGCCTGTTGGTCGACTCCGGTTTTTTCCACCCAGCGAAGAGTCATCGCCACCTTTGCCATGTACTACCGGGAACCACGCCGTCCCACCGGCTACGAACAAGACGTCATACAACAGATTACGCATTTGGCCGGAGTTGCCATCGAACGCAAGCTGGCGCAGGACGCCTTGCGCCGCAGCGAAGGATATCTGGCTGAGGCGCAAAAAATCAGCCACATCGGCAGCTATGCGTTCAATTTAAAAACCGATAAATTTGCATATTGGTCGGAAGAGAACTTTCGCATTTGGGGCTTCGACCCGCAACAGGGCCTCCCTAGCCGCGAAATGACGGTTCAACGATTGCATGCGGAAGATCGTCAGCGGGTCAGTCAGGAAACCTTCAGCGCTATCCTTGAGGGAAAGGACCACTCGTTTGAGTGCAGAATTGTATTGCCGGATGGGATGATTCGCGACATCCACTGGTTGGGCCACCCCATCTTCAGCGCAAACGGCGGAATCGTGGAAGTCGTCGGCACCCACGTCGACATCACCGAGCGGAAAAGGGCGGAGCAAGCCCTCCGCCGCAGCGAAACCTACTTGGCGGAAGCGCAAAGGCTCACCCACACCGGGAGTTGGGCCTATAACCCCGCGACCCAGAAGGCGCTCTACTGGTCGGATGAAATGTTCCGAATTTGTGGATTCGATCCCGGGCAGGGCCCGCCGACCAGCGAAGCATTTCTGAAAAGAGTGCACCCGGAAGATCGCGAAACCGTGCGCGAAGTCATGCGCAGGGCGGCCGAAGAAAAGGTCGAGTATGAGGTGGTCCACAGAATTGTCCTGCCCGACGGATCGCTCAAGCACATCCACGCCATCGGGCATCCGGTGCTGAGTCGTGCAGGAGGGGTTGTTGAGTTCGTAGGTTCGGCGGTCGACACCACCGAACGAAAACAGGCCGAAGAAGAGCGCGAACGGTCGCGGCAGATGGAAGCGGACCTCGCCCGGCTCAATCGCGTGAGCATGATGGGAGAGTTTGCCGCCTCCCTGGCACACGAGATCAAACAGCCTATCTCCGCGGCGGCCATAAACGCCGGGACTTGTTCCGCCTGGTTGACTCGCGAGCAGCCCGATTTTGAGGAGGCCCGCCGGGCCGCGTCCAGGATCATACAGGATGTCACCCGAGCGTCAGACATCATCGCGCGCGTACGGTCGCTGTTCAAGAAAGAGGAGTCGCGCAGAGACTCGGTGGATGTCAACGGCATCATTCGCGAGATGATCGGACTGCTGCAAAGCGAGACGGGAGGGCGATCGATTGCGATTCAAACCGATTTGGCCGACGGCTTGCCTTTGGTCCGGGCTGACCGGGTGCAGATACAGCAAGTGTTGATGAATCTCGCGCTTAACGCCGTTGATGCCATTAAAGATTCCAATTCGGTGGGAACGATCACAATCAAGTCTCAACTGGACTCCAGCGGGGCGCTATTGATCTCCGTGAGTGACACCGGTGTAGGTCTGTCTTGCGATCAGATGGATAAAATTTTCGACGCGTTCTTTACCACCAAATCCCAAGGCACGGGTATGGGGCTGTCCATCAGTCGATCGATCGTCGAGTCGCACAGCGGCCACCTCTGGGCCACTCCCAATGCCGGTCCGGGCGTAACGTTCCTTTTTACTCTTCCCATTTCAGCCGATCTCAAAGCGGCGTGATGCCAACGGGAGCGGCACCGGGTAAAATCCGCGTCTGACCTGTCCTTTAATCGACAAGCGTCGGGCGGTGGACACTCGGCAACACCCGTTGTTCGCGCCTGCCAGACAACCGTCTTCCAGAAGTTATTGCAAATGGACACTGGCAACCCTCTGATCTTGTTTGATCTTGATCTGTCTCATCTGGAAATCGAAATGCACAGCACTTAGCAATCGAACATTGCCCTCGACTCCTGTACTGCAAAGCAGACTTGCGGTGAGACTGCGTTCGAAGAACACCACAACGTCTTCCGGAGGTCTGCTTCCATATGTCAGGAAAGTACTGCACCATCGCCCTGCTGGTTGTTTGTCTCCTTTCAACGCTGGCCCTATCACAGTCGCTGACTTCCGGCGACATCGCCGGCGTGGTCACCGATCCTTCGGGGGCTTCCATTTCCGGGGCGACGGTCACCGCGACCAACGACGGCACGAATGCGAAGGAAACCCAGACCACCAACGCACAGGGCGCGTACCGGTTCGCATTGTTGCCGCCCGGAGCGTATACGGTGTCAATCACCGCACCAAACCTGCAAAAAGCTGAAGAGCGGACCACGGTGAGCGTGGGGCAAACCGCCACTGTCAATGTTCGCTTGCAACTGGCCTCCACCAGCGAGACGGTCGAAGTTTCCGCCGCGGGGGGAGCCGTGCAGGCCGAAACCGCCGATCTCACCACCAATTTTTCAAACGAGCAGATTTCGGAAGCTCCCAATCCCGGCAACGACCTGAGCTATGTAATGCAAACTGCGCCGGGGGCCACCATGAACACACAGGGCGGGTATGGCAACTCTTCCACCTATGGATTACCCGCCACTTCGAACCTGTTCACCGTTGACGGAATGAATGAGAACGATCCCTTTCTAAATCTCAACAACTCCGGCGCCACCAATCTTTTGCTAGGACTGAATGATATTCAGGTGGCTACTGTGGTGAACAACGGGTACTCCGGGGAATACGGCGGCCTGGCGGGAGCAAATGTCAACGAAGTAACCAAGTCCGGCACCAATGAATGGCATGGCAACGCCATTTACTGGTGGAACGGGCGCGTTATGAATGCGAATAATTTCTTTAACAATCAGACGGGTACGCCTCGTCCTTTCGACAACGACAATCAATGGGCTGCATCGTTCGGTGGCCCGATTCGCAAGAACCGAACTTTCTTTTTTGTCGACAATGAAGGTTTGCGCGTTCTGCTCCCGACGGCGTTAAAGGTCAATATCCCGAGCCCACAATACCAGGCAGCAACCCTGGCCAATTTGGCCGCCACTTCTGGCGTGGCCGGTTCCGTCCCCTTCTACCAAAAGCTGTTTCAACTCTGGAACGACGCCCCGGGCGCAAACCGGGCACAAAACGTGTTGCCGGGCGGCGGTTGTGACGGTTTTGCCGGGCTTGCCCCGGGGGCTCCCTGCGCTCTGCAGTTTGAATCCACCGCCGGAAACCAAACCAACGAATGGCTGCTCACCGCCAGAGTAGACCAGAACCTGGGCAACAACGATCACATGTTCGTGCACTTCCGCACGGATCATGGATTACAGGCAACCTACACCGATCCGATCAATCCCGCCTTCGACGGGCAAAGCGTCCAACCGCAATATGAAGGGCAGTTGCAAGAAACGCATACCTTCGGCGCCAACGCGGTCAACCAGTTCATCATTTCCGGGGCCTGGTACAGCGCTGTGTTTACCACCCGCAGTCTGGCGGCCAGCACCGCGCTCATGCCGTTCACCCTGAGTTTTGGCGCCGGAGAGTTCTATTCGCTGGGGGCCGATCTCAACGTCTGGCCCCAGGGCCGCAACGTGACGCAATACGGCATTGTGGATGACTATTCCACCATCAGAGGCAAGCACGCGTATAAGGTTGGAATTAACTTCCACCGCGATGACGTTACCGATTACTCCCCCGGGATCGGGACGATCGGCAACAGTGAGGGGAACGATCTCACAAACTTCTACAACGGATACGGCGTGGCCTTCATTCAGAACTTCTCAAAACGTCCGACCGAACCGGTCGCCGTTTACGGTTTGGGATTTTATGGCCAGGATGAATGGAGCGTTCGGCCAAACCTGAAAGTTACGCTGGCCTTGCGTGCCGACCACAATTCCAATCCTGTGTGCCAAACCAACTGCTTCGCTCGTTTCGCCACTGACTTCCAGAATATTCCGCATAACACCACCACACCTTACGACCAGGTGATCCAAACCGGCCTGCACCAGGCGCTGAAAGAATACACCTCGTTAAGCTGGCAGCCGCGAATCGGATTCACATGGGCGCCGTTGGGTTCGAGCACGGGAACCGTTATTCGAGGCGGGGCGGGATTTTTCACGGATATGTTCCCGGCCACCATTGCCGATTACCTGCTGAACAACGCGCCTTTGAACAACCAATTTGTCGCCGGAATGGCTCCCTTGGCCCCAAGCGTTCCGAACAGTCAGTCGTACCTGGTAGCCAATGCCAACGCTTCGTTCCTGGCTGGATACTACGCCGGGGAAAACGAAACGCAAATTTCCGGACAGAATCCGCTCTTTGTGCCACCCTCCTTTTACAACGCCGCACACCGCATCATCGCCCCGCAATACCTGGAGTGGAATGTGCAGCTCGAGCGGGCAGTTGGAGCTAAAAGCAGCGTGGCAGTGAATTACGTTGGCAACCACGGCGTTCACGAAGCCGATCAGAATCCCGGGCTTAACGCCTATGATCCAACGCCCTTCGGGGATTTGCCTCTCACCGCGCCGGATGGAAGCTTCGGAACCGTGACGCAGGTTTCCACACCCGCAGTCTCCAACTACAACGGTTTCACGGTCTCCGCCAAGCGCCAACTTTCCTCCCTGCAACTTCAGGCGAACTACACCTGGAGCCACGCCCTAGACGAAGTCTCCAACGCCGGCTTCTTACAGTACAACTTTCTGACGAATACCAGCGTCCTGGCGCCGCAAGATCCGTATAACTTGAGGCGCTACAATTATGGCAACGCCGACTACGACGTCCGCCACTACTTCAGTTTGAATTACGTGTGGACGATTCCGCATTGGAGAGGACCGAAGCAAGCCCTCGATGGCTGGGTGTTTTCGGGCACCATTTTTGCGCGTAGTGGCTTGCCCTTTACCGTGGTCGACGGATACCAGACACCCACTCTGGCCGCCTTCAACTATGGGGGCAACCTTAATGGATTAGGGGCTTTCGTTTTCGCCAACTACGAAGGCGGTGCGCCGTCGTCCTGCGGTTCCAGCGCCGTCACTACACCCTGCCTGACCTCGCAGGAGTTCACACAAACGACTGACGCATTCGGCAACCAGCGGCGCAACCAATTCTATGGGCCGAGATACTTCGATACGGATTTCACTGTGCTGAAGAACTTCCAGGTCCCGAAGTGGGAGCACGCGAAGTTTGGCATTGGAGCTCAATTCTTTAATTTCTTCAACCACCCGAACTTCGATCAGCCTGTGGCAGACATCGCCAACCAGGACTTTGGGAGGATCGTCCGGACCGTGAATACTCCGACCAGCATCTTCGGATCGTTCCTTGGCGGAGACGCTTCCCCGAGAATCATCCAGTTCAAAGGCGTCCTCACATTTTGATTTTTCGATGAGCGCTGATCCCCTCCCAGCGCTCGCCTCGGGCCGGCCCGCAACATGGGCCGGCTTCTTTTTTTGGCGGTAACCAGTGCTCGCACCCGTGTCCGTGTCCGAACCAGGACTGACTGTCGGTGGTCACATCGAGTTGGGCACGAACAAAATCCCGCAAACTCGCCGGAAAAAACGGGCGCGCGTCTCAATCGACTTGGAATGTCGCTTGCATATCGCTCTCACAACCGTCTCCGCTCAGATGTTAAGGAGTACAAGGGTGATGCTGCCGGGAAAACAATGTCGGTTTCTTTTGTCCATAATGATCACGCTGATGGCGGGGCTGGTTGTGGCCAGCGCGCAAAGCGGAATCAACGACGTTCACGTTGCGCCTCGATCGCAACCGGGAGGCGCCGTGCATTCCCTGGCGGGAAGCGGAACTGGCATTGTGCGCGCCAATGTGGACCTGGTCCTGGTGCCCGTGACGGTCATGGACCAATTCCACCGCATTGTTACCGGCTTGAGGCCGGAGAACTTCACACTCTCGGAAGACAAGCACGCCCAGCCGATAAAACACTTCTGGAGCGAGGATGGACCAGTTTCGGTGGGGATCGTGCTTGATGTCAGCGGAAGCATGAGCACAAAAATCGAGCGCGCCCGGGAAGCGGTCGATGCATTGTTGAAGAACTCGAACCCTCAGG
>DATLKM010000272.1:0-7450 GCA_035538435.1 Binatia bacterium
AGGCCGCCCCAGCCGAACAACTGGTTGTGAGCGGCGATGCTGAAAATATCCTGCCCGGGGTTATAAGTGGAAACCAGCACCGGTGTGCTTTTCCCGACTGTGGTCGCGCCATAGACGCGCACATCCTGGTAATTCTCGTCCACATAGATGTTGCCGATCGAATCCACCGCGATGCCCTGCGGTGCGTTGAGACCGGAAATCGTGCTGTTCACGTTCTGCACGCCGGTGGACGAGTACACGGTGACTTCGCCGTCGGTCCAGTTGGAAACATAAATATTTCCGAGAGGGTCGATGGCTACGCCGGAAGGCTTGTCAATTCCGGCGGTGATGGTCTTGGCCGGCAGGTACTGATAGCTGGGGTTGAAAACAAGAATGCTGTTGCCGGACTGGTTGGCGACATACAGGTCGCCATTAGCAGCGACGGCCAGACCGCGCGGCGCGTTAAGAGGGTTGCCGGCAAATGCCGGGGAGACCGCGAGTAAGGCGGTTCCGACAAACAATGCGGCGGCTGCGGCGAAGCGGGAAACAGAAAAGCGTTTCATGGTTTGAATCTCCTGAATGAAGGTGATGAGCCGCCGGGAATGTTGCGTATTTCAGCGCTCACATATAAAGGCGACGTTCAGGTGGCGTCTTCCTCACGATTTTTTACATTTTTTTTTAATCATCCATTCGCCACTGATCTTCACTCTGCCAGGTTCGGTTTATGCCCTCACGTCACCCCAGAAGGTCGACGCCGTCCGGAGCCAACTCGGCCGGCCCCACTTTAGTCAACTCGTGCTAGCACTTTTGGCTTTCCCTGCCTTCGACCTGCTGGCATAGAATGAAGGCTTAGGATAACGGGAGTGCCGTGACCCGCATCTAATTTGCAAGAAACCGGCTAATCCCCGTTCTTTCTGTAATTTCTGGTTGAAAATTCCTGGTGAGGACAAACGATTTTATGAAAACCGTGAAGGCTTCGGTGACCACCGCGCTGCTGACTTTTCTTGTCCTAGGGGTCGCCAACGCCATGCCGCTGCCTTCGGCGGCCCGCGGGGTCATCCCCAATGATCTGCAACAGCTGTTTTCGGTCGATTACCGCGAGTTGAAAGATTCGCCGACGGCCATGCAGTTGAAGGCGCAACTGCTGCCCGATAACTTGAAGGAGTTTGAGGACGCGTTGAAAGGTGTGGGCCTCGATCCCTCGAAAGATATCGATTCACTGGCCTTTGCTGCCTTCCGCACGCCCAAGCAGGGCATCAAGCAGGTGGGCGTTGCGGCCGGCTCGTTTGACATGAAGGCCGTGCTGAAAAAACTGGCGGTGCACGGCATCAAGCCCACGAAGTATCGCATGGCCAACATCTATCCCATGGATGGCGGCTTTGTAATGGTCTTCCTGGATAACAGCACATTGCTGTTCGGCGAGATCGGCTCGGTGAAACTTGGCTTGGACACGCGCGACGGCGAGATCCTGAACATCGACGCCAACGCGACCATGTCGGACATGATGTCCAGCGTGGATGCGGCGGCGGTGTGGAGCATCCTCGATCAGCAGGGCACGCAGAATGTAATGCGCTCGGCCCTCGGCGATGCTTCCAAGATCGCCGATTTCGAAACCGTGAAGAAAACGCTGCTGGGTTCGCGTTACACCATGAGCTTTGCCAGCGGAGTGAATTTCGATCTGACCGTGGTTTCGTCGGATTCGGTGAGCGCGGCGACTTTGTCGTCAATGGTGAAAGCGGGTCTGCTCTATAAGAAGATGAACGCCAGCGCCGCGGAAAAAGTCGCCATGGACAACACCAGCGTGGACTCCGACGGCGCGAACGTAAACTTCCACTTTAAGTCGAGCGACCAGCAGTTCCAGTCGCTGATGCATTCGCAGCTATTCGCGGCAGTCTCGCATTAGGACATCCGGCAGTCAGCACTCAGTCAAATCCGGCTGAGTGCTTTTTCTTTTAGGACTGGATCTCTGACATTACTGCATCGTGAAATTGCGGCCGGACTTGCTTGATGGCCTGATTCGAGCAATCGGGCCAGGTGCGGTTGGTGAGAAACACAATCGCCACTTCCCTCTCCCCGTCAATCCACAACGAAGTACCTGTGTAGCCGAGATGGCCGAAGGAATGTTCCGAAAAATATTTGCCGGATTGGGAGGGGGCAGATGGCGTGTCCCAACCGAGGGCTCGGCTCGTGTCCGAAGGCACGGTTTGGCGTCGCGTGAAAAGAGCAATTGTTTCGGGCCGAAAGAAACCGCCCGGAGCCCTCGCCCGCAGCATTGCCTCAGCAAAGTTTGCCAGGTCGGGCGCGTTTGAAAATAGCCCGGCGTGGGGAGCCACCCCGCCGAGGACGCTGGCGTTTTCGTCCTGCACTTCGCCCTGAATGATGCGATGGCGGAAGCTGCGGTCGTCTTGCGTTGGGGGAATACTGGGTCGGGCGCTTTGCGGCGGATTGAAACCCGTGCCCGCCATCCCCAGCGGAGCAAAAATCTCCCGCTGGCAGAAGCGGTCGAGGCTTTCATCGGCCAGGCGTTCGAGGGCGACGCCGAGCAGGATGAATCCAATGTCACTGTATTCGGCGCGCACGCCGGGGTCGGCGGTGAGCGGCACCGCGAAGGCGGCGTTCAAGAGTTCATCGCGCGTGCGCGTTCGCAAGAATAATTTCTCGTAGGCGGGAAGCCCGGACGCATGGGCCAGCAGCGCCCGAATAGTAACTTCGCGGCGGCGCTCGTCATTACTTGCGCGGGAGAGAAATTCGGGAACGATTGCTCCCAGCGGGGCATCGAGATCGAGCACGCCGCGTTCATAAAGCAGCATGGCCATGGTTGTCGTCGCGATGACTTTGGTCAAGGAGGCGAGGTCGAACGCGGTTTCGGGGGAAATGTCGAAGAACGTTCGTCGCGGCTCATCCTGGCTGTAGGTGGACTGGCCTACGGCATTCCGCACGATCAGGCTTCCCTGATGGATTACCGCGACGGAGGCGCCGGGAAATGCGCGTTCTGCAATCGCGTTCTGCAAAATGTGGAAAGCGGCGGAGAAGACTTCATCCTGCGAATCGAAAGCCGCGGTGAGTGGCGCAAAATGCGGAGGAATAGTCAGAAACGCTCTCGAATTTCACAAACTAAGCGAAAGCCGGCAAATCAAATCGCCATTACTCCCACTTCTTTTTCCACCTCGGCGGTGTCGACCATCGCGATCGCGTCCCACGGGCAGCCGTCGAGGAAGCAACCATCCGGGCCTTTGCTCAGGCATTTCTTGCAGCCGATGCAGAGAATGGGATCGATTTGAATACGCCCGAATGGTGGATGGTCTTCGTCCGGCACCCAGAACATGCAGTCTTCCACGGGGCAATATTCCACGCACGCGGGCGATCCGGCGCAACCGGTACAGCACTCAGTGATCACGGCGAGTTCTTTCGGCTTCTTCTTGCGCGGAGTGGCGAGGCCCTTCGATCGGGGCTCAAACTTCAGTTCGTCTGGAACCATTCCGACTGCTCTGGTAGCGCCGGGTGCAGTAGGCATGGCGGGATTATACCGCAGGTGCGATCGAGTAGGCCGGATTTCAGATCCATCCCCCGAATGGTGATAGAGTAGACTGGGGCGTTGGGTTCCGTGCAGGCCGTAGTATTCGAAGCCTCTTCCCAAGGAGACGGTATGAAAGGCCGAAGAGCAGCCGGGCTCACGGGCGTATTCGTTTTCGCTCTGTATGTCCTTCCCGCATCCCCGCAGACTTTCACGCGCCTATATGGTTTTTGCGAACAGGCAAACTGTGACGATGGCTTCCACCCTTACGCAGGTCTTGTGCAGGGTATCGACGGGAGCCTGTACGGCACAACCTCCCAAGGCGGAGACAACGGCCAAGGCGCCATTTTCAAAATCACCCCCGGGGGTCACTTCACCTCCCTTTACAGCTTCTGCTCCCAAACGAACTGCGCCGATGGATCGTTCCCCTACGCCGGCCTCATTCTTGGGGCAGATGGAAACTTCTACGGAACGACCGAGCTAGGGGGCATAAATGGCGCGGGAACCGTATTCAGGATTACTCCAGAACGGGCATTGACCACCTTGTACAGCTTCTGTTCCCAAGCGAACTGTTCGGACGGATCATATCCCTATGCCGCACTCCTACAGGCGTCCGATGGCAATTTCTTCGGAACGACTACTCAAGGGGGAAACAGTGCTAGCTGCACCGGCGGTTGCGGCACAGTTTTCAGGATCACGCCCGGAGGAGCGCTGACTACCCTCTATAGTTTCTGCGCTCAATCGAACTGCGCCGACGGTTCCGACCCGTACGCGGCCATGGTACAGGGTTCGGATGGCGATCTTTACGGTACGACCTATGGCGGGGGTGCATCACCGAATTGCGACATCGGGAACTGTGGGACCGCGTTCAAACTCACTCCGGAAGGCCTCCTGACCACGATCTATACCTTCTGCACTTTAGGCGGATGCAGTGACGGCAGCCATCCTGCCGACGCTTTGCTGCAGGGTAACGACGGAAACCTATACGGAACAACAGCATTTAGCAATACCACATGGGACTGCTTTGAGCTGGATTGTGGCACGGTATTTAAACTCACGACTGGCGGGCAGCTTACTACTCTTTACTCGTTCTGTCATATCGGTGAGTGCTCTG
Source organism: Binatia bacterium (assembly GCA_035538435.1). Taxonomy (GTDB): domain Bacteria; phylum Acidobacteriota; class Terriglobia; order Terriglobales; family Acidobacteriaceae; genus Sulfotelmatobacter. The sequence goes on from DATLKM010000272.1 coordinate 4,608, forward strand.
ACGGCAGCAACCCGTATGCAGCACTGATACAAGCAACCGACGGTAACCTCTACGGCACAGCGGCGATCGGCGGCACCGGTTACAGCGGTGGGACAGTTTTCAAAATAACTACTGATGGCATTCTGACAACCATCCACAGCTTCTGTACGGCTCAGTACTATTGCTCCGACGGTTATTGGCCGCAAGCCGGGTTAGTACAAGCGACGAATGGAGCTTTTTACGGTACGACTACGGACGGCGGCTATATTCCCACATGTGATGGCGGCTGGGAAAACTGCGGCGAGGTGTACAGCCTGTCTGTTGGTCTTCGCCCCTTCGTCGAATTGCGCCCCACGTCAGGCGCGGCAGGCTCAAGAGTTTTTATACTCGGCAACAACCTCACCGGAAGTACCGAAGTCACATTCAACGGGACGGCCGCGGCGTTCTCGGTTGCTTCGGACACCTTAATTCAGGCCACCGTGCCCGCCGGCACCACTACAGGGTTCGTCCGAGTCACGAACCCAAAGGAAAAATTGAGAAGCAGCGCCGAATTTGACGTCGTGCAGTAATTTGCAATTTGACGTCGTGCAGTAATTTGCGAAGAAAGCGCAAAACACATTCCGAGAGCGACATCGCCGCATACTGTGCGCTACAATGAATCCCCAATGCGCCGCCTCCTCCAATGGACCGTCCTGCCCAGCGGGCTCTGATCCCGCTGTCGCCGCCTTCCCTTCCCGAGTATCATTGCGTTTCCTGAAATCCCAGTATTCAAGCTAGAGGCTACCGGCCAGGAGCTAGAAGCTAAATGCCCAACTCATACGACGTGATCGTCATCGGCGGAGGCCACAACGGCCTGGTCAACGCCGCCTATCTCGCGAAAGCGGGAAAGAAAGTTCTGGTGCTCGAACGCCGCCATATTCTGGGCGGGGCGGCTTGCACGGAGGAAGTTTTTCCCGGCTTCAAGTTTTCCGTCTGCTCCTACGTCGTCTCGCTGCTGCGCCCGGAGATTATCCGCGATCTCGACCTCCCTCGTCACGGTCTGGAAATTCTCCCGCTCGACGGCACATTCACTCCCATGCCCAATGGCGATTATCTGTGGCGGGTGAACGACCACGGCAAAACCCATCGCGAAATCGCCCGCCACTCGCGCGTGGACGCCGAGGCTTACGACGAATTCGGCAAAGCCATGCAGGCCATGTGCCGCTTCGTGAAGCCGATTCTGGGCATGGTGCCGCCCGACCCCAGCACGCTGAATCCTCGCGAACTGATGAAGCTGCTATTCGTGGGCAAGCGTTTTCAAGCCATGTCGAGCTATGACAAGTACAACCAGGTCCAGCTCATGACCATGAGCGCCATCGATTTCCTCGACCAATGGTTCGAGACCGACGTGCTGAAGGCGACGATGTCGGCTTCGGGAATAATCGGAACGTTTCTCGGAGTGCGCTCGCCGGGGACGGCCTATGTTTTGCTTCATCACTACATGGGAGAGATTGACGGCGCATTCCGCGCCTGGGGGTTCGCCCGCGGTGGCACGGGCGCCATATCGAACGCAATCGGGGATGCAGCCCGCGAGGCCGGGGTAGAAATTCGCACGCAGGCGGGCATCGCGAAGATCATCGTGAAAGATGGCCGAGCAAAGGGAGTCGTGCTGGCAAATGGAGATGAGATTTACGCGGATGTGATTTCTTCAAGCGTCGATCCCCGGCAGACGTTCACTCGCTTTATTGAGCCGCAAGATCTTCCCTCGGAATTTCTGGAAGATATCAACCGTTTCAAGTACCGCGGTTCATCGGGGAAAGTAAATCTTGCGCTCGATGCGCTGCCGAACTTCAAGGCAATTCCCGGAGTCGGGGCGCACCTGCGCGGCGCGATTTCGATCTCGCCGTCGGTCGAATACATGGAGCGCGCTTACGACGACGCCAAGTACGGCAACTTCTCGCGGCGGCCGTATATCGACATGGTGATTCCCTCGCTCACTGATCCTTCCGTCGCGCCGCCAGGCAAGCATGTAATTTCGTGCTTTGTGCAGTACGCGCCTTACAAGCTGGCGCCGGGGCTGCATTGGGATACGGAGAAAGAAAAGTTCGGCGACACGGTGGTGAACACAATCGCCGAATATGCGCCGAATATCAAAGACATCATTTTGCACCGCCAGGTCGTGACTCCCTTTGATCTCGAACGCGAGTGGGGGTTGAGCGAAGGCAATATTTTTCAGGGCGAGCTTTCACTGGAGCAGCTTTTCTTCCTGCGGCCTGCGCCGGGTTACGCGCGCTTCCGCACGCCGATTCGAAGTCTTTATATGTGCGGATCGGCCACGCATCCCGGCGGCGGAATCATGGGCGCGCCGGGACGGCTCGCGGCTCTTGAAATCCTGAAAGATGTGGGTGCTTAAATTTGACAGGTGCGATCTAGCTCTGTGCAACTCCGGGCCCTCTGTGTTTAGTTTTTCACCGCAGAGGGCGCAGAGGTACACAGAGGATGAATAATAAGCGCGACATCGTCATCATTGGCGGCGGCCACAACGGCCTGGTCGCCGCGTTTTATCTCGCCAAAGCCGGATTCAAGCCGCTGGTGCTCGAACGCCGCGCGCAAGTGGGTGGCGCGGCCATCACCGACGAATTCCACGCCGGCTTCCGCTGCTCCACGCTTTCGCATTCCGCCGGACCGGTTCTGCCGAGCGTTATGAGCGACATGCAACTGGAAAAGCATGGGTTGCGGATGATCACGCCCGAGGCTTGTGTGACGGCACTTTCGCCCGACGGCCGCGCGCTGACGCTTTATCAGGATGAGGGCAAGTCGGCGCACGCGATCTCCGCTTTCTCACAAAAGGACGCGGCGAAATACCCCGAATTTGCCAAGTCGCT
>DATLKM010000273.1:0-6265 GCA_035538435.1 Binatia bacterium
TACGAAGCCGCCCAGATCGGCCTGGTCGAGTTGATGAAGCAGTCCAAGCTCACCAAGCCCGCCCAGGGACACCTGGCCAAGAACAATCTGCCGCCGGTGAAGTTCATGCGCGAAGTGCCGCTTGAATCCGATGGTGATGGCGACGGCGCAGTCAAAGTCGGCGACCGCGTGCTGGTCGATCTGTTCGAAGGCGAAAGATTTGTCGATGTCGTCGGAACCAGCAAGGGCAAAGGCTTCCAGGGCGTCGTCAAGCGCCATCATTTCGGCGGCGGCCCCAAGTCGCACGGCTCGATGTTTCAGATCACCGGTTCCATCGGTTCGTCGGCCTTCCCCTCGCGCGTGTTTAAGGGCATGCGCATGTCGGGACACATGGGCAACGAGCGCGTGACCACGCGCAACCTGCGCGTGCTGGGTGTCGATAAAGACGAGAACCTGCTGGTGGTCGAAGGCAGCGTGCCCGGTCCGCAGGGCGGTTACATCGTAATCACGAAAGCGAAGAAGCCGCCGAGAGAGCGCCGCGGATTCGCGGGTTCGGCCACGGTCGATCCGTTAAAGGCGGCCAAACGCGCGGCAAAGAAGGCATAAGCAATACCAGTTGCCGGCGCCCGAAAACTGGGAACTGGGAACTGGGAACTGAGAACTGAAATGGCAACCATAGACATTCACAATCTGAGCGGTGAAAAGGTCGGCACCTTCGACCTGGCCGACGAAATCTTCGGCGCGGTCAACGAAGACCTGCTCTGGGAAGCGGTCAAGCACTATCGCGCCGGACAGCACCAGGGCACGCACGCCACCAAGGCCCGCTGGCAGGTTTCCGGCTCGGGCAAAAAGCTGTGGAAGCAGAAGGGCACCGGACGCGCCCGCATCGGTTCGATCCGTTCGCCGCTATGGCGGCACGGCGGCACCGTGCACGGGCCCGTCCCGCGCTCCTACGATTACTCGTTTCCGCGCAAGAAACTTCTCGGCGCGCTGCGCTCGGCTCTCGCCGCCAAGTTTTCCGACGGCAAGCTGATTGTGGTCAACGCCTTCGAAATTAAAGAGCCGAAGACCAAGGAATTTCAAAAGGCGCTGGCTGCGCTGAAGGTCGAGTCCACGGTCCTGGTGGTCGATGCCGCCAAATCCGGCAACCGCAACCTCGAACTGAGCTCGCGCAATATCGACGGCCTCGAACTGGTCGCCGGCAGCGAAGTTCACCCTTATCATCTGCTGCGTTACGACCGGGTGATCTTCTCCCATCCTGCGATCGAAAAATTGCAGGCCTCGCTCAAGAGTTCTCTGCCCAAGCGGCAGCGCAAGGCGCAGGAAGAAGAAGGCGCGAAAAAGGCCAGTGCCGCCCCGCGGCGTCGCGCGCGCCACGAAAAAGCGGCGGAGGTGGCATAACCGATGAAAAGCGCATATCAAATCATCCGCCGTCCCGTCATTACGGAAAAAGGCCTGGCCATCAAGGAAAACCAGAACACGCTGGTCTTCCAGGTTTCGCCTAAAGCCACCAAAACGGAAATCCGCCAGGCCGTGCAGACCATTTTCAAGGTCAAGGTTTACTCGGTGCGCACCGCCACTTATCCGGGAAAAGAGCGCCGCCGCGGCAAGTTCGCCGGCTATCGTCCCGACTGGAAAAAAGCATACGTTCGCCTGCGCGCCGGCGAAAAAATGCCCGAGTACGCACAGAATTTGTAAGACAGCTATCAGCTTTCAGCCGTCAGCTATCAGTTAAGGGCGACGGCGGCAAAGCTCAGAGCTGATGGCTGAAAGCTGAGAGCTCAAGACATGCCGATCAAAACATACCGACCGACGACGCAGACGTTGCGCTACCGCACCACCATCGTCAATGACGACATCACGACCCGCGAGCCTCACAAGCCGCTGCTCGAGCCCAAAAAGCGCACCGGCGGGCGCCGCAACTCCGGCGACACCACCATGCGTTTCATCGGCGGCGGCCACAAGAAAAAGCTGCGCATCGTCGACTTCAAGCGCGACAAGACCGGCATTCCCGCGACCGTCATCAGCATCGAGTACGATCCCAACCGCTCGCCGCGCATCGCCCTGCTGGCTTATGCCGACGGCGAAAAGCGCTACATCCTTCAGCCCGAAGGCTTGAAGGTCGGCCAGAAAGTTGTCAGTGGTCCCGATGCCGACATTCTGGTGGGCAATGCGCTGCCCTTGCGCAACATTCCGCCCGGCACGTCGATCCACAACCTGGAGCTGAAGCCGGGCAAGGGCGGACAGATGGTGCGTTCGGCCGGCGGCGCCGCGCAACTGGTCGCCAAAGAGTCCGATTATGCGCTGGTGAAATTGCCCTCCGGCGAGACCCGCAAAGTTTCGCAGGATTGCATGGCCACCATCGGCCAGGTAGGCAATCTCGATCACGAAAACGTCACCATCGGCAAGGCGGGGCGTTCGCGCTGGCTGGGCTGGCGCCCTCACAACCGCGGCGTCACCATGAACCCGGTCGATCACCCGCACGGCGGCGGCGAAGGGAAAACCAGCGGCGGGCGGCATCCGGTGACCCCTTGGGGTCAGCCGACCCGCGGCTACAAAACGCGCAACAACAAGCGCACCGACAAGTTCATCGTGAGCCGCAGAAGCAAGTGATTCGCTGCTGGGTGATTCGTTGGTGTCATTCTGAGCGAAGCGAAGGATTTCACAAGCAGGCAAGCGGCAAGGTTTTAACTGGGAACTGGCAACTGAGAACCGAGAACTGACTTTATGGCACGTTCAACCAAAAAAGGCGCATTCGTAGACGCATACCTGATGTCGCGCGTCGAGGCCATGAACTCGCGCAACGAGAAAAAGGTTCTGCGCACCTGGTCGCGGCGTTCGACCGTGGTCCCGGAGATGGTGGGACACACCATCGCCGTGCACAACGGCAAAAAATTTATCCCCGTGTACCTCACCGAAAACATGGTGGGGCACAAGCTGGGCGAGTTCAGTTTCACCCGCAACTTCAAGGGCCACTCCATGAAAGCGGCCACGGAAGCGGCGGCCAAGCCCGCGGGTGTTCCGGGCGGCCCGGGAGCTCCGGCCCCCTCGTCAGCCCCGGCAGCCCCGAAGGCATAGTGGGTTTGTCAGACAACTGGCAACCGAGAACTGAGAACTGATTATGGAATTTCGAGCGGAAATGCGGTATTTGCGGGTTTCGCCCCAGAAGGCGCGCCTGGTGCTTGATTTGATCAAGGGCCGCCGCGTCGAGGACGCGCGCAACACGCTGCTCTATACCAAAAAGCGCGTGGCCGCCAACATCGGCAAGCTGTTGCAGTCGGCGCTGGACAACGCGAACTTCCTCAGCGCCGAAAAAAATCTCGACGTCGAGCTCGACAACCTCTACGTCAAGAGCGCCATCGCCAATGACGGGCCGCGCATGAAGCGCATCCGCCCGGCGCCGCAGGGACGCGCCTACCGCTATCAGCGCCGGATTTCGCACATCCAGCTGGTGTTGGCGGAGCGCGCCGGCAGCTCGGGACGCACGGCCACGGGCGACCCGGCCGCAGCCTCGGCCAAGCGCCGCGCGCCGGCGGCCAGGAAATCGGCTGGCGCAGGCAAGACTGGCGCAGGCAAGACAGGTGCAGGTAAGAAGAAAGCCGCGGCAAAATAGCGGAAAATTAACCGATGTTCTTCCGAACCCGCGCCCAGCGCGGGTGAGGAACGTGCTTTAGGTTTTGAAGTTTAGGAGACACGATGGGTCAAAAAGTTCATCCCTACGGGTTTCGCCTCGGCTACACCAAGCCGTGGAAGTCGCGCTGGTTCGTCGAGCGCGATTACGACAAGCTGTTGCTCGAAGACGTCAAGCTGAAAAAAGAGCTGCGCGAAAAGCTCAAGTCGGCCGGCGTCAGCGCCATCGAAATCGAGCGTCCCGGCAACAAGCTGCGCATCATTATTAAGACGGCGCGGCCCGGAATCATCATCGGACGCAAGGGCGCTGAAATCGACAAGCTGAAAGGCGAGCTGCAAAAACGCACCTCGCGCGAAGTCTTCGTCGACATTCAGGAAGTGCACAAGCCCGAGCTCGATGCGCAACTGGTTTCCGAAGCCATCGCCCTGCAACTGGAAAAGCGCGTCGGCTTCCGCCGCGCCATGCGCAAGGCGGTCGATTCCGCGCTGCGTTTCGGCTGCAAGGGAATCAAGGTCCGCGTCAGCGGCCGCTTGAACGGCAATGAAATCGCCCGCTCCGAGTGGTATTTGCAGGGCCGGCTGCCGCTGCACACCCTGCGCGCCGACATTGAATACGGATTTTCCGAAGCGCGCACCACTTACGGCGTGATCGGCGTAAAAGTTTGGGTGTACAAGGGCGAAATCCTGCCCACCAAGAAACGCGAACCGCAGCAGCAAACCGCGGGAGCGTTCTAACGGAAGCCGTCAGCCATCGGTTTTCGGCGGTAAGTAATGGCTGAGCAAATTGGCTGGAAGCTGACAGCTGACAGCTGACAGCTGAAAAAAGTTCGGTTCTCTGAGAACTGAGAACTGAGAACTGAGAACTGATTTTATGTTGATGCCCAAAAAAGTTAAGTACCGCAAGCAGCAGCGCGGGCGCATGACTGGCAAAGCCTGGCGCGGTTCCACGCTGGCCTTCGGCGACTACGGCCTCAAAGTCCTCGAGCCGGGATGGATCACCGACCGCCAGATCGAGGCCAGCCGCGTGGCCATGACCCGTTTCGTCAAGCGCGGCGGCAAAATCTGGATTCGTCTGTTTCCCGACAAGCCGGTCACCAAAAAGCCGGCCGAAACCCGTATGGGTAAGGGCAAGGGCGCGCCCGATCACTGGGTCGCGGTCGTCCGCCCGGGAAAAATTCTGTTCGAGATGGAAGGCGTCAGCATTACCGACGCCACCGAAGCCATGCGCCTCGCGTCGCACAAACTCCCGCTGCGCACCACGCTGGTAAAGCGCGAAGGGGCACATTAAAATCCGCTCTCAGCTTTCCAGCCGTCAGCTATCAGTAAGGTGCGGCGGAATCGGGGCTGAGAGCTGAAGGCTGATAGCTGAGAGCTTTTTATGAAAGCAGACAAAATTCGCAACTTAACCGACGCGGAATTGCAGCACCAGGGCCGCGACCTGGCCGACCAGTTGTTCAAGCTGAAGTTCCAGCTCAACATGGGCCAGACCGAAAGCCTGAACAAAATTCGCGGGCTGCGCAAAGACATTGCCCGCGTCAAAACAGTTTTGAGCGAGCGCTCGCGCGCCGCCGCAACGGAGAAACGCTAATGGCGGAAACCGCAACCCCGCAGGTTCAGGGAAGGCGCAAGGAGGTCGTGGGCGAGGTCGTCTCCAACAAGATGGCCAAGACCATCGTAGTGCAGGTGACGCGCAAAAAAGCCCACCCCTTCTATGGGCGTGTGGTCGCGCGCAACAAAAAGTTCTACGCGCACGACGAGAAAAACGAAGCTCACGTGGGCGACGTGGTTCGTCTCGAAGAGACCCGGCCGCTTTCCAAACTGAAGCGCTGGAAGCTGAAAGACATTGTTCGCAAGACCGCGCTCGTGCCCGAAACCACGCTGGACGGCGGAGGCGGGCAAACCGCCAAGTAAACGGGGCCGTCGGCCTCGGCGGTTAGCCCTCGGCAAAAGGGCAGCCGGGAAAACTGATGGCTGATAGCTGAAAGCTGAAGTACTTAGGAGATTAAGACCATGGCCGTGATGATGAGAACCATGCTGGAGGTGGCCGATAACTCCGGCGCCCGCAAGCTGCAGATGATTCTGCCGCTCGGCGGCTCGACCGGACTCAATGCCGGCCTGGGCGACATTATCACCGCCGCGGTCAAAGAAGCGGCCCCCGACGGCCAGGTGCAAAAAGGCAAGGTGGTGAAAGCGGTCATCGTGCGCACGCGCAAGGAGCATCGCCGCCGCGACGGCACCTACATCCGCTTTGACCAGAACGCCGCCGTGCTCATCAATGAAGCCGGCGAGCCGGTCGGCACCCGCGTCTTTGGCCCGGTGGCCCGCGAGCTGCGCGAAAAAAAGTTTTTGAAGATTGTGTCTCTGGCGCCGGAAGTAATTTGAACAGCGCCGTTGGCCGTCGGCCGTTGGCAAAGAGCTGCTCACGGCCAAGGGTCGAAGACACGAGGGATTTGAAAGTTGCTAGGCGGATGATTTGAAAGTCGCGAGGTAGTCAGTCGCGACCAAGGGCCAACGACCAAGGGCCAACGACCAACGACGTAAATCGGAAGTCGGAAGTCCGACGACCGAGGAACCGAGAACTGAAAGCAGAAGTAAAGAGATTTCCTATGGCAACAGCAACCACCGAACACAAACGGATCGATATCCAGCGCAATGA
>DATLKM010000274.1:0-9060 GCA_035538435.1 Binatia bacterium
CATCGACTGTAATTTCTCCCGCTGCGGGCATCTCGAGGTCGCCTGCAAGCAGAAGCATTTCGACGATTACGCGCGTCAGGCGGAAGTGATTGCGCGCGAGTTTGATCATCAACTGCGCGTCGTTTCGAAGAGCGAACTGCCCGATGAGATCGGCTCACGCATTTATTACGGCGGCATGGTCGATGAAACCAGCGCCGGAGTGAATCCGGCGCGCTATGTTGCCGGACTTGGCCGCGCCGCAATTAAGGCGGGCGCGCAAATCTTTGAACACGCACCGGTTCGGGAGGTAAGGCGGGAAACCGATAACGCCGCACCGGGATGGAGAGTCGCAACCCCGCGCGGATCGCTCTGGGCCCGCGACGTTTTTGCAGCCGCCAGCGGCTACACCGGCCGCGCTACTCCAGCGTTGCGAAAAAAAATCATTCCGATCGGCTCGTTCATTATTGCTACCGAAGTTCTGCCGCAGGCGCTGGCGCGCGAACTAAGCCCTCGCGACCGCATGATCTACGATTCCAAGAATTATCTTTATTATTACCGCCTCACTCCCGACGGTCGCATGTTGTTCGGCGGACGGGCGGCATTTTTCCCGGAGAACGAAAATACAATTCGCAGCAGCGCTGAGATTTTGCGGCGGGGCATGATCGAAGTCTACCCGCAGCTGCGCGACGCGAAAATCGACTACGTCTGGGGCGGCACGCTCGACTTCGCCTTTGACGTGATGCCCCACGCCGGCCAGATCGACGGCATGTACTACGCGGTGGGCTATGCCGGGCACGGCGTGGCCATGGCGACTTATCAGGGTGAAAAGATGGCGGAGTTGATGGCGGGCGGCAAGCCGGAAAATCCGTTCACCGAAATCCGGTTTCCCGGCGCGCCGCTCGGCATGTACAACGGCACGCCGTGGTTCCTGCCGTTCGCGGGTGCCTGGTACAAATTCCTCGATTGGGTGAGTTAAGTTCGGGAGCCGGGGAAGGCGCTACTTCTTTCCGGCCACCGCGGTGCGGCACTTTCCATAGAGTTCGAGCAGGTGGTTGGCATACTCTTCCGGCTTGGCGGCCGCGCCGCCGCCGGTAAATCCCGCGCCGCCGCTGGTCGATGTGCGACCATAGCCTGTCGTCATGGCGATAAATTTCATCAGATCGAGGGCGATGTCCTCATCGCGCCGCGCGGTGGGATGAGAGGTTGCGGTTTCTTCCATGAGTCCTTCTCCTGAACCGGAAATATAAGGAATTTTCTCGTCGTCCATGTCCTGCATGGCGTCACCCGGGTCTGCCATTGATGATAGCAGGGAGCGCAGAGTGCGAGCGCTCACCGCCCGGGTAGTAAACGTTCCCCATCGCGCCTTGGCCGGTCGGAATGACAAGAGGTTAAGCAATTCAGCGCGCGATCTCGCTCATCAGTGCCATCAGATTACCTTCCGAATCGCGGAAGAACGTCATCCAAAGATCGTGCGCAGGCATTTTTGCGATGAGGTGAGGCTCGTCTTCGAAATGAACCTCTTTCCTTCTCATCTGCTCAAACGCTTCTTTGATGTTGGGAACTTCAAAGTACAGGATCGAGCTGGGATGATCGGATTCTGCTTTGGCGGGTTTTTCCAGCATCAGCCGCAGTCCACCGCAATCGAAGAAAGCCAGTCCCGGAGGAGCCTTGAACAGCAGCTTCAGCTCCAGCACATTCTCATAAAACCGGGCGGCGCGTTCTACATCTCTTACGTTGATTGCAATTTGCCCGACGCGCGCGATGCGTGTGTCTTCCATTCCTGTCTCCTGGCGACGCGACCATATCCATTCGCGGCGCAGAAACTGACCAACCCGGCCACTTTCCATTTACAATATCAGCCCGTGGCCGAAAGAGACTGCCTGCTTCGGCCAGGCCACGACGAAACAGTTCGCGCCGCTGCCGCGAGATTCTTAAGGAGCCCCGTTTATTTTGCCGTTGAGCCGCCGCGAGTTTGCCCAATCCGCCATGGCCGCAGGAATCGCCGCCGCAATCCCCGGTTTATTTACGGCTTGCACGGTATCTTCTCGCGCGGCCGGGCCGTCCTCGCCATCGGGTTCTACGCCCCAGCCATTGCCTTCCGATGCCGCAGCCGATGTTTCCTTCCCCAGGAATTTTTTCTGGGGAGCGGCGACCGCGGCCTATCAGATCGAAGGTGCATGGAACGAAGACGGCAAAGGCGAATCCATCTGGGACCGCTTCGCGCACACGCCGGGCAAAATCAAGAACGGCGACACCGCCGACACAGCCTGCGATTCCTATCATCGCTGGCGCGAGGACATTGAACTCGCGCGGGCGATGAATCTGAACAGCTACCGCTTTTCCATTTCCTGGCCGCGGATTCAGCCCACAGGCGCCGGAAATGCGAATGCTAAGGGCGTCGATTATTACAGCCGCATCGTCGATGCGCTTCTCGAAGCGCGCATGCGCCCATTTGTGACGCTTTATCATTGGGACCTGCCGCAGGCCCTGGAAGATGCCGGCGGCTGGGCCAACCGCGATCTCGCCTCCCGCTTCGCCGATTACGCGGAACTGGTCACGCGTGCGCTCGGCGACCGCGTTTCTGACTGGATGCTGTTCAACGAGCCGCTCGCCTTTACCTTTCGCGGTTATCTTGAAGGCTCGCACGCGCCGGGGCGCAAAAGCATGATCGATTTTCTGCGCGCCTGCCATACCGTGAACCTGGCGCAGTCGGAATCTTTTTGGGCGGTCAAGACCTCGCGCCCCTCGGCCCGCGTCGGATCGGCGTTCAGCATGTCAGCCTGCGAGCCGGCTAGCGATTCCGAAGAAGATAAGCTGGCCGCGGAACGAGCCCACGCCATAACGAATCTGTGGTTTCTGGAGCCGCCCCTCAAAGGCCGCTACCCAGACGCGCTTTCTTTCTTGCCCGAGCGCGTCATGGGCATGAAACCGGGAGACGCAGACCGCTTGCGCGCCCCCCTCGACTTTATCGGCGTAAATCTTTACTACCGCACCATTGCCGCAGCGCCCGGTGCACTCGAAAGGATTTCTCATCCCCAACAATGGCTGTTCCCGGTAAAGATGAACGGCGGGGAGCAAGGCCCGAAAACCGCGATGGGATGGGAGATCTGGCCGAACGCTTTGTACGAACTGGTGACGCGAATCAGCAGCGACTTCGATCGTCCGCAGATAGAAGTTACTGAAAGCGGCTGCGCCTTCAACGATGGGCCGGATGGGAATGGCGAGATTCGCGACTTACAGCGCATTTCATACCACCGCCAGTATCTCCAGGCTCTGGGCCGCGCCATGGCCGCCGGCGCCGACGTTCGCGGCTACCATGCCTGGAGCCTGATGGATAATTTCGAATGGACCGAAGGTTACAGTCAGCGCTTCGGCCTGGCCTACGTAGATTTCAAAACGCAAAAGCGCACAATCAAAGATTCGGGGAAGTGGTTTGCCAAAATCGCTTCGGAAGGACGCTTGGGTCCCGGACTTCAATCGAGTTCCCAATAAATCTGCCGCTCACTTCTGCTGCATTACCAGTTCGCCGTTCTCCACTTTCAGGCTGCCAACGAAATCCGGGAGCTTCAGACGATCCTTTTGTTCGCCAAGTTTTTTCTGTAACGCATTATTCACCAACGAAACCGGCACATTCAGATCGCCAACCTTAAATTCAGTGGGATCGAAAGTCGCATAGCCATCCTTCGAGCCCAGATGGCCGGAGATGGTGATCCAAACATCTTTGCCCGCAATCTCGGTAAGAAATTGCCCGTGGACCACGTCACCGTCGAAGCTCACTTGCTGATCTTTGATCGTGGGCGCCCCACTGCCAACGTCCGAATCCGGTGTCAGTTGGCCTCCGGCCGCAACACCCAAAGCCTGCGCCATGGCCGCGCCCACCTCGTCGGAGTTGATGCGTACTTCGGTTTTCTCTTGAGCATTCGACGCCGCGGAAGAGGTAGCGGCTTGCTGAACATTCCACGACTGATTGTCGCTTCCGCCGGACGCCGGCGGCTGCGGCGCGCGTTCGAGGGTTTCGATTTTCTGGTCGAATGATTGCGCGTTCGCCGCGATCGCCGCCGGCGTTTGGCGCTGCGCCACCGGCGCCGGTTTCTTCAATACCAGACATATCGCCAATAGCGACGACAACAGCGTGGCGATGCTGATGATGCGGTCAATTTTGATTTTCATGGAGATTCGACAAACTGGGGGCGATGCTTCGATGCTAAGCGGGAACGAGGACGGGAATCAGATGGCAAAAGTCACAGCAGTCGAAGGAACTTCGGTAACTCGAACGGAATCGTTATTCCAGTTTCTTCAAGAGTATTTCATTCACCAGCTGCGGATTGGCCTGCCCCTTCGACGCTTTCATTACCTGGCCGACAAAAAATCCCAGCATGGTCTTTTTTCCCGCAAGGTATTGCTCAAGTTGTTTGGGATTGGCAGCAAGCACTTCGTCGATCGCCTTCTCCAGAGTGGAAGTATCGGTCGACTGGCGCGGCCGGCCCTCTTCTTCATAGATAGCGGGAAAATCCCGGCCTCGCTCGAAGCAGAGGTCGTACAAATCTTTGAGCATCTTGCCCGAGATCGCGCCGCTCTCCACCAGATCGGCTGACTGGGCCACTCCTTCCATCGAGATTGGCGACTGTTCGATCTCCATGCCTTTCGCCTTCAGTCTTCCCATCAGTTCGCTCTGCACCAGATTGGCAACGCGCTTGGGATTCTTCGCCGCCCCCGCCGCCGCTTCGAACTGATCGGCCAGGAATTTTGAGACTGTGAGCACGTGCGCGTCATATTCGGTGATGCCGTATTCGCGCACCATACGCGCCCGGCGCATTTCCGGAAGCTCGGGCAGGCTGCGTGCGATCTCCTCGCGCCACTCGTCACTTATTCGCAGCGGCTGCAAATCCGGCTCGGGAAAATAACGATAGTCGTGCGCCTGCCCTTTCGACCTCATGCTGTAGGTCTTGCCTTCGCTCGCGTTATACAGGCGTGTTTCCTGCGCAATTTTGCCGCCGGAGTCGAGCACATCAATCTGCCGCGCAATCTCGTAAACCAGAGCTTCGCGAACAAAGCGGAATGAATTTACGTTTTTGATTTCTGTCTTTGTGCCGAATTCTTTTTGCCCGCGCGGGCGCACGCTCACGTTGGCATCGGCGCGCAGCGAGCCCTCTTCCATGTTGCAGTCGCTCACACCCGTATAGAGGACAATTTCCTTCAAACGCGTGAGATACTCGTGCGCTTCATCCGGCGTAGAAATTTCCGGCTCGCTGACAATTTCGATCAGCGGAACCCCGGTGCGGTTCAGGTCGATGGCGGTCTTCGAATCGGAATCGGGAAAGCCCTCGTGCAGGCTCTTGCCGGCGTCTTCTTCCAGGTGCACGCGGGTAATTCCGATTTTCTTTTTGCCCTTGCCGGCCGTGATTTCGATGAAGCCGTGCTCCGCCAGCGGCTTGTCGTATTGGGAAATCTGGTATCCCTTGGGCAAGTCGGGATAGAAATAATTCTTACGCGCGAAGATCGAAGTCGGGTTAATGCGGCAATTGAGCGCCAGCGCCGCAAGCGTGGCGAATTCGACCGCTTTGCGATTGAGTACGGGCAGCGCGCCCGGCAGGCCCAGGCAGACTGGGCAAACGTTCGTGTTCGGCGGAGCGCCGAACCGGGTGGAGCACGAGCAGAAAAGCTTTGAGGCCGTCAGCAGCTGTACGTGGACTTCAAGGCCAATCACCGGCTCATAACCGGCATCCACTGCGATGGACGTTTCCGCGGACGGCATGTCGAGATTATAAAGGCGCTGCGGTACAGCCAACGGCCCTAGAAAACCTGCGTCTTCACCACCTTGCCGTTGGCAAAGCGGATCACCCAGCGGTGGCCGTTCTTCAGATAAAACCACGTCTCGTGCAGATCGGTGTCCGTGCTGTCGTCGACCTTTTTCTGGTCCGGCTCGCCAAAGCTGGCCAGAACCATCGCATACGTCATATTTTCCTGCACGGTGTGCGCTTCCACCGCGGCGCGCAGATCGGCGGGCATGTCCGCTTCGTCGAGTTTCTGCTGGACGCGGCTCACATCCAGCAGCCGCGACATAAAACGCAGTATGACTGGCGGGGCAATGTCATTGTCGTTCAGGTCTTTTTGAAATTTCAGGTTCAGCCGTGAACCCCCGGCCCGCTTGTAAGCCGCCCCGACTTTATTAGCGTGATTGCTGCCGCGGCGTCCTTCGCCGCCGCCTTCCAGGTGAATTTCGATCTTGTCGTTGTCGATCTTCACGTTGGTAATGCTGACCCACTCGTCGCGCTCCACACCTACGCCCTTCGACTTGAGCCACTTGGTCATTTCCTCCAGATCGACGCCGCGACTGTCCACGCGTTTGTTTGAAAGCGGAATGTAATAAACGTCCACGCCGTCTTTGTACGCGGGCAGATCCACCAGGGCCTTGACGTCTTTGCCCAGCAGCAGCGAAGTCAGCTGGTCCTGCGCGTTCTTGGACGTCGAGGCATTGGCCGCACTCAACAGGCACAACCCGGCACAAGCGACGAACGGCCAGAGAATCAACATGTGACGCTTGCCCATCTTTTTCTCCTCTGCGATTGCAAGTCCCGGAAGAGCACACGTGATGACTCGGAAGGATGGTTGCGACCTTCCGGTTTCTGGTGTGCGCCAATTATCCCGCGTCATCTGGGCCCACCACCCGCGGGCCGGTCGCAAAGCCGGAAAAGATTTTCACAGATGGCTTTCGCGAATGCAATAGCACCCGCCGACAGACTTTGCTTCGGTTTCCACAGAAAAACAGGGATGGGGAACTCGGACTGACGGGGACTTGAGCCGGGGCTGCACCGATTCCGGTCACGCCCTTGTGGACGAGCTGCACTCACCTGAAAACACATGACTTACAGGCAGCACTTTTTCATTGACTGCCAAAATAGAAGGAGTAAAAACATACTCGTTCTTTGACAGCTTCTAAAGTTTTTCCGGTTGGTGCGGCGTCCGGGACTCAAGCAAAGTCACTCTTGCTACGCAAGTGGCGAGGGAGGGCAAGCAAGGGTCAATAGCCAAGCGCTGGGCGAGAAGAACAAGAAGAAATGTCGAAGGCAGGATAGAGTTCCGAGGCGTTGAATAGGTTTTTCCGGTTGGTGGCAAGCCCGGAGCCCAAGCGATAGATCGCCCGTAGCAACGCCAAAAGCGTACGCGGCGGCGCAGGTCGAGCAAGGGTCTAACGCGAGCTGCTGGCCGAGACGAACGGATTCAACAGCACCTCGGAACTCTTATTTTTGATTCCTAGATTCTCCCCTTTTCTGTCTCCGCGCGCCCTTTTAACGATTTCGACAAGAGCCTTTCGCCTCTTGACGCGTTCGGATAATGGGAGCCATACTTCCGGTCGGCCTCCAGCGTCCGCGCCTGAACTTCGTCGAGGAGGAACTGCCGTGACCACGAGAAATCTCTTCTGGTTATTCCCTATCTCCTTGTTGCTTGCTAGCTACGCCCTTCTCACCCTTAGAGTTTCGCCGGTCCACGCGCAAAGCGCGCCCCTGTCGATTGGCACGTGGACGGAGAACACGGGGTCGGTGTCGTGTCCGGCAAGCGCAGGGTGGTTGCCCGGCGGCACCTGCAAGCAATACACGGTGCACTGTTCGGGAGCGGACGACGACGTCGTCACCGTCGATTACTCCGCGCCCACCGGCACCAGCAAAGGGACGATTGCATTCGTCGCAGCAGAAGGCGGAACCAGCCCCAACACTCCCGTAGGTCAGGAGCTGACATTCGCTCAGTACTACCTCTCGCAGGGCTTCGCGGTTGTTCAGACCGCATGGTTGAATGACTGGGAGGGTCTCGATGCAGACGGCGACTCAGGCTCAGACAGCGTCCTGGTTGCAGCGTGCCGGCCTGCAACCGTTTTGAGCGCTATAAACGCGTCAACGACCTACCATCCGTCCGGTGCAATGTGCGCGCAGGGCGCGAGCGCCGGATCAGCGCGTATTCGCTCGAGTGGTACGGGGCGTCGCAGTATCTCAACAATGTAGAGATGATCTCGGGTCCGGTGTTCAGTGATATTGAACAGGGCTGCGAAGTGAACCCGACGGCTGGGCCTGTGACCATTTGCAGCTCCTCGCAGTACGGCTGCAATAACGAGTATGGCAACACCCAAAGCTGGACGAACAACCCGCAGTACATCGACTTTTACCTCACCGCTGTGCAGGGCTGGATCGGGGGCGGCAGTGGTACGACGATGAGCTGCGGCAACCCAAGCGGAACTTCGTCCCAGGCCGATCAGGCGTGGTTCAATATGAGCATACTGGCGACAGGCGGCGACACCACTTACAACTCCACGTCAATGGGGGACTGGGTTTGCGCCGGCCCGGCTTCAAATTACCAATCAGGGACCTGCGGCAACAGCCACTGCCCGAACAATTCCGGCTCGCAAGGGGCGCTGTTTGGTCAGCAATTTTACTCGGGCCACTCCCCGCAGCCTCATTATGTCTTTGTTGGGGTGAACACGTGCTATGGGGAGGAAGGCGTGACCGGAACGTATGCGACCACCCCGAACGGCGAAAACGCCATGTCGGCTATTGAAGCCGACATGAAGACCCACTGCAGTACGAACTGAGAGTACCAGCTTAGCAGTCCCCTGCGCACGAGGAGTCCCCTATGTCGCGGATCGAGAACCTCAGGACGCTTCGTATCTTTATTTTTTCGATCGCGTGTATGCCGTGGCTGGGGCAAGTTTCCGCTGCACAGTTTGAAACCCGTTCGATCAACCCTGCGGTGGCGGGGCCTTGGGGCGCCCTAGTCGCTGACTTCAACCACGACGGCAAACTCGACCTAGTGGTCAGCACTTGCATACTGACGGACCAAGTAAGCGTCATGCTGGGGAATGGCGACGGTACATTTCAGCCGCCAGTCAATTATTCGACGAAGGGCTGCGCCGGCACTCCGGTCGCCGGGGACTTCAACGCTGACGGAAACCTCGACATAGTCGTGCCCGTCTATAAATACGGAAAGGCGAGCGGGGTCGACGTGCTGCTGGGAAGGGGCGACGGAACCTTCCGGCCGGCGCTATACTATCCGGCCTTACCAGTTGCGTATCCGGCCCTGCCGGGAGACTTT
>DATLKM010000275.1:0-17808 GCA_035538435.1 Binatia bacterium
CCATACTCCAGCACCCTGGAAGGCTCTACCCGCGTCACGCTTGTTGTCAAAGGTTGCGGATTCCCCACCCATGTAAGATTCACGGTTCCGACGGTGTTCAGGCTCGCATCCACGATGAAGGGCGCCCACTCCCGCAGTTGCTCCGGGTCGGTGAGCGCCTGCCAGACTTTTTCAGGCGAGTGGTGCAGGTCGCGGACCAGAATGAGTGTCCACTTGTCGGCGTCTTTTCGGACTTGGGCGCCGCTGGCGGGGCCGGGGGAGTATGGTTCGAGTTGTGTCATCGGTCGCTCGGTGGCCAATCTGTTTGCGTTCGGTCTTTCGTTGTCGGTCTTCGGTCGTCGGTCGTCCGTTGTCGGACTTCGGTCTTTTTGACTATTCGGAGCCGGGTTTTGCCGACCGGCAACCGGCGACGCCTTTGATCTACCACTCCATCAACTGCGTGATCTGAATCAGATTGCCGCAGGTGTCTTTCAGCATGGCTATCTTCGATGCTGTCACGTCCGTTGGCGGCATGGTGAACTCGGCGCCGCGGGCTTTCGCGCGCTCGTAGTCGGCTTGCAAGTCATCGCTGAAAAACATGGACGCGGGCTGATTCTGCTGAAACAGCGCCTGCTGATACGCCTTAGCGGCGGGATTATTGTTCAGGGCGAGCTGGAGCTCGGTGCCGTCCGGATCTTCGGCCGAGGCGACGGTGAGCCAGCGGTACGGGCCCTGGCTGAAGTCAGCTTTTTTCACGAAGCCGAGCACGTCGGTATAAAAATGCAGCGCCTTTTCCTGATCATCGACGTATAAGGTCGTTACTTTGATTTTCATTTCTTTTCTCCTTGATGGTCTTGCGGTTTGGCCCGCGCCACTTTTTTGGTTGCGGTTCGTTCTTTTGGCGCTGGACGATTCCGGCCCTGATACATACGGTCGAGGTGGCGTTCCAGAGCGTCAATGTGAGCTGACCAGAAGCGGCGGAATTGCTGGAGCCAGGCGTCGATCTCCTGGAGCGGCCCGGGCTTAAGCCGGTAGAGCCGGCGCTGCGCGTCCACCGTGGCTTCGACAAAGCCGGCATCGCGCAATATGCGCAGATGCTTCGACACGGCCGGCTGCGGCATACGAAGCTGGCGTTCAATCTCTCCCACAGAAAGTTGCGACGAGACCAGCAGGCTCAGGATGGCGCGGCGGCTGGGCTCGGCGATGATCTCGAAGGATTCCATCGCTTGTATATACCTCAATCAGAATATGCGTGTCAAGGCATATACAACATTGGAGGACGCGATGCGAGCGTGGGGATTTCTGCGGCTATGGCCGCCAAGGCGGAAGAGGCAATGATGCTGAGCGGGCGGGAACGGTGGACTCTCTGGTGGGCGTCACCTCTTCCGCAGGGCGTGAGGTCCCGTACGAAACCGCCTTTGCGTCAACGCCGCCCGCTTTGGATCGTGGTGGCACATCGCCCCAGCGATTAAGGATTACGCCCAGCCAAGGTCCTTTAGCGCCAGACCAGAGTTCCATACCTTAGTCATGTGGGCGATTCTGTCGCCGTCGAACTGCATTATATAAACATAGTCTGTGCTGATCTTTCGGCCGGTGGGAGGAACGGGCCCACCTTGCCCGGTATGCGTTCCATAGAATATTCCATAGGCAGCGACGTTGTTTCGAGAGCTATCCGTCGCAAACGATTTCACCTCGTAGCGGGCGTCCGGCAGGACGGTTAACATACCTTTCATCCAGTCTGTGTACTGCGCGAGCGTTCTTATATCCAGTAGGGGTTCGGCCTGTGCGGTAAATGTCGCATTGGGCGTGCAATATGTGCGGCAGACTTCCCATCCCTTGCCCGTCTCGCATGCGTTAAAGAAGGCTTCCGCGACGTCGGTGATCGATGTGGTCTCTGGCCTCACGATGGTCTGCTCCGTTTCTGAATGAAAAAGTCGGACCGGCATATGCTTTCTGGAGGCTAACACAACCCGCCCCGCATCGTGCATCGAGAAGATGGCGGTGGAAGTCCGGCGCTGATCCATCTGTCACCGCGGTAGGCTGAAGCTCTCCTTCCCCTTGTCGTGGGTGTGATCTTTGCAGGAACCGTGAATACGAATGGTAACGCAGCCTTCGACGATACGCTGAAGACTGCGGCCGTGATATGTTGTAGAGCCACTGCATGAAAGCTTGAACGTACTTGAGCCATGCTGATACATCCAGATCGTCTGTTTTCGGCTGACACCACCACTCGAAAAATAGCCAGAATCTTATACGAGTCTGTGCGGGTATTGCCTCTCATCAGCCCGCACGGACACACTCAGGCGGCATGGTTTGCGGCAGATGAACCCTTTCCTGATCCCGCGCAGCTTTTTGTTCAGCTCGACCATTACGTTTTTCGCATGCTCTATAGTCAGGGTATTTCACTTGATGATCTCGGCAGGGGACGGCCCGGGGTGAAAGACGCGCGTGAAGTCTGGCGCATCTTCGCCAGTCATTATCATCTGTTTCGCGGAACGCCAACCCGCATGTGGCTCGACTTCGCTTTTCAGGAGCTGTTTGGCCTAAAAAAAGGCTTCTCGTGGAAAACCGCCGACCTCTATTTTGATTCGATCTCCGAAAAATTGCTCAGCCCCGAGTTTCGACCACGAGCGCTCTACCAGCGCTTCAACCTGGAGGTGCTGGCCACCACTGATTCTCCCCTTGATTCCCTGGACGATCACAACCGCATTCGCGCATCGAACTGGAAGGCGCGAATCTTGCCGACCTTTCGCCCCGATCCGGTTGTCGATCCCGAGTTCGCTGGCTTCAGGAAAAACGTTGCTAAGCTTGGCAGGATGACCGGAGAAGATACGTCAACCTGGCCCGGTTATCTGAACTCGCTGCGGCTGACAAGGAAGCGTTTTCGCGAACTCGGCTGCGTGGCAACCGATCATGGGCATCCCACGGCCCGAACCGCCAATCTTTCGCCGGCCCGAGCCGCGCGGTTGTTCTCAAATGTGATTTCCATGACATCTGACGGCGAACAAAACGAACTCTTCCGCGCGCAAATGTTGACCGAGATGGCGCGCATGAGCCTGGAAGACGGGTTGGTCATGCAAATTCATCCCGGGAGTTCTCGAAATCACAATCGCCAACTCTATGCCCGGTATGGCCCCGACGCAGGCGCCGACATCCCCACGCCAACGAATTACGTCGATGCGCTTCGTCCCCTGCTCGATCTTTTCGGCAATGAGCGCAATCTTTCTATCATCCTCTTTACACTTGACGAATCAACCTATAGCCGCGAGTTGGCACCGCTGGCCGGCCATTATCCGTGCCTGCGCCTGGGCCCGCCGTGGTGGTTTCATGACAGCCCGGAAGGGATGACCCGGTACCGCAAACTCGTCACCGAGACGGCGGGCTTTTACAATACTGCCGGTTTCAACGACGATGCGCGCTCTTTTCTTTCAATTCCGGGCCGGCATGACATGGCGCGCCGCGTCGATTGCAACTTCCTGGCAAGATTGGTCGCGGAGCATCGCTTGGAGCAAGATGAAGCCCTGGACGTGGCGCACGATCTCGCCTACGGCCTGGTCAAGAAAACCTATCGCCTATAGAGAGCCATGGGCAAGAAACAGCGAGCGGCGCTACTGCAAGAGGTGCTCTCTGGTGTACGGCGAGCTTTTGTAAACGGACTGAACGGTGTCGGCCATGGAGAAGGCGGCGGTGGTCCATCATGACAGACAGGTCCCGGAGGCTTGGGTAGGGTCAGGCGCCCGGTGGACGGTTTGTGCCATGTTGTTCGCCGCTACTTCCATCAATTACATGGATCGCCAGGTTATTGCGATCCTCAAACCGACTCTGGAACGCAGCATTGGTCTGACCGAGGTCAACTATGGCTATATCGTCGATGCGTTCCAGATCGCTTACGCGATTGGCCTAGTGGCCGCCGGCCGTTTGGTCGACAGGCTTGGCACGCGCCTTGGCTATGTTCTGGTCATGTGCGTGTGGAGCGTTTCCGCGATGGCTCACGCTCTGGTCGGAACCGCATTGCAGTTTGCCATTGTTCGATTTTTTCTGGGGCTCGGTGAATCCGGCAACTTTCCCGCTGCTATCAAGACGGTGGCCGAATGGTTTCCGCAGAACGAGCGCTCACTAGCTACCGGCATTCTGAATTCCGGAGCGAACATCGGCGCAGTTCTGGCGCCGCTCATCGTGCCATGGGTAACCCTCCGCTACGGTTGGCATATTGCTTTTCTGACGACCGGCTTTTTCAGTCTGCTGTGGATAGTTTGGTGGCTTCGTCGCTATCGGGCTCCCGGTAGCCAATCCACGCTCACCACCGGCGGGTCGCGAAATACGGATTCTACGGCAACCAGCAATCCGGGCAATTCGCTTCCCTGGCGGCGATTGTGGCACTTTCGCCAAATGTGGGGATTCGCGATCGCCAAGTTTCTGACCGATCCCATCTGGTATTTCTATCTTTTCTGGCTGCCTTCGTACTTCAGCGCCAAATTCAGTTTGAATCTTTTGCATCTCGGCCTGCCGCTCATCATCGTCTACAACGTGTCCGCCATAGGCAGCATCGGAGGAGGGTGGTTGCCCGTGCTGTTTCGAGGGATGGGGTTGTCTTCCACCCGGGCGCGGCTTTCAGCCATGCTACTGTGCGCCGTTCTTGTGGTGCCCATCTGCGTGGCCCAAAATCTGCGATCGATGTGGATCGCGATCGCTCTGATCAGCCTTGCTGCCGGAGCGCATCAAGGATGGTCGGCCAATTTGTTTACAACGTCGTCGGATATGTTTCCATCGAGTGCAGTCGCGTCGGTCGTCGGCATTGGCAGCATGGCCGGATCGGCGGGGAGCGTTCTTTTGGCCTTCTTCGCCGGTCATGTCTTGCAGTTGACTCACAGCTATGCCAGTCTTTTCGGCATCGCGGCCGGTGCCTATCTGTCGGCCTTGGGCATTCTCGTTTTGCTCGCGCCCGGACTCAAACAGGTGGAGATGGTGGCATGAGTCTCTATTGTGCGCTCGGTGGCGCCGAAACTGAACTGTCTTCTCAGCAACTGCACGATCTGCTGCTCGAGGCCCTTGGAAAACTTGGAGAACGCAAGCGGGTCCTGGTTGTACCACCCGACGCAAGCCGCATTCATTCGCGCGCGGGTGACCTCACGCAGTTCGCATGGGAATTTTACGGCGATCGTCTGAAATCAGTTTTGCCCGCCCTTGGCACACATACTCCCATGTCGCCCGCGCAAATCGCACGAATGTTTGGAGCCACGCCCACCAGTCTTTTTCGCGTGCATAATTGGCGAACCAGTCTCGAAACTTTGGGCGAGGTTCCGGCCGACTTTATCCACCAGCAATCCGAGGGCAAGCTTGATTACTCGTGGCCGGCACAAGTGAACCGCCTGATTTCATCGGGCGGCTTCGATCTGATTCTTTCGATCGGGCAGGTCGTACCCCATGAAGTCGCCGGCATGGCGAATTACAACAAAAATATTCTCATCGGCGCCGGCGGCCGCGACGCCATTGGCCGCAGCCACTATCTCGGCGCCGTATACGGTCTGGAGCGCATCATGGGCCGTACCGGGAATCCCGTGCGCAATGTGCTGAACTACGCCTCCGATCGCTTCCTGCGACATTTACCGATTGTTTACGTTCTGACCGTTATCGGACGATCCGCGGAAGGTCGTCTTACCGTTCGGGGACTCTTCATCGGAGATGATATCGAGTGTTTCCGTCGAGCCGCCGCTCTTAGCCTATCCGTGAACCTTCAGATCCTCGACGCTCCGGTGCGAAAGGCTGTGGTCTTTCTAGATCCGAACGAATTTCACAGCACATGGCTTGGCAACAAGGCTGTGTATCGAACGCGCATGGCTTTGGCAGACGGAGCCGAGTTGATTATCCTCGCTCCCGGCGTAAGCACATTTGGGGAAGATGCTGCCATCGATGCGTTAATTCGATGCTACGGCTACCGCGGAACTCCTGCGACGCTTGAGGCTGTGAAGTTGAACGCCGGCTTGGCCGATGGGCTTGGTGCGGCCGCTCACCTGATTCACGGGTCTGCCGAAGGCCGGTTTACGATTCGATGGTGCCCCGGGGGGCTCACACAGCAGGAAATCGAATCCGTCGGCTACCAGTACGGCGAGTTGAAAGAAATGATCGCCCGCTACGATCCGGCAAGACTCCGGCCGGGCCACAACCGCCTTGAAGGGGAAGATATTTTTTTCATCGCCAATCCTGGATTAGGATTATGGGCATGCCGCGACATATTCGGCGGTACTGAAGTACCAAATATGCCGTCGCTGCCAAGCAGCCACTGATGTCTACCAAGAATATCTTTAGCCTGGTCGGCAAGACTGCCGTGGTGATCGGGGGTACGACCGGCATTGGGCGCACGCTAAGCCTCGGCCTGGCCGATACAGGGGCGGATGTCATTGCTTCCTCGCGCCGTCAGGAACAGGTCGATGCCGTCGCTAAAGAGGTCGAAGAACGCGGACGCGGTACATTACGGCTTCGCTGCGATGTCCGCAAAAGCAGTTCACTTGAGGAGCTTTTATCAGCGGTGCGGGGGCGCTTTGGTAAAGTCGATATTCTCATCAACTGCGCCGGTAAAATCAAGCGCGGGCCCACACTTGACATGCAAGAAGAAGACTGGATCGATATACTCGACACGAATCTCATGGGGACCCTCCGTTCCTGCAAGATTTTCGGCAAAGCGATGATCGAACGTGGCTACGGTCGGATCATTAACATTGCATCTCTAAACGGCTTTGTTGCTCTAAACGAAGTTGCGGCTTACGCTGCCAGCAAGGCCGGCGTGGTCTCTCTTACGCGCTCACTTGCCGTGGAGTGGGCGAAGAAAGGCGTGACCGTAAACGCGATCGCGCCAGGGGTGTTTCGCACGGACCTGAACAAAGATCTGCTCGACAATACTCCGCGCGGTCAGGAGTTGCTGCTGCGCACCCCCATGGGACGCTTCGGCCGCACCGAAGAATTGGTCGGAGCGGCTGTTTACCTTGCTTCGGACACCGCTTCATTTGTCA
The DNA here is from genome assembly GCA_035538435.1 of Binatia bacterium. GTDB lineage: Bacteria > Acidobacteriota > Terriglobia > Terriglobales > Acidobacteriaceae > Sulfotelmatobacter. The sequence continues at coordinate 6,987 of DATLKM010000275.1, forward strand.
CGGGCCAGACGCTGCTGGTGGATGGAGGCTTCGTGGCCAGCGGGGTAAACCGCTAGATTCCGTCAGCGCGATTTTGCGCGAGACCCAGTCGCGCGCGAATTTGCCCCACAATCTTCTCCGGGGACTGGGAAATCTCAATCGAAAGCGACTCCTCGGGCGCCTCCAAGTCCGCCAACTGGCTGGCCAGGATCGCGGTGCCTGCAAAGTGACCTTGCCGCATTTGAAGTCTTTGTGCAATAAGGTTGGCGTCGCCGTTTAGGAGAATGAATCGAACCTCGGGTCCGATCCTCAGCTCATCCTGATAGCGATGTTTGAGCGCCGAACAAGCCAGTACTCCGTTCCGGCCTTGTGTAATCCAGTCGGAAATAATCGCGCGAAGGTGGAGCAACCAGGGACGCCGGTCTTCGTCGGTGAGGGGGGTGCCGCTCCTCATTTTTTCGATATTGCCGACAGAATGATAATGATCGGCATCAACGAATGACCAGCCCAATTGCTCGGCAAGCAGGCGCCCAACCGTGCTCTTTCCCACGCCGACAACGCCCATGACGATGACGACCATGGAGAAGTGTTATTAGGGCCTTTGGCAGGCGATCTCAGCGAGGCATCAGCCGGAAAAATAATGCCTGCTTGGCAACAGGTTCCACTTTTGTCTCCAAAGCAGCCATCTGGGCCTGATTTAAAGGGTTAAAGGTGCGGGCGAGTTCTGCGCATTCCTCAACCTGCTCCACCGAATCGCACCCGATAATTGCCGTGCTGATGGGCAACGACAGAGTATAGAAGAAGGTTTCCTGCTTGGTCAGCGTTCCCGGAGTGGTGGCGATTGCGCCGCGGCCTTCCCAGGAATGCTTTTGTTGTTCCACCGGCGGCGGAGTCCAGGTGGAAAGAATGCGACCGCGCGCCATCACCTTCATTCCGATAATTCCCATCTGCTTCTCAACGGCCAGCGGAAGAAGGTCTTTTTCAAAACTGTAATAATATTTGTCGGCCGCATTGACACCCATTAGGACCGTATCGAAGGGAAATCGCCGGATGCACTCCATAAGCGCTTCAGGGCGGAATCGTCCGGTGACGCCCAGATGGCGCACCATTTTCTGATCGCGTGCTTGAACCAGGGCTTCCATGGCGCCGCCTTTGCCGAATATCTGGTCAATGTCCTCTTGAATTCCGACGTCGTGCAGTTGCCAGGTATCGACGTGATCGGTGTCCAGCAACTTCAGGGAAACTTCGAGATCCTTAAGTGCAGCATCGCGCACGCGTTCCTTGGTCTTTGTGGCAATAAAAACTTGATCATGGGAGCCCTTAAGACCCTTGCCTAGATATCGCTCACTCCATCTATCAGGTCCTCCATAGATGGCGGAGGTGTCAAAATAATTCACTCCCAACTTAAGAGCGCGCTGGATGACCTGCAAGGCCAACTTTTCGTTGTTGTGGCTTTCCAGCACCCCTTGGCCACCGAGGCCAAAAATCCCCACTCGAAATCCTGTCTTGCCCAGATTGCGCGTCGGCATCATATCCTGAACGGCTGCTGCCGAAGCCGCAGCGCTTGCGCTTGTAACCTCGCCCGACGCACGAGGAGAGATCACGCTGGCGGACAGGCCCGCTGCCAGCGACGCCACCCCTGTCTTAAGGAAGCCCCGCCGGTTCCGGTTCGCCGCGTCCTGCGATGTGTCGTTCGGTTTCATGTCAGGGGCTCCAATCCATCCGAAATAGAATATCGATTTTCTTGGAACATAATCGATTGTGCGAGTATATTTTTCCCGATCCAGAACAGTCAATTTGTTCATTCCGTTTCACGCCTGGTCGAGAGCTATAGGAACATTCGGTTTACCCGTGGCACCGACCCAGGGCGAAAGAGAGTTGGAGAATGAGCCGAAGAGTGTTTTCCCTGTGCTTCATCGCTGCATCTATGCTGTCAAATGCATTTTGTCAATCATTCTTGAGCCAATATAAAGGCATCCCTTATCACGACAGCGGCTATGGAGGCGGCCCACAGAAAATACCGGGGAAGGTATTCTGCGCTTACTATGACCTGGGCGGCGAAGGGGTGGCATACCACGACACTGATCCACAGAACCGCGGCAGCGGAGGTCTGAATCCAGCTGATGGAACCTACCTGAACGAATTTCGCATGCACGAGAGTGTGGATACTTCCTACACGAAGTTCAATCACAAGCCGGATCCGGTTGACGACAACCCCTTCGACAAAACTGTTCCTCCCATAGACATGCTCTATGTTGGCTGGACCGAGCCTGGAGAGTGGTTCAACCTTACAGTCGATGTGAAACGGGCGGGAACATACGCGGCCGACTTCCTTTACACATCGAACCGCGGCGGAACAATCTCCGTGGATGTGAATGGAAAGGACGCAACCGGTCCTGTTCAGATCGCCAGCACAAATGATCCAGCTGACCCGGTGGCCTGGCGTCAGTGGCACCATTGGAATCTGGCGCCGCAACTCTTCAAAATTCATCTCGACCATGGCAAGAATGTTCTCACCGTCCACATATTGAGGAACGGTAATATGAATCTGGCGTATTTCGACTTCCGGCCGGTCCACGGATGAATCGGAATCGGAATCGGGGAGGGGATTGCTTTGCGCGATGCATGTGCCCGGGGCATCAGAGGTTAGACTACGCGACGTGACTTCGTCTGGGAGCCGCTGTCCTTGGAATACCGCAGTTTGCAGTTCTGGAAAATCTGGCGACCGAAGATAGGGAAGTGAGAACCATGTCTTCACATTTTTCCCGTCGAGAATTCATTGACGGTGCTGGCGCTTTGGCTGCTTCCTCTATTTTGCCGACACCGGTCTTGGACGGCTTGACTTCCGCCCGCGCCACCGAACGATTGAAACCTGAAGAGCTGCGAAACAAACTTCAGGGGGTGATCGCGTTTCCCGTCACGCCATTAAAGCCGGATTTGACTCTCGATATTCCTGGGCTGCGAAAAAATCTCCAGCGCCTCCTCGAAACCTCGATTGCTGCGGTTGTTGCCGCGGGAGGAACCGGCGAACTGTACTCGCTCGCCCCTGACGAGCATTTGGAAGTGGTAAGGGCAACGGTAGAAGAAGTACGTGGCCGGATTCCGGTTATTGCCGGTGTAGGATTCAACGTTCCCATCGGTGTCGAGTTGGCCGAGCAATCAGCGCGGGCGGGAGCCGATGCCATTCTGGCTTTGCCCCCGTATTATTTCAATGCCGACGAGGAGGGTCTGGCCAACTATTATGCGGAGATCGGGTGTGCCACTGCGCTGGGGCTGATAGTTTACAGCCGAGACTGGGTGAACCCAAGCCCAGCGTGGGTCGAACAACTGGCGGCGCGGGTTCCCACTCTGGCGTGTTGGAAAGACGGCCAAGGCGACTTGCGGCGATACCAGCAGATCATCAACCGCGTTGGTGATCGACTGCATTGGATTGGCGGAGCGGGCGATGACTGCGTACCCGGATACTACAGCATCGGCGTTCGCTGCTATACCTCGAGCATCGCAACCGTGGCGCCAAAGCTCTCGCTGAAGCTTCATGAGATCGCTTCAGCGGGCGATTCTGCAGCGCTGATGCGGCTGATGAACAGCTGCGTTATCCCACTCTACGAACTGCGCGCCCGCCGCAAGGGGTACGAGGTTTCGGTCATGAAGGAGATGATGAACGCGCTTGGCTTGGCTGCAGGCCCGGTGCGCCCGCCGCTTCCGCAGCTTCGACTCTCGGATGTGGCAGAGGTGAAAGTCATTCTGGAGAACTGGAAGCCGTTTCTCTCGTAAACGGGATAAGTCGATGACGAACTTTCGTTTGCTCTTAGCTGTTATTGTTTTCGCCATATCTCCTTTCGCCTCATGTCAGACTCCTGCACACGCTGCGCCGTCCATCGACGAACGTGCCGCCGCAGGAAGCCAGCCTGACGATCCCGGGCCTCTTGCCACCGATCTTTTCCCGCGCTTCAAGCATCGCGACATCCTTCGAGCCATGAAGAAAGTCGCAGACTGGCAGTTAGTCGATGCAGAAGGAAAATACAACATCCAGTGGACCTACGCTGCTCTCTACGACGGATTTCTCGCTGCCTCGAAAGCGAGCGGCGACCAGCGTTACCGTGATCGCGTCCTTCAGGTTGCCGAGCAGAACCACTGGAGCTTGGGTCCGCGCTTCGGTCACGCCGACGACGAAGCCATCGGACTGACATATCTCAGCTTCTACGCGGAGAAACCTGACCCCGAGATGCTCGCACCTACGCGCGATGGCATGGACAAGGTCCTCGCCCGTCCCGACGATGCCCAGAACCTGCTCTGGTGGTGGTGTGATGCCTTATACATGGCAGCCCCGGTTCTTGCTCAACTCAGCCAAGTCACCGGCGACCCGCGCTACGTTGACTTCATGGATCATGAGTGGACCCTGACCAAGGCAGTCCTCTACGATTCTGCCGAGCGCCTGTACTATCGGGATAAGCGCTTCGTGACGATGCACGAACCAAACGGTCAGAAGGTTTTCTGGTCGCGCGGCAACGGCTGGATCCTCGCCGGCCTCGCTCTGGTGATCCAGCAACTGGACGTTGACTCGCCTCTGCGCACAAACTACGTCGCCCTTTATCGCGCGATGGCGGGACGGATCGCGGCGCTGCAGCCCTCCGATGGTCTGTGGCGGGCCAGCTTGCTGGATCCCGACGCCTACCCCGCTCCGGAGATTTCCAGCACGGCCTTCTTCACCTACGCCATTGCATGGGCAATCAACCAGCACATACTAGACCGCAAAAAGTATCTCCCTGTGGTCAGGCGTGCGTGGCGCGGTATGTTGAGCCATATCTATGCCAGCGGCCGGCTTGGCGATATCCAGCCCATTGGCGCCGAACCCGGCAAATACCTGCCATCGTCCAGTTATGTTTACGGAGTGGGAGCGTTTCTGATGGCAGGTTCGGAACTGTGCCAAATCACAGGCGGCGCAAAACGGAGCGGGCACAGCGCCAAATGAGTGGTCGGCCATACGAAGTTCGTCGCGAAGATAAGTCAGCCCAACGTTATGCGTACTCCTGTTGCATGAGCAACACTGATGCTGTACTTGCCCTGCTTGAGCGAGCCGGTCTTCGATGACATTGTGATGTGTGCTTCACGGCTCTGGAGTGCCGGCGCATGTAATGTTTCAGTTTCTACCGCTCCGCTCGCCCCGCTGGTTCCGAAATCGAGTTCTACCTCAAGATCCACGACTGAGTCTTTGTTCAAAATGATTACCGAGGTCTTGCCGTCGGACAGTTTCGCGGCATACGCCGTAGCATTGACTCCCGAGGTCTGGAGCTTCGTTGAGAAGCCTCCCTGGAGCAAAGTCCCGCCACCGAACGCGCCGGCAAACTTCAGGCCGTACGCAACCGGCTCCAACACGTAATCTGAGCCGAACGTGCCGATGGGACTATAGAAAGGATGCGGGTGGCTGGCGATCTGTTCGGGAGTTGCGCCGTTCGCAAGGAGGAGTTGGTCTCCGGGCAGAAATCCACCCACGGAATTGGCCACAGATTTTCCCGTGCCGCCGTGGAGATTGACGCCAGAATAGCCATTGCTGGCCAGCAGTAGTGAATAATCGGCCGACCAAAGCGCGGCGGCAAAAACGTCGGAGACGCCCGGCTTGCCTCCGCGATAACAGGTGTTGCCTTCGGTCATGCGTACGCTCTCACCCATCTTGCCGGCGGCGGCTTTTGCGACATCCGCAGTGTTCTGCACCCTCTGCATGGTCGCATTTTTGAGCAGGTTCGGAATGTTGACATCGGGATTTGTCGCCGGGCCGCCAAAATAATAATGATGAGTCAGGGCGGTTACCCGTAGCGGGTTCTGAACGAAAGACCATTGATCCGAAATTTCGGTCAGCCATGACACATTGTTGGTCACATCAGGCATTCCGAATTTTGCTGTTGATACCCGAGTTGCAACTGCGCGCGCCAGCGTGAGCCATTCCTCGAAGTAGATCTTGGGCGACCAGGACTTTGGATCGCGCAGGTGCCGATCAAATAAATCCGGCTCGTTTCCGATCAGGAAGTACTGCAAGCGGTCGCCAAGCGTCTCGGCGACGAAGGCCGCCTCTTCAGCCGCCCGTAGCGGCGTGTTTGTGCCCATGCCGATGCCATAAATACAGGTCCAACCAGCGGCACGGAGAAATTCGGCTAGCCTCTTCACCGAGTCCGGTGTCACCGCGTAGTACTGTGCCTTCGGCTCGCCTGGGACCTCACGGGTTTGGGGATGCTCTGGTTCGGAGGAATCGGGCGTAGCTTTCCAGTAGGCGAATTCGCTGGTGTTGCCCCCAAGGCGCAAAACACCAGTTGAGGAGAGCGCTTTGAACTCTCGAATCAGGCCACTGTTCTGGGCCGAAAAGAAGTTGGGGTCTGCGAGTTGTTGTACTTCATAGGACAGACCTATAAAGTCAATCGGCATGTGAGGGCCGGTCGCCTCCCTGGGAATACTCAGGGCGACCCGAGTTTTACTTTGGTTCTGTGCTGAAAGACGTGCATCGGCCAAGGTGCCGGCTGCAATGCCAAGGAATCTCCGTCGTGTGAGCATCGAATCTCTCGATTCTCCTTCCCAGTTCCAATCAGGGCATTTGTGAGCGTTTCTCAAGCAACTGCGCTTAATGCGGCTTTGCGGCTTCAGTCATCGTTACAGTACATAGCAACATTGCCATACATCCTGCGAGAGGAACTAACAACCCGGCACGCAGACTGTCAGTCTTTGTCGAGACCACTCCCACGAGGCCGGGCATAGTTGCGCCTCCCATTCCAGCGAGGGCAAACATGACACCACCGAACTGCCGCGAGCGCTCGCCGAACGCTGTCACCATCCAGGCAATAACAACTGGATAGACAGCGGCAAACCCGAACCCCGCTACAGCGATGGAGAGGGTGATAGTTGTGAACGTCGTCGCCCGCAACAGAAATGCGATCGATGCGGAAGCGAAGACCAGGCTGGTGGCCAGCAGGGCGCGTTCACTGTCCCTGGCTGGAAGCAGCGGAACAAGGGCACGGCCGGCAAGCAACCCTCCCCAGAAAAACATGGGCGCCAGCGCCCATAGGTCGCCGGACACGTAATTCGTTCGCTTAGTCAGTGACGCTACCCAACCTGCAACCGAATTCTCGCAGCCCACATACAGGAAAAAAAGTGCGGCCAGGCTAATCGCTGTTCTCGTGCTGACAGGGGGGAGCGAAGCCATGCCGCACGCGTCGCGTTTCCTGTCCATCGCCGGTTCCATATTCATCCCCAGCAAAGTCACGGCTGTAAGGGCCGAAAAAGAGGCAATCGTATAGATGAGCGCGCGTGTCCAATCATTGCGTTGCGCCAGCATTACGAGAGGAGCGCTTGCGATCGCACCCAGCCCCCACATGAGGTTTAGAATGCTGAGCGCTGCCACCCGCTTGGCCTCTTTCACTTCCGCTACCCAAAGATTGGAGGCAGAAAGCACCTGCCCCAGTCCCCAACCAAACAGTGCAGTCGCCATGAGGCTGGCCAAGACGCTCTTGAAGTTCAGCCCTGCAACTCCTGCGCTCATCAAACTGAAGCCGGTGACAAAGGTCAGCCGATACCCCTTCCTGATCACCGCCGTCATCGATGCGACGCCAAGCATGGAGCCACAGAACTGTGCGGTAAAAAATAGTCCGGCCCGCTGATCGCTCAAAGACCAGCGGTTAATGAGGATTGGCAAAACCGGATCAAGGAGTGTCGTGAGGATACCCGCGATCACGATGCCTATATAGAGCGAAATCTGCGCGCCCGCTGTGATCGGGGGAGAACTCGGCTGCTCTCGGATCTTACTCGCGATTGGAACGTGTTCGGTCGCCATTGCGGAAACCCGAAAACCATTGATGCAGCCCAAGTCAGTGCACGGTAACGTTTCCGGTCAACTCAACCTGCGCGCTCGAGCGTGCCACATCGATCTCAAAATCGCCCGGATCGACCGTCCAGCGGCGATGATCGGCATCGTAGTAGGAAAAGGCGCGGCGATCCAGTTGGATGGTTACGTGTCGCGTTTCTCCCGGCTGAAGAGTCGGCTTTGCGAATCCTTTCAGCTCTTTCACTGGCCGGGGCAGATGCGAATGATGATCGGCAACATACACTTGCGCGGCGTCTGCGCCGGCCACCTCACCTGTGTTGGTTATGTCAAAGGAAACCGTAATTTTCTCGTCACCGGATAGTTTTGCAGGAAAAATAGAGAGGTTCTTGTAAGAAAAGCTGGTGTAGGAAAGTCCGTAGCCGAACGGAAAGAGGGGCTTGATGCCAGCTTTATCAAAATGACGATAGCCGACAAAGACTCCCTCTGAATAGTTGATTTTATTTTCGCCCTTCTTCGGGTAGTAACTATCGTGAACGGCGTTATCCTCCCAACGGCGCTCGATGGAAATCGGCAATCGGCCGGAGGGATTTGCATCTCCAAAAATAAGCTCAGCCAACGCCGTGCCGCTCTGCTGGCCCGAGTACCAGGATTCAAATATCGCGGGAACCTGGTCCACCCATGCAGTCATGTCAACGCCACCACCGGAAGTGACGGCCACAATCGTGCTCTTGTTCAGCGCGGCGATTTCGCTAGCAAGTTCGTCTTGTCCCGGCGGAAGTGCGAAAGTGCGATCAGAAGCTTCTCCTTCCATCGCCGCATCGAACCCGATGGCGAGCACAACTGCATCTGCGTGCTTCGCCAAAGATTTTGCCGGGGTGCTGACCAATTCATCCGCTCGTACAATCCCGAAGTTGAGTTTAGTTTTTCCCCAGCCGTTACGACTCTTGTATTCCAATCTCACGTGGTGAGGACTCGGCGACAGATCGAGGTGAGTCGTGCTGACAAAGGCGTAGCTCGCCTTCCAGTCGTCAAAGATCGGCTTGTCGTCGATGTAAAGACGATAGCCTCCGTTCTCTCCCGGACCCTGAACGAAAACAACATAGCGGCCTGCCGAACTCGGGATAAAGTAACCGCTCCATCGCGCTGATGTGTCGGCGTAAGTGCCGTCCGGCCCGTGCGCTGGATCAAAGTCGACATGACGGTCGATGTGCGACGCCAACGGTGGGCCCGAAAAATCGGAGTTGCCAAAGAACTCAGTTCGCAACCCTCTTTCTCCGCGAGTTGCTGCCGTGCGGAATTCCGTGCGCTTTGCCATTTCTTCGAGCGTTGGAAGCCCAGGGTCGTAGTAAACCTTTACCTTGCCGACCTCATTTGCGAGGCCTTCGAGGTAGCTGATGGATTCAAAGGGTTTTACCTCGGCACTCCCGCCGGCGGTTGGATGCCCTGGATATGCGTCCGGCCCGATTACGGCGATTGCCTGTATCTTCGTCTTGTCTAACGGCAGAAGGTGATCTCGGTTCTTCAGAAGGACAATTCCCGAACGAGCCATCTCCAGCGCAACTTCATTGCCCTCGGAATTCCATTTAGGAATCGACAGGTCGGTCTGCTCGCGGTCCAGCCAGCCGAATCGCACGGCGACTCGCAAAAGCCGGCGCACTTTGTCGTCAATCGTTGCTTCGCTTACCTCTCCGCTGCGGACTGCCGGCAGCAGGACGTCACGATTCATGAATTTTGCGGAAGGCATTTCCAGATCGAGTCCGTTGTTTGCAGCTGCGATCCCGTCATAGGTTGAGGTCCAGTCGGACATAACGATTCCCTCAAAGCCCCACTCCTTCTTGACTACGTCGCTGTTCAAGAGTCCATTCTGGCTCATGTGCTGTTCGTTCGTAAGGTTGTATGAATCCATGATTGCGCCGACACGGGCCTCTTTCACCGCAGTTTCGAACGTGGGCAGGTAAATCTCCCGCAGCGTCCGTTCATCAACCACGGAATCCATATTGTGACGGTCAAATTCCTGGTTGTTGGCCACGAAATGCTTGATGGTGGCGCTGACTCCTTGACCTTGCAGTCCTTCGATGTAGCCAACTGCTATACGAGATGCCAGAAATGGATCTTCACCGAGATACTCAAAATTGCGGCCGCACAGAGGAGCGCGGTAAATATTCACGCCTGGCCCCAGCAGGAAATGAACCCCCCGGGCGCGCGCATCTTCGCCGATTACCGAACCTACTCTTCGCGCGAGCTCGGCATCCCACGTCGCCGCCAGCGCAATTCCTCCCAGGGTAGTGGAGGGCCCATAATTTCTCACCCCCAGGGGGCCGTCAGCCATTTTGAATCTCGGCAATCCGACGCGCGGAATGTCTCGTGTGTAAAAGCCATCAACGCCGCCCAGGAGATCGATCTTTTCTTCGAGCGTGAGTTGTTTGAGCAGGGAATCGACGCGCGACTCGATCTGCGCCGATCGGGTCTCCGGACGACTCGAAGAGGGGAAGATAAATAAAACCACAAGAAGAAAAAGAGCCGCGCGTCGCCGAAAAGCCATTTGGTTCTCCCGCAACTATCCGAATGCGCCAACCAACAGAATTTCTCCGCAGTCGCTTCTGGACGAGATGCGCCTTTGCCAGTCAGCGGCAAATGTCTGAACGATCGCCATAAACCTCATACGACATCAATTGCGCGCTCGCGCAGTCGACTTTCTCACGACGAGTTCGGGTTCGACGGCGATTTCGGGGACATCTTTCAATCGCGACGCAATCCGATCGAGCAGTGTGCGCGCCGCAATCTCGCCCATTTCCTGCAGGGGCTGTCTGACAGTGGTCAGTGGAGGGTTGACGTATGTTGCACTCTGAATATCGTCAAACCCCACCACTGATAAATCCTCGGGCACGCGCAGGCCGGCTTCTTGGAAGGCGGCGATCGAACCAATGGCGGAAATGTCGTTGTAAGCGAACAGCGCGGTAAAGGGCTCTTTGCGCGAGAGGTGCTCGTACGGCATCGAGTATGGGTGGTACACGCTCGCGACTTTCTGCACGCTTA
>DATLKM010000276.1:0-1615 GCA_035538435.1 Binatia bacterium
ATTACTTAGAATCCACAATTTCTCCACAGCCATCCCGCTCATATATATTCCAATCGGCTCTTCCAGGCCGCACAATCCTCTCGGAGCAGTGTAAGTTTCCACCATGGCCAACCCGGGCGATTTCGCATACACGCTGAAACAGCAGGCGGATATCGTCCGCATTGTCGGCGAGTACGTGCGGCTGAAAAAGGCCGGGGCGCAGAATTTTTCCGGGCTGTGCCCGTTTCACGGCGAGAAGACGCCGTCGTTCTCCGTGCACGCCACGCGGCAGTTCTATCACTGCTTCGGCTGCGGCGCATCCGGCGACGTGTTCAGTTTCATCCAGAAAATCGAGAACATTACTTTCCCCGAAGCGGTACGGCTGGTGGCGCAGAAGCTCGACATTCCCCTGCCCAAAGCCACGTTTTCGACCGCAGGCGAGGCCCGCGAGGCGAAACTGCGCGGGCAATTGCTCGACGTGCATGAGCGGGCGGTGGCATTTTTCCAGGAATGCCTGAAGCGCCCGGAGGGGGCGCGGGCGCGCGAGTATTTGAAAGGCCGGGGGCTGGACGAAAAGACGATTGCCGAGTTCCGCATCGGCTATGCGCCGGATTCTGGATTTCTGCTGCGCGACCGGCTGGCGCGCGAGTTCAGCGAGGAATTGCTGCGGGAAAGCGGATTGTTTTCCTGGAAAGAAGCGGCGGGCTCTGAGCTGCGAGCTGCGAGCGAACCGGGGAGCACTCAGCAATCAGCCGTCAGCACTCAGCCAGGGCGAGGCGATCCTGAGGCTGGGAATGACATCGCAAATAAGAGCGACGAACCACCCGCCAACGACCAGAGACCGACGACCGACGGCCTGCCGCTCGAAGCCGGCTCAAGGCCGGATGCCCGCGGCTCAAAGCTCACTATCTACTCCAAATTCCGCAACCGCGTCATGTTTCCCATCGCCAACGAGTCGGGCAAGGTCATCGCTTTTACCGGGCGCACTCTGAGCACCGACGAAAAAGCCGGGCCGAAATATTTGAACTCGCCGGAGACGGCGATTTATTCCAAGAGCAAAGTCCTGTTCAATCTGGACCACGCCAAAGAGGCCGTTCGCAAACTCGATTACGCCATCCTGGTGGAAGGCCAGATGGACTGCATTTCCGTCTACGCCGCCGGGTTGCGCAATGTGATCGCCAGTTCCGGCACGGCGTTTACCGAGTTGCAGGCCCGGCTGCTCGGGCGCTTCAGCAAAAACGTTGTCGTGAATTTCGACCCCGACACCGCCGGGGCCAAAGCCACCGAGCGTACGCTTGGCCTGCTGGTGGAAGAGGAATTCAACATCAAAGTGCTGACGCTTGAGCCCGGCTTCGATCCCGATCTTTATGTGCGCCGCAAGGGGGTGCAGGCCTATGGAGAGGCGCTGCGTGGATCGCAAAAATATTTTGACTACCTGATCGAGCGCGCCCGCAACCAATTTCCGGTACGTTCGCCGGAAGGGAAAGTCAAAGCCGTGAATTATCTGCTGCCTCACATTCAGCGCGTGCCCAATCGGATTGCCCGCGACGAGCTCTCCCAGGAAATCGCGCAGAAGCTCGGCATCGACTCGGCGGTGCTGCGGCAGGAACTGCGCCATGTGGCTTCGCAGCGCACC
>DATLKM010000277.1:0-3530 GCA_035538435.1 Binatia bacterium
GCGTAGCGCTGCAATTCGGCGACGGCTTCCACCGCGTTGGGGGCAAGAGTCGATTCGAAGATCAGCACGTCGGCGGAGAACTTGGTGACCGCCGACTGGGTCTGAGGCAGAGTCTCGGCCTGGCCGACTACGCGGATGTCATCTTCCAGAGCAAAAATCTTGCGCAGCCCGGCGCGGAAAATGGCTTGCGTATCGGCGAGAATCACGCGGATCAGCCGGCCCGTGCCGCTGCTCTCGCGTGCGCCTTGACTTTCTCCGAGACCGATTGAAGTGCTTGCCATTAAGTTTCTCTGCGCCTATGCCCGCTCAAAATGGTATTCGTCGATGACCACGCCCACGCCGCGGCGGCCGTTATCTTCAAAACTGCGCACCACCCGGCCATGGCAGTCGATCTGCACGTTGTAGCGGGCGCCGACCACATCGCCGGGAAGAAGAATGGTGAAATCCACCAGCGAACCGACGGGAACGTCGCGATCGATGGCGAACAAAACTCCGTTGGCGGAAATGTTTTCCGTTTCGGCGGTGTAAGCGCCGTTTTGCGAGCGGATTTCGACGGGAAGGTGGATGGGAAAGCGGGGAGCGCTCTGCATTTCCGCGTAATGCTTGATGGCAGTTTGCGCCGCCTGCTGCTCCATCATCTTCTGGTCCTCTGCTTGATCGCGTGGCACGGTAGTTTTTGGTGTTGCAGGTGCGCGTAAGAAAACACTCAACATACTTCGCCTCTCACCCGACCTGCCGCTAACTAGGGGCAGACTACACCCTGGAACCAAGCCAGCAAAGTTACTGAAGTCATGGAACGGAAGGGTGCTAACTGCTTATGGATGAGCAAATTAGAAGGAATTTACGCGGTGGCGCAAGAAGGCAAGGCGCGGCGGCTTTGTAAGGCTTGAAATCGCTTAAAACTTTGTCACTTCGGTGAAGTTGAAGTCGCGAATTTTCATGGCCGGCACGACCATGTCGAACGATTCTTCGCCGCAGGCGCGCCGCGGTTCGTTCATGGCTTCCACGTTCGACAGCATGTGGATCAGGCTTTCGTTGAAGCGAAAATTCCTGACGCCGCGCGTGACTTTGCCGTTTTCGATGAGGAACGTTCCGTCGCGGGTCATGCCGGTGACGATTTTTTCGTAGGGATCGACTTCGCGGATGTACCACAAGCGGGTGACGAGAATTCCGCGCTCGGTTGAGGCGATCATCTGGGCGAGTGACTGGGGATTTTTGGGGGAGGCGAAAACGATGTTCATCGGCATCTCGCCGACTTCGTTGGGCAGGGGAAAACCGTGGCCCGTGGGTGCGATAGTGCCGACTTTATTTCTTTCTTCCGACTTCTGCATGCGTGCTGCGGTGGCACGCGCATAGACGACACGATTGACAATGCCGTTTTCCACCAGCGGAACCTTCATTCGGGACATGCCTTCGCCATCGAAGGGGGAGCCGGCCTGAAGCGGGTGGGCGACATCGTCGGTGATGGTGATGTTGTCTCCAAAGAGCTGGGCACCGATGCGGCCGGTGAGAAACGAGCGCTGGTCGAGAATGGCCATGCCGGAATAGTCCCAGAACATGAAACCGACGATGTCGAGCGTGGCCGAGGGCTCGAGAATGACGGTGTATTTGCCGGGAGGAATCTCGGCGGGATGGGCAGAGTCGATGGCTTTCTGCGCGGCCGTTTCGGCCAGGGCCAGGGGATCGAGATGGGCGATGTCTGGCGAGTTGAGCTTTTGCCATCCGGAGGAATCGCCGCCGAGCATGGTGATGGAAACTTCGGCCAGAGTTTGAGTGTGCCACTTGCTCAGGCCACGGGAGTTGAAGATGCCCTCGCTTGACTCGGAAGTGGAGAAGATTCCGGCGCTAGTGAGCTTATGCTTTCCGGCCACGGCGACGATCTTTCGGACGGCTTCCGCTCGCTGTTGCGGGGTGATGGCAGCGGTTGCGGAAAAATATCGGGAAGGGGTGGCGTGGAAGCCTTCCGTTGCGCCGCCAGGCTCAGATGAATCGGGCATGGGCAACAGATCGGGATCGGGATGCTGAACTTTGGCCAGATCTTCGGACGATTGCACAACGCGGCGCAGGCTGTCGTCATCCAGTTTATTGGTGGTGGCGCGGGCGGTGCGGCCGCCGAACGTGGCGCGCACGGAGACGACATGATTGCTGTCTTCCACGTTCTGATGAATGACGTTATTGGCGAAGCGGGTGAGAGAGAATCTGCCGCCCGAGAAAATGACTTCGACCTCATCCGCGGTGGAAAATTTGCGGATGCGATCGAATACGGCGGCGGCATGGTCTTGAGTTAGCATTCAGCACTCAGCACTCAGCACTCAGCCGGCAAGGCGTTCCGCTTCTACTTTGCGAATCAATGCTGCCAGCATTCGTTTGATCTCTACGACTATCGCATCAAGTTGCCTGTAAGTGGTCTCCTCAACCAGATGCAGGTCTCGCGCGAGCAAATAGTGGTACTCGAGTTCGCTTGCCGATCCGGCGGCAATCGTTAGAAAGCGTTGGAACTCCGCATTTCCACGTTTTCCGCAGCCCTCCGCAATATTGGCCGCGACCGAAACTGCGGCCCTGCGAATCTGGCTGGTCAGTCCGAACAACTCTTGTTTCGGAAACCTGTTTGTAACCTTGTAGGATTCAAGGGTCAACGCATGAGCCCTGCTCCAGACCTGCAAATCGCGAAAGTGTTTCATGGCGGCAACCTCCACTGGCTGAATGCCGAGTGCCGAATGCTACTCCGGGGAGCGCGGAATAGCTCGTGAATTCGTCACAAACTTCGATAAGCGCTTCCCACTTTGACATTCCGAAAGCGCGAAGGCGCCGCGCCGTGGCCGGTTCCCATGACCTGCTGCGGCTGGCCTTTGCCGCAGTTGGGCGTTCCCCACAACGTCCACTCGTCGCGCGAGCAAATGGCGTCGAGCGAGTTCCAGAATTCGGTCGTGATGCCGGAGTACGAGGGATTCTTGAGCGTCCGCACACGCTTGCCGTTTTTGATTTCCCATCCGATCTCGCAGCCGAACTGAAAATTGAAGCGCTTATCGTCGATGGACCAGGAGCGGTTGGTTTGCATGAGAATACCGCGATCGGTCGAGGCAATGAGTTGTTCGAGCGTGAGCGGTTTTTCGCCCGGAAGCAGGCTGATATTTGTCATGCGGATCATGGGCAGGCGGTTCCAGCTTTCGGCGCGCAGCGTGCCGCCGGAACGAGTTTCGCCGATGGTGTGGGCGGTTTCGCGCGAGCTTAAATAGCCGGTAAACAGGCCGTT
This sequence comes from Binatia bacterium, assembly GCA_035538435.1. Taxonomy (GTDB): domain Bacteria; phylum Acidobacteriota; class Terriglobia; order Terriglobales; family Acidobacteriaceae; genus Sulfotelmatobacter. The sequence goes on from DATLKM010000277.1 coordinate 3,254, forward strand.
GGTGATGATCGGCGTGCACTGCGCGGGAACGCCTTCGTCGTCATAGGCGAAGGTGCCGAGGCCGGGGCCGTGCTCCTGGCGGGCGTCGGCGACAACGTTGACCATGTCGCTGCCATATTTCAAAGTGCGCAGTTTATCGAGCGTAAGAAAAGATGTGCCGGCGAAGTTCGCCTCCATGCCGAGCACGCGGTCGAGTTCGATGGGATGTCCGACGGATTCGTGAATCTGCAAGCCCAGCTGCGAGCTGTCGAGGATGATATCGAACACGCCTTCGGGG
>DATLKM010000278.1:0-16298 GCA_035538435.1 Binatia bacterium
GCAATGATCAGTCGAACTCGGTTCTTCATATTGATGACGTCCTGGCTGAAATTAGTTTCAGGTATCCCGCACCATTCCGCGTGTCCGGTCCGCCGGAAGTCCAAACCTGATAGAGAAATTCTTCGAAGTCCGCGACATCCATGTCAAATCGCACGCGGTAGTAGAAGAAGAATTGTGCAGTGATCGGCGGAGTCGGTTGCGCTGCCCATTTCGCGTAAAGTCCTAGAAATGAGTTTCCGGGAATCGCTAGGCCAGGACCGCCGACTGTGTAGTCAGCAAACGTCGGATAGCCGCGCTGGAGAGAACCGTTCGCCCAAATAGATAGACCCTGGCCGGATGTTGTGCTGCCGCCAGAAGCGAGCGGATTGATGTCGGTCACGTCTTCATAGAATCCGCCGGCATAGCTGTACTGGATCGGCGAGTAGTAGTTCCCGGCGCCGTCATTCACGAGCTGCAGCTGCGCCTGAAGATTCGGATTATTATTCTGCAAAAGTCCCGGCCCGACGAAATCTCGCGTCACATCATCGAAAAGGAAATCATCGAACCGTCCTTGCCGGCTGTTGTAGAAATCCTGCAGGAAAGCATAATCCGTGTATCCGCCCAAGCTTGGAACGAGATCATACGGACGATCTTTCAGATAGTTATAGATCAGCGTCCAATTCCAGACCGGATTTCTCGTTTGCGCGATTCGTGATTCGATCTTGGATGCCGACGATTGAACGAGCGTATCGAAGGAAGCCGATTTCATGATCGGCCAAGCAATCCCGCGCAGCGCATTCGGGTAGACGGCATTCGACATCGATCTAGTGTCCTAGACGCATTCCACGTCGGACCGCGGCCGTGATTTCTCCTACGCTCATCTTGTCGCCATGCTGATGGATGGTAATCTGCGGACGGTAATCGTGATAGTGATTCGTCGTCGACGTTGCGCTTCCGCCCGTCACGGTCGAACTCATCGTCGTATTGAACCGCTGGATGGCCGGGATTGCCCCTTGCACCGCGGCGGAGATCGTCGGCGGCAGAACCATCTCGCCCTCATGAAGAGCAGCCGGAACGATGCCGCCTTTCGCAAAAGCAAGCGCTCCGGCTTCCGTCTCGCCGGCGGCGGCCGCGGCGACTCCTGGCGCAGTCGACACATTTAGCGGGAATGGCAGCGCGGCCATGACGGAAGCGAAACCGCCAGCATAGGAAACGCCGGCTTCCGAAGTGATTACGGCCGTATTCGCGGCGATCGTCTTTGCTACCTTTGCCGCATCGTTCGTCGCTTCAAGTCCGAGCAGCGTCGCCAGAAAAGTTGAATGGCTCGTGATGAATTGCGTGATGAAATTCAAGTGCGTCGCGAGAATCTTCGCGAACTCTTCGCCATAGTGCGTGACGACGTTCTTGATCCCGCGGTTTATCAATTCGAGTTCGATCTCGCGGCCGAGTTGCGCGAAGCTCGTGCCGAGTTTCTGATTTGTGGTCAGAATCTTGTCGAAGCCTTGAGTGAATGCCGTCGCCATCTTGTCGGTTGCGGCTTTGTATTCAGCTTCACGCTTGGCGTCTTCTTCTTTTTGGAAATTGGTCGTCTCGCGGATCTTTTCTTTCTCGAAGTTAGTGCGTGCCGTCGCCAGATCTTGAAGGCGCTTTGCATAATTCTCTTCCGTGATCAGATCGCGATCGCGCTCATTCTTGAGCGCTGCGACTTCATCGTCGATATTCGCGATACGCGCTCGGTATTCCTGATCGGCAAACGACTTCGCGGCCGCGGTGTACTCGGAGAGTGTGAGCTTCTTCTCGGTATAGAGTTCCTGTAAAGCCGTGATGTCGTCGCGGTAGGTTGCTTCGATCGTGCTTTGCTGTTCGTGGATCCCGCGGATGAAGTCGTCAACTTCTTCGCGGTTCATTGTCTTGATCCGCTCAGTTGTATCGGATCGCAGTGTCAAGATCGCCGTATCGCGATCGGCATCGAGCGCAACGATCTTTGCATTCAGCTCGGCGATCTCTTTCTCATTGGCGAGCGGATCCGTAGCGGCCAGAACTTCGGCTCGCTGGCGCAGTGCTTCAATCTGATCGTTGTAAGCTCGCGTAATCCTCTGTTCAAGATCCAGTTCGGCCGAGCGCAGTTCCGTCGGCGTCTCGGCATGGGAAACAGCGAGCCGCGCAAACGCTTCGCTTTCCCGATCGGCTGCATTGATGATCGTCTGCTCGGTCTCGATCGCCGTGATCTTGCGCTGCTCTTCGCGCCGCTTATCTTCGAGCGCCGCGGTATTCATGATCGATTGCATCTTTGACTGATGCGTGATTTCGAGCGCTTGGAGTTCGGCTTGCGTCTTCACGACATCCGAAGTTCGCACGCTTCCTTCAGACTTGAAGAGCGCGATCCGGCGCTCAAGCGCGCCGCGCTCGATCGCGAACAATCTTTCTTCGGTGTCGGATCTGAGCCGCGCTTCGCCGTCGGCGTCAATCATGTTGAGCGCGCGCATCTCGCTGATCGTCTTCTCTTCGGCCGAAATTCGTGCGCGTCCAATAGTTTCGGCCGAACTAATCTCGGATGCGGTGCGTTCTCGGCCGAGTCGAACGCCTTCAGCCCCGGCTTCGGCCATCTCTTTGCGCTGTTGTTCCATCAAGTCTCGCTGCCGCTTGTCGTAGAACTCGCGCAAGGCGCTCAGATTCTTGATGGCGGTTTCGTGATCTTTGAGAGTCTTATTTAGCTCGATGAACTGGCCGTTTTGCAGCGCGATGGCTTTGACGGCGATCGTGTTCATCTTCTCGTACTCTTCCGTCACCTTTGCGAGTTGCCGCGCATTGTCGGCCGCGGCGAGTCCGAGCATCTTCAGGTTTTCGGCATTGTCTTTCGTCGCAACCGAAAATTTCTCCATCCCTTCTTTGCCGATCTGATTCAGGTTCTTGATCTCGATCTGCGTATTCGCCGCGGACTCGACGAGCCGCATGTTGTCTTTGATCAGATCGTCGTAAGTTTTCTGGGCTTCCTTGTCCCATCCCGCGAGCGCATCAACGATCGATTCAATCGCGCCGGGGATCTTGCTCAAGATGTCGATCAGCGCTACCGCGGCAAAGACGGGGAAGGCGGCTTGTATGATTGGAGCGAGTGCAGCATTCGCAGCCGCTACGCGAGCAAGTCCGCCGACCATCATCCCGGTTGAGCCGGTAAAGACACCAGCTTCGACGCGAGCGGCGCCCATGGCCGACGCAAGCCGCTGGGTCGAGCCGGCCGCGTTCGTGGCTGCCGCTGCGACGCGCTGCAGCTCCGGCGCCGTGATGCCGGCGGCGGCGCCGACCGCGGCTGTCGCTTCGGCGGCTTTCTTAGCGGAAATCCCGAGATTGGCGAGTGCCGACGCAGTCTCTTCGGCGCTCATCCCCGTCGACATCATTCGCGCAGCTTGCGCTTGCACCGTATTGCCGACGGCTTCGGCTTCCGCAGCGAGTTGCAGCAATCGAGCTTTCAGCTGCTCGAAAGACGCGCCGGCTTGCTGCGCTCCGGCGACAAGCGGCGCGACATCGAACTCAGCTCCGACTCTTAGGATGTTATCCGGCACGTTTCTTCGCCATCTCTTTCAAAGCCTTGAATCTTTGCTGATCGATCTCCGGAGCGCTCGACAATTTCTGCGCGTGTGCGCTACCCGTTAAGGCGTGCATCGCTTCCGCCATCGCTACCGGATTGACTTCTTCTTCGCGCGACTCAATCCCGAGATACGCTCGCATCATGACGTGCACTGGTGGATAATCGCGCCAGTAATCGAATAGCTCGGCGATCCGCGACATCGGCGCTTCATCGATCTCGTCGAACTTCCAGCCGTGTGTGACAAGGCAGCCTTGCAGTTCGGCGAAAGTCAGGCCGCCGTCACTCCCCCCGGCGGCATCTTCAGACCCGAGATCTCAAGCACTTTCATGAAGAGCGTATTGATCGATCCGACGCTTAGTTCGTCCTGAAGACGTTCGATCGTCCAAGGTTTTTCGACGGAACCTTCGTCGAAACCCTGCATATCGACGATGGCGCTAGCTACAGTCTTTATTGTGCGGTCGTACCACTCGTCCGATGTCACATCGTCGCCGCGCTTCATGAGTTCGCGCCCTTCGTTTACGTGCTGTCGCGCCTGTTTGAATGACATTTCCTTTAGCTTGAAAGTCGTTCCGTTCAACTGGAAATCGACAATTTGAAGCATGTTTCTACCTCTTTTCTTTGTGTTGATTTGGATTGTCTCGGCGCTAGGGCCGATATTGCCGGCGGGGAAACTTTCGCTTTTGTTTCTATTGCACTTTCACTACCGCTGTACTATACAAACTAATGAAAGGATTGTCCAGCCATGGAACTCTTGACTACAGTTCGCTCGATGCTGCATCAAAGCTTTGTGCTGTCCGTCGTCGGCTTATTCTCGCTGATCGCGATCGTCTTCGCGATCGAGATGTGGAAGCGCTCGCTGACGAAGTAGCCGACTAATCTTCATAGAACAGCGCCACGCGCCCCGAAGCGTCCGCGTACGCCTCCCCTTCGATCGCCGTGATCAAGTGGTCTGCGCGCTTTAGGGGGATCCCTACTTTCGTCACCTTTGCGGCGTACAAGTGCACGTAGTTCGGGATATTCGCCGTGAACTCCTGATATGGATTCGCTGCGTAGATTTCGAGCGCCGGACCCCATCCTTGCGTGTGGTTTTGAACGAGCAGTTGCCGGCCGGTCGAGACGGTCGAGATGTAAGAGATCTTAACTTGCAGGCCAGCATCGGCAGCCGCGAAGCTGTAGACTCCGCCCGATGAGTTGATGTATTGCCCGGTCGACGGATAGGCGAGTCCATTGTTCTGCAGCTTTTGCCCATTCTGTGCAGCTGTGCCGCTCGCGTAGATCACGCCTTCATCTTTGACGAACGTAGCCGCGTTGGTGACCGTAATCGTGAAGGGACTCGAAGCCGGAATCGTGTGGACTTCGTTGACGTTCACATCTTCGCCGCCCGTCGTGATTGCCGACTCGCCGAACGTGACATTGTTATAGGCATCGATGTCCATGCGGCCGAAACCGGACTTCCAAGCAAGCTTTCGATCCGCGGTTGCGACGTCATCCGGGAATTGGAACTGGCCGCGGAGATCTTTCAATGTGGCATCGATGTCCAGCGTGAAATCCTGCAGCGTGACGAGCTGTTGATTCGTCGGCAACGTCGGAATGTTTCCGAGCGTCGGATTCATGAAGACATTCGCTACGCCGAACACGATTCGCATGTCGTTCTCCCTTTTACAATCCGGTATCGACGACGATCGGGATCAAGAGCGCGCATTGCTGATCGAGAATCCCGGTATCGCGAAGCACGGTTCCTTCAATCCAAGCATTGTCAACCAATCCTCCGAGCGTTTGGCGTTCCGCCGTCGGCGTGCGCATGACTTGCACGATCGCTTGAAGCGCTTTGTTCATCTCCGTCGCCGGCACGCCGCTCGAAACCGCGTCGGCGCGAATATAGACTAGCGCTCGGAAATGCAGCAACCATTTTTCCAAACCTTGTGCTTGATTCTCTACCTGTGCATCTCCGATATGAACGAGTCCAAGATACGGTTGATTCGCTGCCGGCACGTTCTCCGGGAGTTGGCCGCGGCGATCGTAAGTCTGGAATGGATACGTCGACGTCTGCAGCAAAGCGAAGAGCGCCGCTTCAATCGTCTCCGGCTGGAATTGCGGCCAATTCGTGCTCAAGACAGGATCTCCGTAAGCGTCTTGCTCAATCCTTCGATGATTTCCGTCTCCATTTCTTGTAGACCGTAGCGCATGAACGGCCGCTCTTTCAATCCGGGATGCGTGACGGATCTCACGATCACGAGCTTCTCATTGAGCAAAAATGCAAGCGCTTTCTTGTTGAAGGGAAGGATCCGATAGCTGTGATAAATTCCGACTTCTTGCACCGCGGCGTAATCGACTTCAACTCCGGAATGAAGAACAGTCTTCGTCGTCTTCGGTCCGCCGGCTTCTACGTTGCCGCGGATCGTTGTTCCGTCCGTTGTCGCGGGGATCGCTCGGACACTCGCCGCAATGTTCGGGGCACCGCGCTCGAAGAAGGCGGGGATCGTCTCGCCGACAATCTTCGATTGCAGCTTGAGCATGAGCAGATTCATCTTTGCCGTGATCGCTTCCATGACCCGCGAGCTCCCCGCGGCGCCGATCCGCTCGATGTTTTCAGGTGACGATACGATCTTGATACGAAACATGATCTCCAAATCTTTTCGCGTAGGGCCGAAAGTATTTCAGGATGCGGCCGCGCTCGTCATTTGCGAGCATTCGTTTGATTTCTCTTCGGTTCAAGCCGTTCGACGTTGATAGTATAGAAGCGTGTTCCTTGCGTCCGCGTCCATTTCCCATTGGCCGTAACTCACCGTTCCCGCTCCGGCAGCCATCGCCTGTGAGCGCTGACCGATCCAGCCTCTTCGCTTGTAGTTTAATGTGATAACTTTGCGAGCTGCCATTTCGAGATCGAACGGAACGCCAGAGAAGCCGCCAGAATAGACGACTTCGACGTTCTGCGTGCCGGCCGAGAATCCCGGCCCTTGCACGCCGGCGCCGTAGCCGTAGCGTCCGCCCTGATAGCGGTAATTCTGGAAAGTTGCGACTGTCGGAGAGAAACCACCGCGGAGTGAAATGAAAGACTTGTCCTGATCGACTACCCATCCCCACACGTTGATCGACGTCGACTGCGGAATGACTTGCCCATCGATCGTGACGGATGAGACGGATACGATCGGCCAGTTGCGGATTTGCTGGCGCAGCGTTCCGCTGCCATCATAGAACTCATCGTAAGAAACAGGAGCAACGAACGGGGATGCCGTCGGGAAGGATCCATCGGCCGAACCGCGGCCAGTAACATGCAGCGCATAGCCGCTGAAAGCCGTGATCGCATCTTGAATCGTTTGATCGTCGCCGGTTCCGTTGATGCCGGCCCACGACTTCACGGCAGCGAGCGTCGTTAAGTCAATGGGATTCGTTGCCGGCGGCATTTTAAGTTAATGGCGGGAGAGATCCGATAGCGCCAGCTGCCGTCCCACTCCCGCCGACGTTCCTCCGATTCGCGCGAGAGCATAGCACAAAGTTTCAGAAGATCACGTCGGGAAAGTTGCTTGATGCTGAATCGTGATGGTCAGCTGATTCTGGACTCCGCCGTCCGGATGACTGATGCCTTGCGCGCCTTTCGCCGTGACGGTCACGACTTGAACGCTGTTTTGCAGCGCCAGGATCCCATCGATGAACGTGATGCAGCTCTGCCGCACGGTTTCTTGCGCGCCAGTTGCGGGAGTCTGCGCCGCGAATTGCTTCGAAATCGAAGCACGGACGTCGGCCGGTTTCCCGGTAGCTGTTACGATCCACATCGACAAGTTAACTCCTATTGCGAGCCGATGATCCCGGTGCGAATCGTGAGCAAGCCGGGGATATAATCGCCGTAAACTTCATGGACGTAGGTCCCAAAAGTCCACGCTCTCGTGACTACGGGCCACTCGATCCCGTAGTAATCGCGCTGCACAAACATGCCGGCGACGCCGGGGATCCGCGAGTGCGGATAAGGATTCGTCGTCTTGCGGTAGATGATCGTTCCCGGTGGTAGCTGCGGGTGAATATGGATCGGAATTTCTTCCGAGCCAGTCACCTTCATGCTGTATTGGTTCTTGTAGCCGGAAACGACGAAGCCGCCAAGAATGTTTCCTTGCGCGTCGCGCATCACTTCGAAGCGATACGCCGGCACGCCGGATGTGTTTTTGAAGAGTGCTTGCGCGATCGAGAGCTTTGCGTCCGCCGATGCCCACAGTTCATCGGCGACGGTCTGGAAAGTATTCCACTGATTCTTGAGATCGAGTTCGATCTCTGCGACGGCCGGGACGGAGCTGGACGAGTTCGTCATGCCGGGAGTGAGCAAGCCGGTATTCGTCAAGCCGCTGATCGGACTCTTCGATGTCAGATCGCTCATGTTGACGAATGTTCCATTGTTCACGCACCAAGCGATGATGCCGGCGAAGTCGAGAGTCTGCGCGCTGTTATCCGATGACAAGCCGGCTGCGGTTCCGACGTAGCTCGCATTTGGAGTTCCGTTCGCGAGATAGATGAACGGTACGGTCGTGATGGCAACGAGTTGCGCGTTCGCGGCGGATGGAGTCGAAGCGTCAGTCGTATCGACGAACCATGCCCAAGCAAAAGCACCTTTCTTCGGAGTAACATCCGCGAGCACGTAGGGATAGGAAGTCGAAGCGCTGACGACGTTCGAAGCCGCGCTGATCGCTCCCATTCCGCCCTTGATCGTGTCCGTCGTGTTGTCCGCATTGTTTCGCGTGAAGCTTGTCGTTAGTCCGGAAGTGACAGTCGGTGCCGCTTGATAACCGTACTGGCCGTTATTCGGATAGCCGAGCATGGTCAGCTCGACAACGCGGACTGAGACGTTTGTTCCGCCGCCGGAGAAGCCAGAACCGCCATCCGTCACAAGTCCGGCCGGTCCAGTCGGCAATGTAGCCTTGAGCGCAACCGTCGGCGTGTTTGCTGTGCCGAGCGCGAATCCGTTCAAGCCGGCCGCCGTGCCGGGATTCCCGCCCCACATCAGCGACTCTTCCTGCAGCCAAAGTTCATGAGCGCCGCGGAGATGTTCGTCAGCGACGTTATCCGTATAACCTTCGCCGGCAAATTCCGCAGTGAAAGTCACGGAGCGCTCAATCCCCAATTCTGCATACGTGGCGATCGCGTCGGCTTCCGGCGGAGTTGCAGCCGCAACACGCTTGCCTTCGGCAGCTCCGGCGTACGAAGTACCCGGAGTCAGATACGTATACTTCCAGTGAACAGCTGTACCGTACCCGGCGTTAACTTTGCCCCACCGCGGCAGAGAATTTCGAATCGGAGTGTTGACGGGATAAATCAGGAAAGCCGGTCCGCGCAAGTCGAAGAAGTTATACCCGAGCGCTGTTGTGACGCCAGCTTTTAACATGCGCTGCCGGTAATCTTCGACGAGTCCCTTGAGCATTTCGTTCGCAATCGATGCACGCTCATTGAACTCTTCTTCGATCTTTGCCAGCTGCGCCTGAGTCAGCAATCCCTTGTCTTCAATCCACTCGTTGATCCCATCGGAGACGCGACGAAGAGTTCCGATCGTGCGCTTGTACTTGCGCAGTTCGTTCTTGCGTTCTTCTTTCCAGATCTTCAAGACCTTGTCGGCGAGAAGCTGTTGCTGCATCTGGATCTTGACGTCGCCTAGACTTCCGGCATACGGCGCCAGCTGTCCGCCAGCCCTCATTCCTGCATACATAGTCACGTCTCCTTGGGTTGCTAGGACCGGGCAACACTCATCTAGGAAGATGCCCGGTCCTGACTTCGTTCAAAGAAAACCTAAACTGGGAGCGGATCGCGCGTTGCCGTTTCCGCTTTCTTGACTTCGCCTTCGCGCGTAACTGAGAACAATGAGCCGCGCGATGGTTCCGGCATTTTGTCGAGTTCTGCTTTCACCGCTTTCGCGACGAGATCCGCGATCTTGGCTTCATCGAGTCCGCCGGCCGGCGGTACCGTAACGACGGGAGCGGTCGTTGATGCCGGCGCTTTCTTTTTGAAGACTTCGACGCCGTCTGCAGTCTTGCCGATCAAAACAAAGTCGTCAGTCAATCCGGCGCCGAGCGCTTTCAGGATCTTGTCGGCTTCTTCGCCATCCATGCACGCGCCGTGCGCTTTCATGCAGTTTTCGAGATGGTCGGCCATCGTCGCGTGATGCTCTCCATGATCCTTGTGCATCGCGGCAAGTTTGTCGTGATGTGCGCTCATCATCGTATGGTGAGAGATCGCTTTCTTCAGGTGAGCGTGCAGCGCGGCGAGTCCCTTCTTACCCTTTTCGAGAGCATCTCCGTCAATGAATTGTTTCTTGAACTCTTCTTCGGAGATCCCAAGGGCTGCCGCACACTTTTTGATCTGCTCTGGATTCATGCTTCCCCCCGTCCCGCTCGGTTTTGCCACAACTTCGGATACCATCACAGAGAATTTTTCAAGCTCTGTGCTTAGTCCGCTACGGATAGCTTTTACGATACGATCGACGTCGGCTTCGCTCAGAGCTTCGAGTCCAGTCTTTCTCAGCTTCGCGAGCATCTCCTGCTCGGCCGGTCCTGGCTTCGCGAACTTGCGCAGCTCCGTCGTGCCGTCGGCTTTCACATATGCGAACGATGCTTCCGGATTCGATTGTTTGTCGACGTAGCTGATCTCCGAGATTATCGGAGCGTAGCGCGTGTACTTCCCCTCTGCGCGCTTCCATGCATACGTGCCGCCGATCGAATAGCCGGTAAGAAATCCGCCTTTCAGCAAATGCCAGATCTGATCATCGGCCGGCTCGGATCCGAGCCAAACTTGCTTTGATTCGTCTTGATTCTGGATCTTGATTGCTTTGCCGCCGATTTGCAGCTGATGCATAACGCGGATGTTTCCGAGTGACGGATCCTGGCCGGCCGCGGTTGTTTTCGCGAATTGCTCATCCGACCATCGTTTGATGTCGGCTTTTGCTGCCGCATAATCGCAGATCTCGTCTTCGGCGTCCGGAGCTTCAGACGTCGCGATTCCCCATACCATGTGAGCAGCTTCGTCGACCTTGAGCAGCTGAAAGAACTTCAGGAGCTTGTCGGGCATACGCGCGCTAGGATAACAGAACCGAAAGCGATTTCACTTGCTTGTGTTCAAACGTGAAATGCGAGCGCGATCTGCAGCAAGCCGCGCGGCGTGATTTCCCGTTCCGAATTTTGCTGCATTCAAGTTGTCCCGGATGTCCGCGGCGCCACCGACAAAAATCGGGATGCTGAAAAGCGCCGTAAAGAAGCGCTGACCGACGACGTCCGGAGCATGCTTGTATGAGTAGTGATTCATGAAGATGACGAGTGTAGCGTAACCGTATGCTCCCGTGAATACTTCCGGGCCAGATGGATGCGGACCAAAGAAACCCATGTCGACGCAACTCTTGCAGCGCCGCTCCGCATACATCGTCGTGAATGCGTCTCCGGTCATGATCGCGAATGCGCCGAAGTCGGCCGCGTACAGCCATTTATGCGACATGACGTTCGCTTTGACTTTCGCGACATGCGCTCGGAATGGAGCGTGAAGCTGCGCATCGACTGATACTGGAAAGCAGAAGAGCATAATTGCGATCAATAGCGTTCTCATTCGGTGAACTCCACGGCTTGCAAGATACAGAAGCAGTTTGGATGCGCCGTCGGATACTTGTTGCCACTTGGGAACTCGTCACCGAGCGCCTTCACGATTCCGGCATTGCCTTCGCAGATCGGACACGGCTCCGGACCGAGTGCAAGCCATTTCACTTTGGCGACGAGTCCGGACTTCTTCCAGACTTCGAAGTTCGATCCTACTTGCGCGTTCGCGATTTCCGTCCTGGCGATCATCGCAGCTCGCGAATCCGAGAAGATATCCGCGTTCCGGATGTCATCAATTACTTCCGAAAATGGCGTCTTCTCTTCAAAGGCGCCGGTGACGATCTCGCGCAGCCGATCGCGCGTCGTGGAGCTGATCGCCCACTTCGCGTTGGGATTCTCAACCAACTCTCCGGCTTCGTTCCACTTCATGCCGACCATTTCCGCTGCTCGTCGCGAAGCATAATCCGCCGCTATTTCGTTGACCGAAGAAAGCAAGCCGGCATCCGTGAGTTCTATTTGCAGAACGCCATCGAGAACACCCGAACGCGCCGCTTGATGGATCGCAACACGTGCTTCAACCGGCAGCGCAAGAAATTCACTTTCAACTGCACGATAGATCTCATCGGCTTTTTCCTTCGGTGCATCGGCTTTGAAGATCTTGGCATTCGGGCCGGCGACTCCATTCGCTTGTGCGAAAGCAGACTCTTCGGCGTCTTTGTCGCTCATGCCTTTCTTCTTCGCTCGTTCGTACGCGCTATTCCAAACTTCCATCCATTGCTTGCGCTTGGCCTCCGGAACATAGTCCGGGACTTCTGCGGCGCTCGCATATGGCTTGCCGAGACGCTCGCGGATCCCTTTCAATAAGCGCTCGCTGGCGACGACGGCTTTCTCGCGCTGCTTCTCAAAGATTCCGATTAGAACTCGTTCGAGCCGTGCTTGCGCTTGCCGGCTATCCGGAGTCCGCCGATCCGGATCGATCTTCGGCGTTTGGCGCTTTGTTACTGGCTTGCCGTTTCCGCCCATAGGCGCCGGCGGCGGTTTGGCTTCAAACATATTCTGTGCGTGCTGTACTTGCTCATCGAGATCGACAGGTACGGTTCCGGTTGCCGTCGTAATCATCAGCTTCGCCGCATCTCCGCCCATGGGATCGAGTCCGCGAGCCGTGCGCGCGTCGTCGCGCGTGATGATGCCGGAATCGACGTCGTTCTTGTCCGCGGTCGAGCGCTTGACGACATCGAGTTCTTTTTGCGCGTCGAATGTCAGTTCGTAGGAATTGAATCCAAGATTGAAAATCTTCGCGATAATCCAGTTGACCATCTGCGCCGCGGATGCTGCAAACGGCGCCGTGCCTTCTTCTTCGGCGGCTTCTTGATTCACTTGTGCCGATGCGCGGTTCATCTGCTTCATGATCCGCTGCGTCGATGCGCCGTAAGCGTAGAACACTTTGCGGATGTGCAGCTCGTCGAAAGGATCCGCGAGCAACTTCTCTTTCGGGAAGATCAGTTGATCACCGCTTGCCGCTCCCGGCTGCGCACGATCGACGAAGCCTTGAATGAGCTTGATGAATCCGGAGCGCTTGAACGGCTGTCCGCTCATTTCCGATGTGAGCGCTTTCTGTGCTTTATTCAACTGATCCGGAGAGATGTTCGGCGGAACAATGTGCATCGCATCCGGGATCGTCCCGGTCGTGTAATAGGCCAGTACGAAGTTCAACCGTTCCTGGCCGATCTGGATCTCTTGCGCAATCTGCTCAGTCGGAGCGTAGCCGTACAGGAATGAAGAGACCGTATTGCGCGGCACGATGTTCCGCGGCCGATAGACGAGCTGATCAGTCGTCAGATCGACGAATGGGATCCCGCCGACGGTCGACGGCGTCCCGCTCCATAATTGCTGATACGCCGCTTGCGGCGGTTTCGGCGTGTAGCCCCATTCATCGACGAGCCGAGTAATAAAGGCGCCGTCTATCACTCGCGCTTCAAGGATCTTGCCGCTGCGCGCTCGGCGAATCAGTACCGAAGCCGCATCGATTGTAAAGACATACTCAAGCCATTCGCGGATCCACGTCGACCAGTCGTGTTCACCATCTGGACAATCAAAGAACTCATTCAGCATCTTGAGCGTCGCGTCGCCTTTCGAGCGCTTGTCGACGTCGGCGTTCTTTTCTCCTGGCCGTTTCTTGGCGCGGATCTGCCGCGGTAGATTCGCGATTACGTCTTTCGAGTTCTCGATTGCTGTCCGCGCGAGCGGATATTGTGCAAGTCCACGAAGCGCTTGCGCCGTGAACTCGGCATCCGGCCGCGGCGTAAACACCATGTTTTGATTGATCCAGTATTGCCAGCCGCGAGCTTCCGTCGGCGGTCCGAAGATCGGCGCGACTTCGATCCCAGGACCGAAATATGCGCTCGCATCCCCATTCGACGGAATGAGCGGCTGAGTCTGCGGATTACGGCGAGCGACGAGTCGCGATAAGCCGGTTAGTTGTCGCACGATCGCTTGCGTCGTCGGTGCCATGTGGAAAGGTTTTAGTCTATTTCTTCTCTTCGAACAAGGATGGAAGGATCGGCGGTTGCGTAATCACACACGCGCAAGTCTTGCAAGCGCGCATGACTTTCTTCGTCTCTTTGTTGAAAGCAAGTTCGCAGCCGCGGTGTCCGCACGCCGGACACGGAGAGTCGAGATCAATTCGTCCGAATTTCGATTCCCATTCGATGCATAGCCGACCGATTCTCACTGTTCCTTCCCATCATCTACGGCATCGAGCGCGTCGGCGTGCTTGATCGCGTTAGCTGTGTGATCTACTCCCCAAATCGACGGAGTATGATCAAGCCAGGAAGCGAGCATCTTCGCGACTTTCGTTTCGGATCCTAACCGGAGTGGCTCGCCAACTTGTCGTTCTCCGCGAGCGATTCGTCCGACTTCTGAGCTGATCGTCTCTTGGGATGTCCCCCAAATCAGAGACGCGATCATGCGATCGAAATTGTAGAGAGCGAAGCCAATCCGATTAGGTTTCATTTCAGCATCGCTCGACCGCCGACTGCATCAGCCGGCTTCGGACCGCCCCACTCGTGATTACAGGAATTGCAGTGCCGTAGTGGACCGCGCTGCACTACGGCCGTAGATTCGCAGTTTGGACATCGCTCAGTTTGCGGCGCGATCGCCGGCTTCGTGAGCTGCTTTGATGTCTCGACTGCGATCTTCTGCTCGCGCTTGCCCATTTCTTCGAGCCGGGATTCTACCAGTGTTAGCCGCACATTCTCCGGGAAAAGATCGGTCAGTGTCCACACAAGCGCGTCCATGCGATTCGGCGATCGCTCGCTAATGCCGGGAACGTATGAGCATTGTTCTTCTTCCAGCTGCGGGAACTCGCCAACGTGATGGATGAAGCCTTTTTCGTACAGCGCAGCGATCGGCTCGGCTCGCACGATCTTGCCGCGGGTAGCGGTGACGTCGTGATAGTTCACATTCGGATCGACTGTCGAAATGACTTCCTTGACCATGTCGCCGCCATAGTTCCGCTCGCCATCGAGCCGATCGGCTTTCAGATCGCAGTACAACCATACGGCCTCTTGCGCCCAGGTTCGCGGCGTCGGCGCGAGAAGAGATTTGTCTGCGATCACATAGCCGTGTCCGTCCTGGCCCATGCCGGCACCCACGATGCCGGCTTCGTTCATGGAGCTGCCCGTCGGATCGACGCCGACGACGACGCGCACGAGCGGCAGCGCGGATTCGGGGATCTTCGCGACGCGATACTTGTCGATGAGCGCCGGCGTCCACAGAGCGCCGGGAACTTCTTCGATGTCTTCGGCCATGATTTCGAGCCGGTAAGCAAAGCTCGTCATGTCCGCGGCGACTTCGTTCAATCCTTCACGCGACAAGTGTGGATTGTCGTGTGACGTCCACGACATCGTAAGCCAGCGCGGATCTTCGCTCTTAGCTTTGTACATCTTCGCTGCATGGCGCTTATCGGTTGCCTTTGATGCCGAGCGGGAATGCAGCCGCGGCGGAGTATAGATCAGTACGAGATCGCCGCCATTGTCGATCAGCATCGGATACACGACGACTTCAAGCGTGTCTTCGTTCATCAGCTGGAACTCATCGAGAATGATCAGATCGCCGTAATCGCCGCGGAGCGTGTCGGCATTCCATGCGGTTTTGGCTCGGATGCGCTGCTCAGTGCCGGGATATTCGATAATCTTCTCGGATTCGTACTTCTTCACGATGCCGAACTCGATCAGCTCCGCGAATGCGATTACCGTCTCATGCCAGAATCTCGCGAGTTGATCTGCAGTCGGCACGGCATAGAGTACACGCCGCTTTTTCTCGACGCACTCTTCGGAAGCCAGGATCGCGATCCCGGTAGTCTTTCCACCGCGCCGGCCAGCTCGCACCATCTTCCGCTTGAGCGGAGAGTCGATTAGCAATCGTTGTTTATCGAAGGGATCGAGGAGATGGACCGAGTATTCTATTCTGTGGATGTCGGCTTCTTCCGATCGTGGATGATCCGGACCGTGATCTCCGACTTTTCCGGCGTCGAGATCTCGACTCTTTGCGGCGCTTTCCCTTCCATCGCTTCGCGGATTTCCTTTGACGCTCGATGTCCCTCTTTCCTCAGTGCGTCCATGAACCGCGCGAGCGCGTTCGCTTGCGAGAATGTCCGGCCCGGTACGTACTTGATCCGGAGCTTCTTGCAGACTTCCGGCGGTACTTCCAGATCCACGAGCGCGTAATACTCGTCCGTGATCGGCCGCTTCTTCGGTCGTCCCGCCGGATTGCCGCTTTGCCCCGGCTTCCATGGCGGCTTGAGTCCGCGCGTGTTTCTTTTTTGCACGCTGTTTCCCCACGGTGATCGCACCGAAGACTAGCAGAATCGGCCGGGATATGCCCCAAAAAGAAAGTGGGCAAGTCCGGGATTGCAACTCGCCCACTTTTGCGCTGCGGTTTCGGAGCAAAATCAGCCGGCTTTCTTCATGAAGCCGGGAAGCTCGCCGCGATCCTTGCGCTCTTTCGCTACTCGCTTCGCTTGCTTGCTGCGCCACCGTGCCGCCAGGGAATCGCGTTGCCGAAATATGGCGTTCGCGACTCTTGGCGGTAGTGCGAGCCGGACAATCCCGTCTTCGTTCAAGCATTCGACGAAGACTGTGTTGCCCTGCTCGTTGTTTCCTTCTGTGACATTCTGC